>NZ_JACCAS010000002.1:3000000-3300000 GCF_013409255.1 Paraburkholderia bryophila
AGCCGTCCAGCACCACATACATGAACAGGCCCAGCGCGATGATCGCGGCCCACACTACGGTTACGTCCATTGTCTTTCTCGCTTTTTATGTCGCAAGTGATGCGTGAAGGTCGGGCTCAGGCGGCGTCGATCATCTGATCGGCGGCGGAGAGCGGGCGGCGCGCGGTCTGATTCGGCGTGGGATGCGGCACGCCGTTCGGCGTCTGGCCCGGCAGCGCCGGACCCGAGCGCATCAGCTTGAGCATGTAGTAGACGCCGGTGCCGAACACGAGGAAGTACACGACCACGAAGGTCATCAGCGAAATGCCGACCTGCTGGGTGGTCAACGGCGACACGGCCTGCGACGTGCGCATCACGCCGTACACGACCCACGGCTGACGTCCGGCTTCGGTGGTGACCCAGCCGGCCAGCAGCGAAATGAAGCCGGTCGGGCCCATGGCGAGCACGCAACGCTGGAACCACTTCGATTCGAACAGGCGTTCACGGCGGCGCATTGCCCACGCGACGATCGACATCAGAATCATCAGCGTGCCGAGGCCGGCCATGATCCGGAAACTCCAGAACACCACCGTCGAGTTCGGCCGGTCTTGCGGCGGGAATTCCTTGAGGCCGCGAATTTCGCCGTCCCAGCTATGCGTGAGGATCAGGCTGCCCAGATGCGGAATCGACACCGCATAGCGCGTGGTTTCCGCCTGCATGTCGGGAATGCCGAACAGATTCAGCGCGGTGCCGCCTTTCTCGGTTTCCCACAGACCTTCGATCGCCGCGATCTTGGCCGGCTGATACTTGCGCGTATTCAAGCCATGCTGATCGCCGACCACCGCCTGAATCGGCGTGAGGATCAGCAGCAGCCACAGCGCCATCGAAAACATCTTCTTGACGGCCGGATCGCGCCGTCCGCGCAGCAGGTGCCACGCACCCACGGCCGCTACCACCAGTCCGGCGACGATGAACGCCGCGAGCGCCATATGCGCGAGCCGGTACGGGAACGACGGATTGAAAATGATCTTGAACCAGTCGAGCGGCACGACGCGGCCGTTGACGACTTCGAAGCCTTGCGGCGTTTGCATCCAGCTATTGGACGCGAGAATCCAGAAGGTCGAGATCAGCGTGCCGACTGCCACCATCAGCGTGGCGCCGAAGTGGGCGCGCGGACTCACGCGCTGCCAGCCGAACAGCATGATGCCGAGGAAGCCCGCTTCGAGGAAGAACGCGGTCATCACCTCGTACATCAGCAGCGGCCCGGTGACGGGTCCGGCGAAACTGGAGAAGCCCGACCAGTTGGTGCCGAACTGATAGCTCATCACCACGCCGGAGACGACGCCCATACCGAAGGCGACTGCGAAGATCTTCGACCAGAACAGGCAAAGATCTTTGTAGTACGCCTTGCCGGTTTTGAGCCAGCGCCATTCGAGCACGGCAATGAAGCTGGCGAGGCCGATGCTGAGCGCCGGGAACACGATGTGAAACGAGACGGTAAACGCAAACTGGATGCGGGCGAGATCGAATGCCGATAGTGCGGAGTTCATGAGCGTGAAGGGCGTGAGGCCCGCGGGGGCGGACTACGCGCGTCGACCGTTGTCGGTGCGCACTGCTGGGCAGATGGGCGAAGCGTAGGGGATCGGCGGATTTCGTGCTGCGATGCGACATGCGTCAAAAAACCACCTTGTTTTACGACGATTTTCAATTTTGAGACAGCAAGTTATTGATAGGTATCAAGTTTTCCTGAATGTGCCGCGGCGTGCGTTTTGACGCACCGCCGTGAAACTGCGGCAATCGACCGCGCTGCAGCACCCGGCGGATGCACCGACACGCTGGGGCAAGCAGGCCCAGGTGTTTCCCCTCAACCGGCTTGACTTCAATAATTCCTGAGCATAAAGTTTTATTCATGCATGGGAATTAAGCGCCGCTGCCTTCAGCGGTCATTCAGGAGACAAGCTTTGTTCAATCTCACGCCGGGTTCGCTCGCGGGACTTCGCGTTATCGATCTGTCACGCGTGCTGGGCGGTCCGTACTGCACGCAGATCCTCGCCGACCACGGCGCCGAGGTGATCAAGGTCGAGCCGCCCGACGGCGACGAAACGCGCACCTGGGGGCCGCCGTTCGACGGCGACACGGCATCGTATTTCATCGGTGTGAATCGCAACAAGCTGGGCGTGGCGCTCGATCTGCGCCAGCCCGCCGAGCGCGACAAGCTGCTGCAATTACTCGAAACCGCCGACGTGCTGGTCGAGAACTTCAAGATCGGCACGCTGGAGCGCTGGGGGCTCGGCTACGACACGTTGCGCGCGCGCTTTCCGCGGCTCGTGCATTGCCGCGTGTCCGGCTTCGGCGCCGATGGGCCGCTCGGCGCGCTGCCGGGTTACGACGCGGCGGTCCAGGCGTTGACCGGTCTGATGAGCGTGAACGGCGAGGCGGGCGGCGCGCCGTTGCGCGTCGGCGTGCCGATCGTCGATCTCGTCACCGGCCTGAATGCGGCGCTCGGCATCCTGATGGCGCTGCGCGAGCGCGAGACGAGCGGGCAGGGCCAGTTCGTCGAGTCGACGCTGTTCGACAGCGCGTTGTCGATCCTGCATCCGCATACGCCGAACTGGTTCTACTCGGGCCAGGAGCCGCAGCGCACCGGCAATGCGCATCCGAACATCACGCCGTACGACATGTTCCATACGGGCAGCGTCGATATCTTTCTGGCGGTGGGCAATAACTCGCAATTCGCGGGACTGTGCGCGGTGATCGATGCGCAGGTGCTGGTCGACGATCCGCGTTTTGCCAGCAACCGCGAGCGCAGTGCGCACCGGCGCGAATTGCGCGCGGAGTTGGAGCAGCGCTTCGCGTCGTGGCAAGGCGAGTTGCTCGCCGATACGCTGATCCGGCGCGGCGTGCCGTGCGCGCCGGTGCTCGGGCTCGGCGCGGCGCTGGAGCATCCGCACACCGCGCATCGGGCGATGCGGGTGGAGCTCGGCTCGTACCGTGGCATCGCGTCGCCGATCAAGCTGAGCCGCACGCCGGCCACCTATCGCAGCACGCCGCCCGGATTGAACGAACACGCTGAGCAGGTGTTCGGCAAGCCGCCCGCCGACGATTGAGGTTGCCACTTCATTCGCGTTTCATCCCGCTTCACCCACGCTTCATCTGAAGCCATTTCCGTCGAAACCATAAAGAGCGGCCGCGTGCCGCCAAGGAGACAGCATGTGCACGAATCGCGCAGGACGGCGCTCGCCGTCGGCTTTTAACGCTTCTTCGACTGCGAGCGCGTTCCGTGCGCGAGGAGCCGCGTCATGCTCGCGCTGATCGGCACCGTCGCGATCGTCGCGCTGTTCGGCCTGATCATCACGAAGCGCCTGTCGCCGCTCGTCGCGTTGATCGTCGTGCCGATCGTGGCGGCGCTCGCGGCCGGCTTTGGCCTCTCGACCGCCAAGTACATCGTGCACGGTGTGCAGAACATCGGGCCGGTGGCCGGCATGTTCGTGTTCGCGATTCTGTTCTTCGGGATCCTGACCGACGCCGGCATGCTCGATCCGATCATCAACGGTGTGTTGCGGGTGGTCGGCTGTCACCCCACGCGAATCGTGATGGGCTCCGCATTGCTCGCGCTGCTGATTCATCTCGACGGTTCCGGTGCGGTGACGTTTCTCGTCACGCTGCCCGCGATGCTGCCGCTTTACACACGCCTCGGCATCGATAAACGGATTCTGGCGTGCGTCGCGTCGATGGCGGCGGGCGTGAATTTTCTGCCGTGGGTGGGGCCGATGCTGCGCGCGTCCGCCGCCTTGCATATCCCCGGCACGGTGATTTTTTATCCGATGCTGCCGGTGCAGATCGTCGGACTGGTGTTCGTCTTCGGTAGCGCGTACTGGCTCGGCAAACGCGAGGAAAAGCGTCTCGGGCTCGACCGCGCGAGCGCCGCGGCCGTGGCGGTGACGCCGCGCGAACTGAGCGCGGAAGAGCAGGTGTTGCGCCGCCCGGGCCGCTTCTGGATCAACCTCGCGCTGACGCTGTTCGTGCTGGTCACGCTGGTGTCGGGCATTGTCGATCCGATGGTGATGTTCATGCTCGGCACGGTCGCCGCGCTGATCATCAATTATCCGGACGTCAAGCAGCAGCGCGAGCGTATCGACGCGCACGCCAAAGCCGCGCTGATGATGGCCAGCGTGCTGCTGGCGGCGGGCGCGTTCACCGGCATCATGTCCGGCACCGGCATGCTCACCGCGATGGCGCAGGTGCTCGTGCAGCACGTGCCGGTCGAACACGCGCGTCATATGCCGTTCGTGCTCGGGCTCGTGTCGATGCCGCTCAGTCTGCTGTTCGATCCCGACTCGTTCTATTTCGGCATCCTGCCGGTGCTCGCGGAGAGCGGCAAGCTGCTCGGCGTGCCGCCCGTGCAGATGGCGCAGGCGGCGTTGCTCGGGCAGATGACCACCGGTTTCCCGGTCAGTCCGCTGACGCCGGCCACGTTTCTGATCGTCGGCCTGACTGGTGTCGAACTCGCCGAGCATCAGAAATTCACGATTCCCTTTCTCTTCGCCGCCACCGTCATCATGGTGTTCACCGCGGTGCTGGTCGGCGTGTTTCCGCTCTGAGCCGGTTGCTTATAGGGCTTTACCAAGGACGTTGATATGAATTTCGATCTCACCGAAGACCAGCTATCGATCCAGGCCGCGATCGAAAAGCTCTGCGAAAAATACGATGACGAGTACTGGCTCTCGCGCGATCGCGACGGCGGCTTCCCGCACGACTTTCATCGCACGCTGGCCGACGCGGGCTGGCTCGGCATCGCGATGTCGCCGGACTACGGCGGCTCGGGCCTCGGCATGACCGAGGCGGCGCTGATGATGCGCACCATCAGCGGCTCGGGCGCGGGCTTGTCGGGGGCGTCGGCGGTGCATATGAACATCTTCGGCCTGAACCCGGTGCAGGTGTTCGGCAACGACGCGCAGAAGCGGCGCTTCCTGCCGCCGCTGATCGACGGTCGCGACAAGGCCTGTTTCGCGGTCACCGAACCGGACGCCGGTCTCGACACCACGCATCTGAAAACCCAGGCCGTGCGCGATGGCGACCACTACGTGCTGACCGGCCGCAAGATCTGGATCTCGACCGCGCAGGTGGCGAGCAAGATGCTGATCATCGCGCGCACCACGCCGTTCGAGCAGTGCGCCAAACCGACCGACGGCCTCACGCTGTTCTATACGGATCTGGATCGCGAGCGCGTGGAAGTGCGCGAGATCGAGAAGATGGGCCGCAAGGCGGTCGATTCGAACATGCTGTTCATCGACAATCTGCGGGTGCCGGTGGAAGACCGCATCGGCGACGAAGGCGCGGGCTTTCGCTATCTGCTGCACGGTCTGAACCCGGAGCGGATTCTGATCGCCGCCGAAGCGATCGGCCTCGGTCAGGCGGCGTTGAAGCGCGCCACGCAATACGCGAAGGAGCGGGTGGTATTCGGCCGGCCGATCGGCCAGAACCAGGGGATCCAGCATCCGCTCGCACAGGCATGGATGCAACTCGAAGCCGCCAATCTGATGGTGTTCAAAGCGGCCGCGTTGTACGACGCCGGTCAGCCGTGCGGCGCCGAAGCCAACGCCGCCAAATACCTCGCCGCCGAAGCTGCGTTCCAGTCGTGTCAGACGGCAATCGCCACGCTCGGCGGGATGGGCTACGCGAAGGAATATCACGTCGAACGCTATCTGCGGGAGTGTATGATTCCGAGGCTCGCGCCCGTGAGTCCGCAGATGATTCTGTGTTTCATCGCGGAGAAAGTACTGGGCCTGCCGAAGTCGTATTGAAGTCTCTCCGAACCGCCATGGATGTCAAACTCGTTGCCCGCACGCTGGACCTGTTCGAACTGTTTGCCGCCGAGCAACGGCCGCTGCCGCTCACCGAGCTGGCGCGTTTGCTGAACGTGCCGATGTCGAGCTGCCTCGCGCTGGCGCGCACGCTGGTGAGCCGCGGCTATCTCTACGAAGTCAGAAAGCGCGGCGGCTACTATCCGACCCGGCGTTTGCAGATGCTTGCAAGCGCAATCAATGCGGTCGATCCGATTGTCGAGATGGTGCATCCGCGGCTGGTTCAATTGCGCGACGCAAGCGGCGAGACCGCGGTGCTCGGCAAGATTCAAGGCGCGGCGGTGGTGTACCTCGACGTGGTGGAATCCACCAAGGCGATCCGCTATACGCGCGCGCCCGGCGAGTTGCGGCCCTTGCATGCGAACTCGATCGGCAAGGCGATTTTTGGCGAACTGAATGCAGCGGCGCAGCAGGCGCTCGGCACGCAGTTGTCGTTCGACCACTTCACCGCCGCGACGGTCGTCGATCTGCCCGCGCTCGTTGCGCAGGCCGCGGCGGCCAAAGCGCAAGGCTGGTGCGCCAATCTCGGCGAGAGTGCGCCGGAATTGTCGGCGGTGGCCGTGGCGGTGACGATAGGCGGCGACCTGTACGGGCTGTCGGTCGTGGGTCCGACCGAGCGTATCCAGAAAGATCAGAACGCCCACGCCACGGAATTGATGCGCGTGAAACAGGCGATCGAAGCGCAGGAGTCGGAGCAGCAGGAACCCCAGGCGTAGCCCGACTCGTCTTCAACCGACAATCACGCCACCGGAATCGACTTTCTGGCAGGCCGCGCGGTAGTCAGCGCGCGCATTTACCTCTACCATGCAGACAGCCAAACGGCAGCGTTCCTCAGCTGAACGCGCGCTCCGGAATTCATGAGCGTTACGCCGTGGCGATTCATCCATCGATTCCCGTTATTCGCTTCGAATAGTCATGCCGAGGCGCCCGTGAGATTCATCGGCGCTTCGCGAATCCGTCATAGAGCTGTAGGGCGTGGGGCATACGTTGCCAGTAAGAGCATCGCGCCCGCGCGTCACGCGAACGGTTTGAACGAGCACGCTTCATCCCCCTGCCGGTAACGGCAGACTTCACCAAAAGGAGTCAGCAGATGAGCACGATCAAGACGAAAGACGGTACGGACATTTTCTACAAGGATTGGGGCAAGGGCCGCCCGGTCGTGTTCTCGCACGGCTGGCCGTTGACGGCTGACGCGTGGGACGCGCAGATGCTGTTTCTCGGTAGCAAGGGTTTCCGCGTGATCGCGCACGACCGCCGCGGTCATGGCCGTTCGGCCCAGCCGTGGGACGGCAACGACATGGATACCTACGCCGACGACCTCGCGGCGCTGATCGAGCATCTCGACCTGCAGGACGCGACGCTCGTCGGCCATTCGACCGGCGGTGGTGAAGTGGCGCATTACATCGGCCGGCATGGCACGCAGCGGGTCGCGAAGGCCGTGCTGATCGGCGCGGTGCCGCCGCTGATGCTGAAGACGGAGGGCAACCCCATCGGCCTGCCGATCGACGTGTTCGACGGTATCCGCAAAGGCGTGGTGGACGACCGCTCGCAGTTTTTCAAGGATCTGGCGGTGCCGTTCCACGGCTATAACCGTCCGAACGCGAAGGTCTCGCAAGGCGTGATCGATTCGTTCTGGCGGCAAGGCATGGCCGGTTCGATCAAAGGCCTGTACGACTGCATCAAGCAGTTCTCCGAAGTCGATTACACGGAAGACCTGAAGAAGATCGACGTGCCGACGCTGGTGCTGCATGGCGACGACGACCAGATCGTGCCGATCGACGCGGCGGGGCGGCAAACGGCGAAGATCGTGAAGAACGCCACGCTGAAGGTGTATCCGGGCGGGCAACACGGTATGTGTGTCGTCGAGGCCGATAAGGTAAATGCCGATTTGCTGGAGTTTATCGGCTAGTAAGTACGGTGAAGCGGGCGCGGCGTTGGGGCCGCGCCCGCGGTAGTTCGCACGCTCAGCCGCTCAGGCCGTCGGCCAGCCAATCCGTGCCGCGCGCCGCAGCGAAGAGCGCACCACCAACCGGTGAAACGGCGCGATCGCGAGAATATAAAAACGCCCGAGCCCGTTGTGGCAATGCACGACGGTCGAGAGGATCAGATAGCGCGACTGATCGCCGTCCGAGTCGCGGGTTTGCTGCAGCACGGACACCCGGAAATCCAGATGGCTGTCGTTCTCGCCGAGAATGATCTCGCGCGCGCTGCGCGTGTAGATTCTGAAAAATTCGACGCGTTCGCGCGAACCCGGCGAGGTTTCGGTGCGTAACTGTCGGGTCGTCTTGAGCCCGAAGCGGCCGACGATCGCATCGCGCACGCTCATCAACTTACCCACCCAGCCCGCCTGATGCTCGAACAGAAAGCGCGCGAGCAATTCGGGATCGTCGATGGCGTCGTCCGGCAGACGGACCGCGTACGCATCGGCGAGGTCCGGCGCGTGGTACAGACCGCTGACGGCGGATTCCGCCGGTACGGCGACGGGGAGCACAGAGCTAAGGGCATTGGTCATGGTGACGTGCTGCGCTGAAAAGTAGTCGGGCGCGGAGGGCGCGTTTGCTCCAGCAGTTGCGGTGTATTGCGCGTTGCGCAACGCAGCGCGGTCTTGCTTGAGCGCACTCAGTCTACTCGCGGTTGAGTACCGCCGGCTTGAACCTGAACGACATGAGGTGGGCGGGTGGTGGACTTTTCTCCGAAAAAATCACCGCTCTAGTTATATGACGTCACATAAATAGAGTGAAGCTATGTCTTTGTTTATCAAGTGGAAATCCCTGATTCCCAACTTAGAATAAGGGTAAGTGCCTGGTTGAAATCCGGTCTCCCTTCGTTGATAGTACGTTATCGTACAACTAAGGCGAATTGTCGCAGGCGAAACAGCCGCGCTTCTCCCGCAGGTTGTCATCCAGTCAGATCGCGCGCGCGGCGCAGTAAAGGAACCTTATGAAGAAGATTGCCCTGAGTGGCGCCGGTGGTCAGCTAGGCGCCGTGGTGCGCGCGGCGTTGGTCGCACGCGGTACGCCGTTGCGTTCTGCCGCGGGCTCGAAGCCGCTCACACCGCTGGTGGATGGCGAAGACGTGATGCACGGCGATCTGCGCGACCCGGCGATCGTCGATCGTCTGCTGGACGGCGTGGATGTGCTGATTCATTTCGCGGGGACCAGCGTGGAGCGTCCGCTGCCCGAAATCATCGACAACAATCTGCGCGCGCTGGTCGAAGTCTACGAAGGCGCGCGCCGGCAAGGCGTGCGGCGCATCGTGTTCGCCAGTTCGAATCACGCGATCGGCATGTACCCGGTCACCGAGCATCTGGAGCTCGACTGCGCGTTGCGTCCGGACGGTTTCTACGGCCTGAGTAAGGTGTGGGGCGAAGCGCTGGCGCGCATGTACTGGGACAAGCATGGTATCGAAAGCATTTGCGTGCGGATCGGCAGTTGCCTCGAGCGACCGACCGAGCCGCGCCATCTGAGCACCTGGTTCGGTCATCGCGATCTGCTGCATTTTCTCGACCGTTGTGTCGAAGCGGAAGACGTCGGCTTCCTGACGATCTGGGGCGTGTCCGCCAACACGCGTAGCTGGTGGGACAACAGCGGCGCCGAGCGTCTGGGCTATCAGCCGACGCAGGACGCCGAAGCCTTCGCCGAAGAGATTCTCGCGCGCCCGAATCCGCTCGATGCGTTGGGTCAGCGTTTCCAGGGCGGCAGCTTCGTCGGCATCGACTATTCGCGCACGGACGAGGGCGCCGGTCCCGACCGTTCAGGCTCGGCCGCGTCGGCAGCCCGGCCCGTTTGACCGGTCAGAGATTCGAGGAGACGTAGTCATGAAAATCAAGGGCATCCGCTGGTGGATGGTCAGCCTGGTCGCGGCCGGACTCATCATCAATTACCTCGCGCGCAATACGCTGTCGGTGGCGGCGCCGACGTTGATGAAGGACCTCAACATCACCACTGCGCAGTACGCGAACGTGGTCGTCGCGTGGCAGCTCTGTTACGCGTTCATGCAGCCGGTCGCGGGCTTCGTGCTCGATACCGTCGGTACCAAGCTCGGCTTCGCGGTGTTCGCGCTGGCGTGGTCGCTGGCATGCGCGGCGGCGGCGTGGTCGACCGGCTGGCGCAGCCTCGCGTTCTTCCGCGGCGTGCTCGGTCTTGCCGAGGCGGCCGGTATTCCAGCCGGCGTCAAGGCAACCAGCGAATGGTTTCCGGCCAAGGAGCGGTCAGTCGCGATCGGCTGGTTCAACATCGGCTCGTCGATCGGTGCGCTGCTGGCGCCGCCGCTGGTGGTGTGGGCCTTGCTGCACGGCGAGTGGCAACTGGCGTTCGTGATTGTCGGCGTGGCGGGGATCGTCTGGAGCGTGCTGTGGATGGTGCTTTACAAGCATCCGCGCCAGCAGAAGCTGCTGGGCGATGCGGAACGCGACTACATTCTGAGCGGCCAGGAAGCGAAGCATAGCGACGACCTCGGCGCCGTGAAGCGCAGCCGCTTCGCGATGCTCGGCAGCCGCGACTTCTGGGCGATCGGCATTCCGCGCATTCTGTCGGAGCCGGCATGGCAGACCTTCAACGCATGGATTCCGCTGTACATGATGACCGAGCGTCACATGAACCTGAAGGAAGTCGCGCTGTATGCGTGGATGCCGTTCCTTGCCGCGGATATCGGCTGCGTGCTCGGCGGTTACCTCAGCCCGCTGTTTCACAAGTACGCGAAGGTCTCGCTGTTCACGTCGCGCAAGCTGGTGTTCGTGGTCGGCGCGCTGTGCATGATCGGACCGGCGTGCGTGGGTCTGGTGGCGAGTCCTTACGCGGCGGTGGCGCTGCTGTGCGTTGGTGGCTTCGCGCATCAGACCTTGTCGGGTGCGCTGTACGCGATCACGTCGGATATGTTCGGCAAGAACGAAGTCGCTACCGCAACCGGCATGGGCGGCATGGCGGGCTACCTGGGCGCCGCGGCGTTCACGGCGCTGTTCGGTGTGCTGGTTACCCGGATCGGTTATAGCCCGTTGTTCGTCGTGCTGGCGGTGTTCGATATCGTGGCCGCCGGTGTGGTTTGCCTGCTAGCCAAGAGCCCGGAAAAGGCGCCGCCCGAGCCGCATTGGGCGGCAGCGGGAGCGGTGGTGAAGTGATGGACCGGTGGAAGTAAAAATGGGACGCCCGAAAGCGTCCCATTTTTTTTGCCGCAGTGGTGGGTTGAACCGGTTGAGCGAGAGGCGGGGTGCGAGGTGTGCTGAAGCCAACACGTTGCGCCCGCATCGAACCAACACATGGTCCGCGGCAGCCTGCACGCCGCGGACCTCGCAATCGTCAGCCTGTTAGCCTGTCAGCGCGCCGTTATACGTCACACCGGCGATCACCACATTGCTCAGCGTGATGGATTTCACGTTGTCCACGAAGAGCGGTCCCGGCACGGTGGCCGATACCGGTCCCGTGCAGATCGGCGTGCCGAGGTTGCAGTTCGAGATGGTCACGCCGGTGATCGGCGGTACGCTGGGGATGGGCAACGGACCGTTGTAGTCCGCGGCGACCGGACCCTGCGCGACGATGGCCTGAAAACACGAACCCGACGTCGCCGGGAAGCCCGACGTCAACGCGTAGCTCACCGCACCCGACGTATTGGTCGCGTTCACGTTCGAGATGTTGACGTTGTTGATCGTCGCCGGGTTCCAGCGCACCGCATCGCCCGAGGGGCTGTAATCGCAGTCGAACGTGATCAGGCCGCCCTGGCCCGTCGACGGGTTGGCCGCGAGACCGACCGTACCGGTGCCGGCGACCGAGCCCGGATACGCCGAGCCGAGCGCGCCGCCGCCGTATTTGCCGGTCAGATTCACGCCGTTGGGCAGCGTGACGCCGTTGATCCACACGTTGTTGATAAACCCGCCACGGTTCATGTTGGTCTTGAAGCGAAGCGCGATGTTCAGCGGATTGCTCGCCCAGTTCGCGTTCTGCATGGTCAGATTGCGGGCGTAGACGTTCTGCACGCCCGCGCTCATTTCGCTGCCGATCGTGAGGCCGCCGTGGCCGCTTTGCATCGTGCAATTCTGGACCACGATGTTCTGCATCGGGCCGTACTGCGTGTCGAGACACTTGCCGGACTTGATCGCGATGCAGTCGTCGCCGGTATTGAACTGGACGTTCTGCACCAGCACGTAGTTGCAGGCGTCCGGATCGAAGCCGTCGTTGTTCGGGCCGATGCTGTCCGCGAACACGCCGTCGATCAGCACGTTCGTGCAATCGGTCGGATGATGCTGCCAGAACGGCGTGTTTTGCGTGTGATAGTTCTGCAGCAACACGTTCGTGCAACCGATGAACTCGACCATGCACGGCCGCAGAAAATGGCCGAGGCCGAAGACGCGATTCAGCACCGGCACGCCGAGTTCCGACAGCGCCGGCAAATAGTTCTGATCCTGATTCCAGCCCGACGCGGTGAGCAGCGTCATCAGCGTCGTCGTGGTGCCATCCTGATTCGTGAACGAGACGTTGGTCTGCGGATTCGTGATCTGCGCGGCGGGCAGACTCGTCAGCGCGGTGTTGCCCGGGTAGGTGGCGCCGTTGGCCGAGTAGGCGGTGGTGCCCGTGTTCGCGTCGGCTTGCGAAACCGGTGCGCCGCCCGAAGCCGGTTTCACGTAACCGTACTCGCCGCTCGTGCCTTTGAAGGTCCACCAGCACGACGTCGGCGCCTTGGTGCTCAGCTGCATCGGCGTCATGGACTGACCGTTGAGGACGCAGGTGTTGTCGTCGGCGGTCAGCGCGATGTTGGTCTGCTGGTACGCATAGATCGGCGCGCCGAAGTTCAGGCAGTCGTTGGCCTGCCAGCGCGACCAGAACAGATTGCCGTTCGCCGTCGTGTAGGGACCGCTCTTCGCGTAGTCGACCGGGTTGGGGCTGAAATAGATCGTGCAGCCCGAGCTCAGATGGAAATTCACGTTGCTCAGCAGCACGATCGGGCCGCCGCAATACCAGTTGCCGGCCGGCACCACGACGCGGCCGCCGCCCGCCGCATGCGCAGCCTGAATCGCGGCATTGAACGCGGCGTACGAGTCGTAAACCGTGTCCGTCATGTCGTACGGCACCATGATCGTCGAGCCCGGGCTTTGCGGCGATGCCGCGGCCTGCGAGCCGGTCACCCAGGGAATCGTGCCGCCCGGCCATGCGCTGGCCTGAATCAACGCGGACGCTTGCAGCGTGCGTGCGCCGTAGCTCGTCACCTGGAAATCGACCGCTGGAAACATCGACGGTGTGATGCTGGCCAGCTTGTTGATGATCACGGTTGCCTGGCCGGTCGGCCCCCAGATCGGGTCCGCCGCCGCGACCGGTGCGCTCGGCGCCGGTGTCGAGGAACCTAACGAACCGCTGCCGCCGCCGCATCCGGGCAGGGTAGCGAACAGGCCCGCGCCCGCGGAGGTTCCTGCGAACACGAGGAATGACCGTCGTTTGGGGGAGTTAAGTTTGTCCTGTTCGCGGATTTTCGATGTCGCCGGATCGCCGCTGTTTTTATCGTGGATGGTCACGGATGTCTCCTTGCCCTATGCGGGCATCTGCTAGTCATGTTTGAGGGGATGAGGATCGTTGCTTCGGCGGAAGCGCTTGTCTGGTTATCAGTGATCCTGACTACTTTTTGTAAGAAAACTTGAGCGATGAAATGTCGCGCACGCACCGATCCATCCTGTCTATTGGCATAGAGCAGGGGGAGCGGTGCTGCGGGTGAGGACTTGCGGCTTAAGCGACCGGCTGGCCGATTTCGTGATTGGCCAGAATTTCCAGCGCGCGCACCATCGCGGAGTGGTCCCACGCCTTGCCGCCGTGCGCCACGCAGGCGTTGAACAACGCCTGGCACGTGGCGGTGTTCGGCAGCGACACGCCGAGCGCCTGCGCGGTCGAGAGCGCGAGGTTCAGATCCTTCTGGTGCAGTTCGATGCGGAAGCCTGGGTCGAAGCTGCGTTTGGTCATCCGTTCGCCGTGTACTTCGAGAATGCGCGACGACGCGAAGCCGCCCATCAGCGCTTCGCGCACGCGCGCCGGATCGACGCCGGCTTTCGAGGCGAGCAGCAGCGCTTCGCCGACCGCTTCGATAGTCGCGGCAACGATCACCTGATTCGCCACCTTGCACACCTGGCCGGCGCCGACCGCGCCGATCAGCGTGACGTTCTTGCCCATCATGTCGAACAGCGGCTTGACGCTGTCGAAGCTCGCGCTTTCGCCGCCCACCATGATGGTCAGCGAGCCGGCCTTGGCGCCGACTTCGCCGCCCGACACGGGCGCGTCCAGATAGTCCGCGCCGCGCTCGCGCACGCGGGCCGCGAACTCGCGGGTGGCCATCGGCGAAATCGAGCTCATGTCGACCACGGTTTGTCCCGCGCGCAATGCGTCGGCGAGACCTTGTTCGCCGAACAGCACGCGTTCGACGTCCGGCGTATCGGGCACCATGATGAAAATCACGTCGGCCTGCGCGGCGACCGCGGCCGGGCTGTCACACGCGACGGCGCCGGCCTGGGTGAGATCGTCGGGCACGCCGCTGCGCGTGAAGGCGGCGAGCGGGACGCCGTTCTTGAGAAGGTTGGCGGCCATGGGCTTGCCCATGATGCCGAGTCCGATAAAGCCTGCTTTTTGCATGGAGTGCTCCCAAGAGGTCGTGGCGGCCGTGGTTATGCCTGGCCTGCCTGTTTCTGCATGAAGTGGTGTTGAACCGTCTGCGCGGCGTTTTTCAGCAGCCCGATGTCCGCGCAGACCGCGATCACGCGGCAGCCCATCGCGAGATACCGTTCGGCGTCGGCCTGGGCCGGCGCGAGGATGCCGCTGGCTTTGCCCACGGCCTGCGCGCGTTCGAACACGTGCGCGATCGCCTGTTGCACGTCCGGATGGTTCGGGTTGCCGAGCTGGCCGTACGCGGCCGCGAGGTCGGACGGGCCGACGAACACGGCGTCGACGCCGTCGACCGCGAGAATATCGTCGATCGCGTCGACGGCTTTGCGGCTTTCGATCTGCACGACCACGCAGACGTTGTCGTTGGCGATCTGGAAGTAGTCGGCCACGGTCGCGTAGCGATTGCCGCGCTGGCTCACCGACACGCCGCGAATGCCTTGCGGCGGATAACGCGTCGCTGCCACGGCGCGGGCCGCGTCGTCGGCGCTGTCGACGAACGGCACCAGGAAATTCGTGAAGCCGCTGTCGAGCAGTCGTTTGATAAACACGCTGTCGTTAGCCGGCGGCCGCACGACCGGTGCGCTCGCGCTGTCCTTGAGCGCCATCAACTGGGGGATCAGCGTCAGGACGTCGTTGGGCGCGTGTTCGGCGTCCAGCAGCATCCAGTCGAAACCGATGATGCCGAGCAATTCCGTGACGACCGGACTCGCCAGCGACGCCCAGCAGCCGATCAAGGTGTCGCCTGCGCGAACGGCGTGGCGGAAACTGTTAGGTAAGGCCTGGTAGGGCGCGACGGCGGGCATGGGATATCTCCTCAAACGGCGATGAATCGGGCAAGCTCCGGCCGACGACCCGTCCAGTGAGCAGAACTCGAGCGATGCCGCTTGAGTTATAGGTCGTCGTATGTCTAAAAGCAGATTAGCATTGGGCCTCTATGTTGTAACGGCCACGTATACCCGAACTCGCCGTAGGAATGGTAGTTTGGGTTGCATGTAACCCTCTCCATGTTGTAGGATAACTTATATCTACGGCAGTCTTTTTAAGGAAGCGAAATGTCCATTACCGGCGAAATGCTGATCGGTCGCCAAGCCGTGCGCGGCGAGGAAAAATCCCTGCATGCGTTCAATCCTGCCACGGGTGCCGACATCGCGGAGCCGGTTTTCGGCGGCGCTTCGGTGGCCGATGTCGGACGAGCTTGCGAGCTCGCGCAACAGGCGTTCGAGCCGTACCGGCACTTGCCGCTGACGGTGCGCGCCGAGTTTCTCGAACGCATTGCCGACGGCATCACGGCGCTGGGCGACGCGCTGATCGAGCGCGCGCAGCAGGAGTCGGGGCTGCCGAAGGCGCGCCTCGAAGGCGAGCGCGGCCGCACGACGGGTCAGCTCAAGCTGTTCGCGCAAGTGGTGCGCGCCGGGCAGTGGCTTGACGCAACGCTTGATTCACCGTTGCCGGAGCGCAAGCCGCTGCCGCGCTCCGATCTGCGGATGCAAAAGATTGCGCTCGGCCCGGTCGCGGTGTTCGGCGCCAGCAATTTCCCGTTGGCGTTTTCGGTGGCGGGTGGCGATACCGCGGCGGCGCTCGCGGCGGGTTGCCCGGTGGTGGTGAAGGCGCATCCGGCGCATCTGGGCACTTCGGAGATGGTCGGCCGGGTGATCCAGCGCGTCGCGCAGGACATGGACTTGCCCGAGGGCGTGTTCTCGCTGGTCGTCGGCGCGGGTAATGCGATCGGCGAAGCGTTGGTTGCGCATCCGGCGATCAAGGCGGTGGGCTTCACCGGTTCGCGCGCGGGCGGTGTGGCGCTGATGCGTATCGCGGCGGCGCGCGCCGAGCCGATTCCGGTCTACGCCGAAATGAGCAGCATCAACCCGGTGTTTCTGCTGTCGAACGCGCTGGCTGAGCGCGGCGAGAGCATCGCGCGCGGTTTCGTCGATTCGCTGGTGCTCGGCGCCGGGCAGTTCTGTACCAACCCGGGTCTGGCGATTGCCGTCGACGGCGACGCGCTCAAGAGCTTCGTCGCCGCGGCGTCCAGCGCATTGAGCGGCAAGCCGGCGCAGACCATGCTCACGTCCGGCATTCACGCGGCTTATGAAGCCGGCGAGGGCAAGCTGGCGGGAACCCAAGGCGTGGAGGCCGTCGCGCATGG
The DNA here is from genome assembly GCF_013409255.1 of Paraburkholderia bryophila. NCBI lineage: Bacteria > Pseudomonadati > Pseudomonadota > Betaproteobacteria > Burkholderiales > Burkholderiaceae > Paraburkholderia > Paraburkholderia bryophila. Next base: position 3,016,617 of record NZ_JACCAS010000002.1, read on the forward strand.
CGTCGACGCGACCGGCCCGACGCAGGCGTGCGCCGCGTTGTTCGTAACCGACGCACAGACGTTCCTCGCCACCCCGGCGCTGGAAGACGAAGTGTTCGGCCCCACCTCGACGATCGTACGTTGCAAGGACGAGCAGGAAATGCTGGCGGTGGCCGAACATGTCGAAGGACAACTGACGGCCACGTTGCAGATGGATCGCGCGGATCTCGCGGCGGCGCACAAGCTGGTGCCGATTCTGGAGCGCAAGGCAGGGCGGATTCTGGTCAACGGTTTCCCGACCGGCGTCGAAGTCTCGCATGCCATGGTGCATGGCGGCCCGTTCCCGGCGACCTCGGATAGTCGCGCGACGTCGGTAGGCACGACCTCGATCGAGCGATTCCTGCGGCCGGTGTGCTACCAGGATTTCCCGGCGGAATTGCTGCCGGAGGCGTTGGCCGACGCGAATCCGCTGGATTTGTGGCGTCGCCGCGATGGGGAGATTACGCGGAGTTGAGTGGCGGGCGCCGGTGTTTTTGCCGCGATCTCCGCGGCAAGATCGCCGACGCTAGCGCGGACGCCCCTTGTCGATCCACGCCTGCGTTTTCGTCATCGGCATGCGATAGCGGGCGCAGTTGTACGCCTCGAGATGCGCCAGCTCGGTGTTCAACATGGCGTTGAACACCGCCACATCGACCGGGGGAATCCCTGCCGCTTCGATCGCCTGAGCGAGCGTGGAACCGAAGAAAACGATCTGCCGGATCGCCTCGCCTAGGTGTTCGCGATAACGGGCCCGCAACGGGTCCGGTCCACCCATCGACTCGACAATGACCTGATATTTGTCGATCGAGCGGCGGTAGGTCCAGTCGAACAACTCGACCGCGAGCGACACATCGAGCCGTTCGTAGACGCCAAGCATCGCTAGCGCGTAGTCGGTTTGTTCCACGTCCAGAAACGACAGCGGCGCGCAGTTCGACAGCATCAGCGGCATGTTGGCGCTCAGACGACTGGTGCGCTTGTTGCCGTCCACGAAGGGCTGCAGATACGCCAGGTTCACCCACAGGAAGAACGCGGCTTCGACCGGATTGTGAACGCGCGTTGCTTTGTCGACGATTTGCCGCAGCATCTCTTCCAGCAGGTTGGGAACCTGAGAGGGCAGATACACCGAGCCGTGAATGTTGACGATCTTGCTGCGGATCGCGCCAAGATCCGCCGGGTCCTGCAACAGATCGCGCATCAGCAGACTCTGCAGATTGCGCACGACGGGCACGGTCATGCCCTCGGTGGGGACCGCATCCACCATGAATTCAATCGCTTCCTTGTGGTTCAGCAGCATGGTCGCGTCGCGGTCATCGCTCTCGGAGCGGCCCCGCTCGAACAGTTCGCGGGTGTCCAGCCGGCTTTTGCGATTCCCCTCCAACCGTGACGAGGACCAGGACAAGTCGATGAGCAACTGCTCCAGCACCTTGCGGGCATAGGTGCCGGCGGGTTGCTGATCCTTCGATTTGCCCTTTTCCTGAAGCTGCGCTGCCAACGACGCAGGGAGCAGGCTGCTCACGTTCGGCTGATAGCCGTCGACGAAAACGCGTTGATAGGAAACGGGCTTACGGGTGCCGAGGGGAGCGGACAGCGCGGCGACGAGTTCCGTGGACTGATAGCACCAGGCGGGTGAGTCTCGTGCCTCCTGCTGATCTTGCGCGATCGTGGGAGTGGCTGACGGGAGGGGCGAAATCCGGTAGGTAACCGCCCGGCCGGCCCCGTTCCGTTCGAGTACGCCCGTTGCGACGAGCCGTGCCAAGGCACGGTTCACGGTGGGCCTCGGGCGGTTCACATGCGTCTGGATGGCGCCGGCGGAAACGCCCGCCGCGCCCGCTTCAAGTTCTCGCGCAATGTAGTCGACGATAAGGTTCAAGGAGGGCTGGGCGGGCATGACGACGTGTAGGTGATAAGCTTATCAAAATCATATCACTTGAGTGATAAGAAAAGTTGATCTTGATAAGATGTGCAAAATTTTATCACTGAAGTGATGAGATTAAGTTTTAGTGATAAGTTTGCGGGCAACCTTATCAACGTCTTGATGTGATTTGAGAGGCTTTGCTCGCGGGCAGTCTTACGCGATCAAGCGACACCCACACCGCCCGCCAAAACAAAAAGCCCGTGATTTCGACAACGAAATCACAGGCTTTTTTATCACCACCAGAGCCGCCAGAGCCAACGCCTCAGCTATTCGCCTCAGCCGTTTCATTCGCCCGCCGCAGCCGCTCGCGGCTATTCGATAGATGCATGCGCATTGCCGCGCGCGCGCCTTCCGCGTCGTGCCGGGTGATGGCCTCGAGAATGCTCTCGTGTTCGAGATTGACCAGCGACAGATACGCGTCCGGTTCCGCGCGAGCAATGCCCGCCGAGTCGAGCCGGTTGCGCGGAATCAGCGCGCTGCCCATCTGCGTCAGGATATCGACGAAGTAGCGGTTGCCGGTGGCGCGCGCCACCGAGATATGGAACTGCAAGTCGGCGTCGACGCTATCCAGCCCGTTGTGACGCGTGGCCTCGATCGCGTCGAGCGCGGTGCGCATGCGCGCGAGGTCGTCCGGTTTGGCGCGTTGCGCGGCCAGCCCGGCACATTCCGTCTCCAGGCTGATACGCAGCTCCAGAATCGACAACACGTCGCGCAACGTGGTGGCGGGCACCATGTCGATGCCCAGTTTTTCGCGCTGCGGCTCCAGCACGAAGCTGCCGATACCATGACGCGTTTCGATGACCTTGCCCGCCTGCAGGCGGGAAATCGCTTCGCGAATCACGGTGCGGCTCACGCTCAGCGTGACCATCAACTGCGATTCGGTCGGCAGTTTGTCGCCGGGCTTCAAGGCGTTGGACCCGATCTGCTCGGTGACGTAGCTGACGACGAACTCGGCCAGATTGCGAGCGCGTCGCGGCGGTGCCGCGGATGCCAGTGGTGTAGCCATCGAAAACGCCCCTTAAATCAGATAGTTGCAGACACTTGTACGTCTCATTATACCGTCGTCTGACGACTGATTATATAAACACCAGATCATTTTCCGCGACGCCGCCGTCGCCGTCGTCGGGACGTACTCTTTCAAGCCTGGCGGGGCGGCGGCGCGTATGACGCCGCCGCCATGGAAGTACGATAACCGCTCGCCGGGTTAGCCCCGGCTCAACTCGACTCGCCGGATATCTTTCACGATCACCAGATAGCTGAACACGGTCAGCAGCGCGTTCACGCCGACGAACACCAGCGCGCCGTTGAACGAACCGGTCGTCGCCACGAGGTAGCCGATCACGATCGGCGTGACGATGCCGGCCACGTTGCCGAACATATTGAAGATCGCGCCCGACAGCCCAAGCGCTTCCTTCGGCGACGTATCCGCGACGACCGCCCAGCCGAGCGCGCCAATGCCTTTGCCGAAGAACGCGAGCGACATCAGCGCGACGACGATCCAGTCGGTCGACACATAGTTACAGCCGATGATGCACACCGACAGCAGCATGCCGCCCACGATCGGCACCTTGCGCGCGACGGTCAGCGAATGGCCGCGGCGGATCATCCCGTCCGACAGAATGCCGCCGAGCACGCCGCCGGAGAAACCGCAGATCGCCGGCAACGACGCGACCAGACCCGCATGCAGAATCGTCATGCCGCGCGCCTGCACGAGGTAGATCGGAAACCACGTCAGGAAGAAGTAGGTCAGCACGTTGATGCAGTACTGCGCGAGATACACGCCGAGCAGCATGCGGTTGCCGAGCAGTTGACGCACCAGGAACCAGCCGCCGGCCTGGGCGAGATCGTTGGGCTGGGTTTTTTGGTGGCCATTCACCACGCCGCCGCCTTGTTCGATGTAGTCGAGTTCGGCGCGCGACACGCGTGGATGATCCGCCGGGTTCTTCATCACCTTCAGCCACGTGAGGGCGAGCAGCAGCCCGGTCGCGCCCATCACGAGATACACCATGTGCCAGCCGAACGCGTGGGTGAGCCACGCCATCAGCGGCGTGAACACGACCGCCGCGAAGTACTGCGCCGAATTGAAAATAGCCGACGCCGTGCCGCGTTCCGTAGTGGGGAACCAGCTCGCCACCACTTTGGCATTGGCCGGAAACGCCGGCGATTCCGCCACGCCCATCGCGAAGCGCAGCACGAACAGCGCGGTAATGGCGGCGGCCGCGCTGCCCAGCAAGCCGATCGTGCCTTGCAGCAGCGTGAAGAGCGACCAGAAGAAAATGCTCGCCGCGTAGACACGCCGTGCGCCGAAGCGATCCAGCAGCCAGCCGGCCGGCAGTTGCGACAGCACATAGGCCCAACTGAACGCGGAGAAGATGTAGCCCATCTTGATCGCGTCGAGACCGAACTCGCCGCGCATCGCCGAGCCGGTGATCGACAGCGTCGCGCGGTCCGCGTAGTTGAAGGTCGTGATCAGAAAGATCAGCAGCAGGATCGTGTAGCGGACCTTCGTGCGTTTCGCGGCGTGGGCGGAACTCGCCATCCGGCTCATTTCCATCGTCATCTCCTGAATCGTTATGCGGGCGGCGCGCTGCCGCGCTACGAAAAACGCCCGGCGACGTTACCGTCCCGGGCGCTTCTGGCAATCGACAATCAAGCGCGCAATTACTGCGGGCCGAGCGTCTTGATCAGCGCGTCGAGCTTCGCCATTTCTTCTTCGTTCAGATCGGTCAACGGCGCGCGCACCGGGCCGGCGCTGTGGCCGACGAGCTTCGCGCCCGCCTTCACGATGCTGACCGCGTAGCCCGCGCGACGGTTGCGGATCGCCAGATACGGCAGGAAGAATTCGTCGATCAGCTTGCCGACGGTGGCGTGATCGTCCGCGGCGATCGCACGGTAGAAGTCCATCGCGGTCTTCGGAATGAAGTTGAACACCGCCGACGAATACACCGGCACGCCCAGCGCCTTATACGCCGCCGCATAGACTTCGGCGGTCGGCAGGCCGCCGAGGTACGAGAAACGGTCGCCGAGACGACGGCGGATCGTCACCATGTTTTCGATCTCGCCCACGCCGTCCTTGAAGCCGATCAGGTTGGGGCAGCGCTCCGCCAGCCCTTCGAGCATGTCGGCGTTAAGCTTGGAATTGGCGCGGTTGTAAATGATCACGCCCATGTTCGGCACGGACTTGCAGACCTCTTCGGCGTGCGCGGCGATACCTTCCTGGCAGGCTTCGGTCAGGTAATGCGGCATCAGCAGAATGCCGTTCGCGCCGTGGCGCTCGGCCTCTTTCGCGTAGGCGATCGCGACGCGGGTCGGGCCGCCCGCGCCGGCGAGGATTGGCACCTTGCCTTTGCAGACTTCGGCGGCGGTGCGCACCACGTTCGAGTAATCGTCGTGCGTGAGCGAGAAGAATTCACCCGTGCCGCCGGCCACGAACAGCGCCGATGCGCCGTACGGCGCGAGCCATTCGAGGCGCTCGGCATAGGTGTCGGCGCGGAAATCGCCTTGTTCGTCGAAGTCGGTGACGGGGAAGGAGAGAAGGCCTTCCGAAACGATCTGCTTGAGTTCCTGCGGTGTCGTCATGATGAGTATCCAGGGCGGCGGTATGGGGTTGTTTGTCGAAATGGAGATTTCTTATACGTCATCGTACAACAACAAATCGTCTAACTCAACGGGGTTTTCGCGGCATAATGCACGCCATAGGGTAAATACGGAACATCCACGCAATCTTTCATGTTGTAGGATGACGTATGAATAGCTGGCGCAGTGCGCGTGCAGCGCCATGAGGATCGATGCAATGGAACAATCTCCGCTCTACATTCGCGTTCACCCCAATGACAATGTCGCGATCGTCGTCAACGACGGCGGTCTGGGCGAGGGCGCCGTTTTCCCCGACGGCATCGCGCTGCGCGAACGCGTGCCGCAAGGCCACAAAGTCGCGCTGGCCGATCTGGCCGAAGGCGACGAGGTGATCCGCTATAACGTGGTGATCGGCTACGCACTCAAGGCGTTGCCCAGGGGTAGCTGGATCAACGAGCACGTGATCCGCATGCCGAGCCCGCCCGGACTCGAAGACCTGCCGATCGCCACCATCAAGGCGCCGGAGATGCCGCCGCTCGAAGGCTTCACGTTCGAGGGCTATCGCAATGCCGACGGTTCGGTCGGCTCGCGCAACATTCTGGCGATCACGACCACCGTGCAATGCGTGGCCGACGTGGTGCAGCATGCGGTCACGCGCATCAAGGCCGAATTGCTGCCGCGCTATCCGAATGTCGACGACGTGGTGAGCCTCGGCCACACCTACGGCTGCGGCGTCGCGATCGACGCGCCCGACGCGATGGTGCCGATCCGCACCGTGCGCAACATCAGCCTGAATCCGAACTTCGGCGGCGAGGTGATGATGGTCAGCCTCGGTTGCGAGAAGTTGCAGCCCGAGCGTCTGATGCCGCCCGGCACGATTCCGATCGCGGCGGCCGCTAACGTCGCGGAAATCGCCGACATCGGCGACGTCGAGGCCGATCTGAACGGCGACGTTGTCGTGCTGCAGGACGACGCGCACGTTGGCTTCCAGTCGATGATCGACTCGATCATGAGAATGGCCGAGGGCCATTTGAAGCGCCTGAACAATCGCCGTCGCGAGACGTGCCCCGCGGCCGATCTGGTGATCGGCGTGCAGTGCGGCGGCAGCGACGCGTTCTCCGGGCTGACCGCGAATCCCGCCGTGGGCTTCGCGACCGACCTGCTGGTGCGAGCCGGCGCGACGGTGATGTTCTCCGAAGTCACCGAGGTGCGCGACGGCGTCGATCAACTGACGGCGCGCGCGGCCAATCCCGAGGTGGCCGCGGCGATCATCCGCGAAATGCAGTGGTACGACGATTATCTGAAGCGCGGCGGCGCGGACCGCAGCGCCAACACCACGCCCGGCAACAAGAAGGGCGGGCTGTCGAACATCGTCGAAAAGGCGATGGGTTCGATCATCAAATCAGGCAATTCGGCGATTTCCGGCGTGTTGTCGCCGGGCGAAAAGGTCCGCCAGAAAGGGCTGATTTACGCGGCCACGCCGGCTAGCGATTTCATCTGCGGCACGCTTCAGGTGGCAGCCGGTATCAATCTGCACGTGTTCACCACGGGCCGCGGCACGCCGTACAGCCTCGCCGAAGTGCCCGTGATCAAGGTCGCGACGCGCTCGGATCTCGCGCGCCGCTGGCACGATCTGATGGACATCAACGCCGGCACGATCGCGACCGGCGCGGCGAGTATCGAAGACGTGGGCTGGGAACTGTTCCGCCTGATGCTCGACGTCGCCAGCGGACGCAAGCAGACCTGCGCGGAAAAACTCAAGCTCCACAATGCGTTGACGCTGTTCAATCCGGCGCCGGTGACCTGAGCGGCCGGGCGTGGCCTGGCTGGCTTCAGCGCAATCACACTCATATCAAGACATGACCGACTCGAATCCTGCTCACTCCGCAGTACAGAAACCCTTCCGCCGTCTGCTGTTGACCGGTGCCGCCGGCAATCTCGGCCAGCAGTTGCGCGGCGCGCTCGCCGCGTGGGCCGATGTCGTGCGCGTCACCGACATCGCGCCGCTCGGCGAGGTGGCGGCGCACGAAGAAGCGTCGATCGTCGATCTCGCCGACGAAGCCGCGGTGCTCGCGCTGCTGGAAGGCGTCGACGCGGTGATTCATCTCGGCGGCATTTCCGTCGAGGCGCCGTTCGAAGATCTGCTCGAAGCGAATATTCGCGGCCTCTACAACCTGTATTCGGCGGCGCAGAAGCAGGGCGTGAAGCGCATCGTCTACGCAAGCTCGAATCACGCGGTGGGTTTTCATCCGGTGACCGAAGTGGTGGATATCGACGCGCCGCTGCGCCCCGATACCCTGTACGGCGTGACGAAGTGCTTCGGCGAATCGCTGTCGCGCTATTACTTCGATCGCTTCGGGCTCGAGACCGTGTGCCTGCGGATCGGTTCGTCGTTCGAGCAGCCGAAGAATCCGCGCATGCTCGTCACGTTTCTCAGCTATCGCGACTTTATCGAGCTGGTGCGCTGCTCGCTGTTCACTAATCGCGTGGGACATGCGATCGTCTACGGCGTGTCGGATAACCGCACCAAGTGGGTCGACAACACGAAGGCGGCGTTCCTCGGTTTTCGTCCGCAGGACAGCTCGGTCGAATTCGAGCATCTGTTTCCGGTCAGCGCGCCGACCGCCGATCTCGACGATCCGACCCAGCGTTTTCAGGGCGGCGCGTTCATACTCGCCGGTCCGATGGAGCCGAAGCGATGAGCGCCTCGGCGGCCAATCCCAACGTTGAGCGTGTCGAGGCAGCGGGCGAGGCGCCCGCGATGGTCGGCGAAAGTCCGGTGTGGCGCGCAGCGGAGCAGGCACTTTACTGGGTCGATATCCCCGCGCAAAAGATCGTGCGCCTGGCGGTAGAGGCGGGCCACCGCTCCGAATGGCGTTTGCCTGAGAAAGTCGCCTGTATCGCGTTCGATCGCCACGGCACCGTGCTGGCCGGTTGCGAGACGGGGCTGTTCGCGGTCACGCTGAGCGAAACCGCAACGGCCGACGGTCAATCGCTTCAGGTCGAAGCACGCCGGCTCGCCGCGCCTTCCTTTGCCTGCGACGACATGCGCTTCAACGACGGCCGTTGCGATCGCCAGGGGCGCTTCTGGTCCGGCACGATGGTGCAGGACATGTCGCTGGCGAATCCGGCCGGCGCGCTGTATCGCTTCGACGAGCGCGGCGTGTTGTCCGCGCCGGTGATCGATGCGCTGATCACGCAAAACGGTCTGGCGTGGTCGCCGGATGGCGCGACCATGTACCTGTCGGACTCGCATCCGCTGCGCCGCCAGATATGGGCATTCGATTACGACGTCGACGCCGGCGAGCCGCGCAACCGGCGCGTGTTCGCCGATCTGAATCACTACGTGGGCCGTCCCGACGGCGCAGCGGTCGACGCCGACGGCTGCTACTGGATTTGCGCCAACGACGCGGGCCGGCTGTTGCGCTTCACGCCGCAAGGCAAGCTGGATCGCGAGATCGTCGTGCCGGCCGTCAAGCCGGCCATGTGCGCGTTCGGCGGACGCGATCTCGATACGCTGTTCGTGACCTCGATCCGGCCCGCAGCGGGCGCGAGCGAGCACGACGGCCACCTGTTCGCCGTGCGTCCCGGCGTCACGGGGTTGCTGGAACCTGAATACGCGGGCGTCCTGTAAGCGACACCGTCAGCGTGACGCGCCGGCCGTGCATTCATGGCCGGCGCACTTCTCTGCACACACTTCAATTCATCACTCGTCGTATGACTGTGTGGCATAACGGCCACATTCACGCCATCTTCGCCACGCATTTTCCTACCCAGAAACAGAGCGTCACGAGACGCCTTTCCCGCCTTGTCATCTCGGCTCCTTATCCCATAAGGCCTTGGCGTTGCGGCGCTTGAGTCATCCGTTCCGGCTATCTCAATTCTGCGGGTAAATACCGTCTGTACAACTTAAACCGCGTTTTATAGACTTCGTATGTCGTCGTACAACATACAAGTCCAAACAAATTCCTTTCTTGAATTTAAGGACAACAGCAGGACAAGGTGGCCGCTGCGTGGACGATTCATCGCCACGAGCGGCGCGCCGATGCAGTCGAAGCAAAAGTAAAAGATGTCGAGTTGTCTGACAGGAGTGCTGAGATCGGTGCCGGGGACGTTGCACAGACCAGCACGGCGAAGCGTCCGCAGCCCACACGGGTGAGCGAACGCGGAGTCGGGAGACGCAGTAAAGCCATATCGCATTCGTACTGGCCTTCCGCTAGCAGCCCTCCGCAATCGGCCAATCGATTGGATGGTCCATTTACAAGGAATGTCACGATGAACAAGAAGTTCGCCTCTTCCCGTGTTTCGATGATCGTTGCAGCGTCGGTGCTGGCCTTCAGTGCCGCGTCGGCTGAAGCACGCGTGTTCCGCGTGTCGGACGTGCACGGCGACACCTATCCGACCAATATGGCCGTGAAATACATGGGTGACGAGATCAGCAAGGCAACCGGCGGCAAGGACACCGTGAAGGTGTTCGGCAATAGCGCGCTGGGCTCGGAAAACGACACGGTCGATCAGGTGCGCATCGGCGCGCTCGACATGGCGCGCGCCAACGGCGCCGCGTTCAACGAGATCGTTCCCGAGTCGATGATTCCGTCGTTGCCGTTCCTGTTCCGCGACATCGACCATTTCCGCAAAGTGATGTACGGCCCGGAAGGCCAGAAGATTCTCGACGCGTTCCAGGCGAAGGGCATGATCGCGCTGACGTTCTACGAGAGCGGCGCGCGTTCGATCTACGCGAAGAAGGCGGTCCATTCGCCGGCCGACATGAAAGGTCTGAAGGTGCGTGTGCAACCTTCCGATCTGATGGTCGACGAGATCCGCGCAATGGGCGGCACGCCCACGCCGATGCCGTTCGCCGAAGTCTATACGGGCCTGAAGACGGGTCTCGTGGACGCCGCGGAAAACAACCTGCCGTCGTATGAAGAGACCAAGCACTTCGAAGTCGCGACGGTCTATTCCGAAACCCAGCATTCGATGACGCCTGAAGTGCTGGTGTTCTCGAAGAAGGTGTGGGACACGCTCACGCCGCAGGAGCAGGTCATCATCAAGAAGGCCGCGGCTGACTCGGTGCCGTACTACGAAAAGCTGTGGACCGCGCGCGAGAACGATGCGGCGAAGACGGTCACCAAGGGTGGCGCGACCATCATCCCGGCTGCGCAGATCGATCGCGCCGCATTCGTGAAGGCGATGCAACCGGTCTGGGCAAAGTACGAAAAGACCCCGCAAATGAAGCAGATCGTCGACGAGATTCAGGCCATCAAATAAGGCTTGCGGGTTGCGCGGCGCTTGACCGTCACAGCGGGAAAAGCCTGGCAGAAAAATCTGCTGGGCTTTTCCACCGTCCGCGCACATCGCGCCGCGCCGCTTGAAAGAAGTCGACATGAATGACTGATTTATTAAAGACAGGTCCGCGGTAAAAGGATGGGGTCAATGAGATTCATAAAGCGCCCAAATGATTTTCTGTTTCACGCGCTGGTTATCGTGGCGTCGGTGAGTCTTGCCGTGCTCAGCCTGCTCGTGATCTATAGCGTCGTGATGCGCTACGTTTTCGACGACGCACCCGATTTCGTCGAGCCCATCGCGCTGCTGCTGGTGATCGTCATCGCCATGTTCGGCGCCGCGCTGAAAGTGCGCGAGGGCGGCCACATCGGGCTCGATTCGCTGGTCACGAAGCTGCCGCCGAAAGGGCAGGTCATGGCGGCCGCGTTTCAACATCTTTGTCTGATCGCATTGGCCGTGGCGATTTTCTTCGGCTGTCTGCAAATGGCCGAAACCACCATGGAAGACCGGATTCCGATTCTCGGTTTGCCCGAAGGCGTGCGCTATTGCATTCCGGTCGTCGCCAGCGTTTGTATTGCCTTGTTCTCGCTCGAGAACCTGCTCGCGCTTTTCGTCAAGAAACACAACTAGAGCAATCATGGAACTTGCCATTCTCGCCGTCAGTTTCCTCGTCTTTCTCGTTCTCGGGGTTCCTGTTTCGTTCGCGTTGGGACTGTCGTGCGTCCTGACTTATCTGTACGAAGGCCTGCCCGCGGCCACCGCCATGCAGGCGATGATTTCGGGCATCAACGGCTTTTCGTTTCTCGCGGTGCCGTTCTTCATCCTGTCCGGTGAGCTGATGCTGCACGGCGGCATCGCCGACCGCATCCTGCGTTTCGCGCAAGCGGCCGTCGGGCATTTCCGCGGCGGCCTCGGCATGGCCAACGTGGTCGCCTGCACGCTGTTCGGCGGGGTGTCCGGTTCGCCGTCGGCGGATACGTCGGCCATGGGCGGCGTGGTGATTCCGTTGATGAAGCGCGAAGGCTACAGCGCGGCCTATGCGGTCAACGTGACGACCCATTCGTCACTGGTGGGCGCGTTGATGCCGACCTCGACGAACATGATCATCTATGCGTTCGCGGCCCAGGGCATTACGGGCACGTTGAACGGTCACCAGATGAGCGGCGTGTCGATCGGCGATCTGCTGTTCTCCGGTCTGCTGCCGGTGCTGTGGGTGATGGGCTTCGTGCTGCTCGCCGCGTACTGGCAAGCGGTCAAGTACGGTTATCCGCGCCGTCCCGACGGTTCGACCGAACTGCAGAAATTCCCCGGCTGGTACGCGGTGGCCCGAACCTTCGTCGGCGCCGTGCCCGGCTTGATGGTGATCGCGATCATTCTGTTCTGCGTCGCCAAGGGCATTGCCACCGCGACCGAAGCCGCGGCGATCGCCGTGTTCTATTCGCTGGTGCTGACCGTCGTCGTGTATCGCTCGATGACGATGAAGAAGCTCTTCCACGCGCTCTCGAAAGCGGCGAAGACGACCGGCGTGGTGCTGCTGCTGATCGGCGTGTCGAACATGCTGCGTTACCAGATGGCCTACCTGGAGATTCCGGACGCGATCGAACGCATGCTCGACGGTGCGACCAGCATGCCGTGGCTGATGCTGCTGTACATCAACCTGCTGCAGGTTTTCCTGGGCACGTTCGTCGATATGGCGGCGCACATCCTGATTACGACGCCGCTGTTCCTGCCGATGGCGATGCATGCCGGCGTGGGGCCGGTGCAGTTCGGCATCATGATTCTGCTGAACTGTTCGTTGGGCCTCGTGCATCCGCCGATCGGCTCGGTGCAGTTCATCGGCTGCGCGATCGGCAACGTGTCGATCGGCGAGACCACCAAGGTGGCGTGGCCGTACTACCTGGCCATTTTCAGCGCGATCAACATCGTCACCTACGTACCGATGTTTTCCACCTGGCTGCCGAGCCTGATCAATGGCCACCCGGTGTTTTGAGCGGACTCCCATTCACACTCAGCGGCGCCCGCGCGGCGCCGCGAATCAAAAAATAATTTTCAACAGAGGAGCACAAATGAAAAAGGCACTGGTAACTTCTGCGCTTGGGTTGGTCGCCCTTGGCGCGCACGCTCAGAGCAGCGTGACGTTGTACGGGATCGTCGATACCGGGATCGGCTATCAGAGCAGTCAGACGTCGCTCGGGTCGACCTCGGGCGGCCGCTCGGCGGTCAAGATGGTCAACGGGATCTGGGCGGGTAGCCGCTTCGGTTTGAAGGGCGGCGAGGACCTGGGTGGCGGCACCAAGGCGATCTTCCAGTTGGAAGAGGGCTTCAACAGTGCGACCGGCGCGCAGAGCGTCTCCGGTCTGGCGTTCAACCGCCAGGCTTATGTGGGCGTCGCCAACGCCACGTACGGTACGTTGACGGCCGGCCGCCAGTACACCTCGTACTACACGCTGCTGTCGCCGTATAGCCCGACCACGTGGCTGACCGGCGCCTACGGCGCGCACCCGGGCGATATCGATTCGCTCGACACTTTGTACCGCGCGAACAATTCGCTGGTGTACACGTCGCCGAATTTCTACGGGTTCACGGCGAGCGGTTCGTATTCGGTGGGCGGCGTGGCAGGCAGCCTGAATGCCGGTTCGACGTGGAGCGCGGCGCTGCAATACATTACCGGTCCGTTCGGTATCGCGGTGGGCTTCCAGCGCATCAACAATTCGACGCCGGGCGGCGGTGCGTGGGGCGCCGACTCCACGACGTCGAACGCGGGCGCGCAGGCGGGTGTGTCGGGCATCAACAACGGCTACCAGAAATCGGCGGCGCAGCAGCGCGTGGCCGTGACCGGCGGTTACGCGTTCAGCTCGCAATGGGACGTGTCGTTCTCGTACTCGAACGTGCAGTACGTGGCGGGCATCAACTCGCCGTTCCACACCACTGCGATCTTCAATACGGGCGGCGCGGTGCTGCACTACCGCCCGGTGACGGCGCTGGATCTGGCCGCTGGCTATAGCTACACGCGCGCCACGCAGGCGAACGGCATTACGAGTTCGGCGCGTTATCAGCAGTTCAACCTGTCGCAGTACTACAGCCTCTCCAAGCGCACCGGCCTGTACGCGCTCGAGGCATATCAGCGCGCGGGCGGCCAGACGCTGGCGACGAACGGCACCAGCATCATCAACGCAACGGCCGATATCGGCGACGGTCAGAACAGCGCGCCGTCGTCGTCACGCAGCCAGTTCGCTGCGGGCGTGGGCATCATCCACAAGTTCTAAATGGTGTGAGTAACTGCGGCGTAGGGACGTAGTGATTTTACGTTTCACGCCGCTGCAGCGACGCGTTTCAGACACGCGTCGCTGCGCTGTATTGACTGCGCGTGCAATGCGCGCGGAATTCCGGACGACGACTTAGGTGCTCACGCAACCTTCACGCATCCGCGTCCGACCACAAACGACCCCCCGTTGCCCAGTTTTCGCGTTTCACGTCGGTCAGGATGATGTCGACCGAATTCGGCTCGACGTTGAGCGATTCGCAGGTTGCCTTCGTGATGGCTTCGACGAACTGGCGTTTCTGTTCCACTGTGCGGCCTTCGAAGAGTTCGATATGAAACGTGGGCATGACATGACTCCGTTAAAGAATTGAGTTGGACGCGGGCGGCCAGGCGCGATTTTCGTGGCGATTTCAGCGGCGACTTCAGTGACGATAAGCGCGATCGAGCCGGTCGAGCTTGCGCAGCAACGCAGGCCATTCGAGCGCGCCTTCAATGGCGCCGCCGTCGTAAAGTTGCTCGGCCGTACGCGCGGCGACCGCATCGCCAGGCACCACGAGTTCCGCACCGCATGCTTGCGCCTGCAACTGGATTTCGCATGCCTTGAGCAGCGTCGCCATCAGCACATAAGCTTCGGCCACGGTGCGGCCGGCGGTCAGCGTGCCGTGGTTGCGCAACAGCATGGCGGGTTTGTCGGCGAGATGCGCGACGAGACGTTCGCCCTCGGCCGGTGAGAACGCGAGGCCCTCATAGTCGTGATACGCGAGCTGGCCGTAAAAGCGCAGCGCGTGCTGCGACGCGGGCAGCAAACCGGCGGGTTGCGCCGACACCGCCACGCCGGCCGTATTGTGCAGATGCATCACGCAGAACGCGTCGGCGCGCGCCGCGTGCACGGCGGCATGCAGCGCGAAGCCGGTCGCGTTCACCGGATGCTCGCTGGTGCCGATAATATTGCCGTCAATATCGATCTTCACGAGGTTCGACGCGCACACTTCGTCGAACGCGAGGCCGAAGGGGTTGATCAGAAAGTGGCCCGGTTCGCCGGGCACGCTGGCCGAGATGTGCGTGTAGATCAGATCGTCCCAGCCGTTGAGGGCGGCGAGACGATAGGCGGCAGCGAGGTCGACGCGAGTCTGCTGCTCCGCGTCGGACAGCGGTCCTGTTTCGGCGAGACGGCCCGCAGGGGCATGAGTGAAAGACATGTTGTTCTCCAGTCCCATTCAAGAGAGTTGCTGAGAGGGATCGATGCGTTCCATCGCTTTTCGCGCCACGACACCCCGCGTGAAGCGATGCCGGAACCCCTGCACGCTCCAGCTCGCGAGCACGAACGGCGCGGTCATGGCCGGCCAGCCGAAGTAGCTCGCGACCGCTTGCAACAGCACCGCGACGCCCACGCCGCAAAGCGTTGCCGCGGCGCCGCAATCGGCCAGCGCGATGGCGGTCAGCGCGCCATTGAATCCTAACAGGCCCGCGTCGAGCGAACTCGCCGTGGCGCCGAGCAACACGTGCGCCATGCTGGCGAGCGCGCCGCCGATCAGCGCCCACAGTGCATGCCTGCGTGACGCTGCGGCGATGCCGATCAGCACGAGCAGGCCCGGCAACGCGCCGGAGCCGAAGCCGGGTTGTGCGAGCGCGCCGAGTATGCCGTTGATCCATTGCGTCGCGATGAACGGTGGCGTGATCGCCTGGGGTGCCACTGGCGCGCCGCTCGTGATCATCGGCAGCCAAAGCCATGTGACGATCAGAAACGGGCTGGAGAACACGCCCAATCCGTTCGCCCGCAGCCGGCGCGTCCATGGTTCGAGAAACCACGCTGTCGCCGTCGCGGCGAGAATCGCCACCGCGGCGGCGGTCGCATTGTCGGCGATGAAATTGAACGCGGCGAGACCCGCCAGCGCGCCGTTGAAGCCGTGCAGTCCGTCGCGCGTATCGGCTTCACGATAGCCGGCCAGCACGGCGCTCACGTTGGCCGCGGTCGCGCCCATCAGCGCCGCGCAGGCGAGGCGCGGTTCGACCAGCAGCCACCCGGCGAGCAGGCACGCGCCGGTGAACGCATTCGGCTGCAGCACGATCTGGCCGAGACTGCGCAACAGTGTGCGCAGAGCGGCGGATTTTGCTTGGGTCGAGGCGGCGTGCATGGTTTGAGAGCGGTGTGAATTCGACGACGCGCGCGACACGACGCTTGAGCGTCAGGTGCGAGCCAGGTCGGTAAGGAGCGGAACCGCGAGCATAGGCTAGCAGCGGCGCTGAGGGCATCGCGAGGCGTTGATAGTGGCTATTTGCGACACCGAGCCCGATGCGTAGGCGCGGGGCGCGCCGTGTCGGCGAACCGAAAGCTTTCGCGCTACGATGAGAACCCCCAGACACCCGATGAGTACCCGGCGCAACCCGAAGCATGCGGGTCGAGCCGTTTCACGAGGAGACAGACAATGCGTGAATTACGATGGACTTCGGAAGAGGACGAAGGAATCGAACATCTAACGTTCGACGCCCGCGACGACGGCTTCGCGGTGGAAAGCGTGGTGGTGGGACAGCGCTACGGCAAGGCGTACGGATTGCACTACACGGTGCGCTGCGACGCGCAATGGCGCACCACGCATGCGTGGCTGAAGATCGCCGGCGGCGGCGAACTGGAATTGCACGGCGATGGCCAGGGCCATTGGCGCGATGGTCACGGCCACGTGCTGAGCGCGCTCGATGGTTGCATCGACATCGACATTGCGGCCACGCCGTACACCAACACGCTGCCGATCCGTCGTCTGCAATTGGCGCAAGGCGAGCGTCAGCCGATTTCAGTGGCGTATATCTCGACGCCGGATTTGCAGGTCACGCGCGCCGAGCAGGCGTATTCGTGCATCGAGTTGAATAAGGTGTATCGCTACGAAGGTCTGTTCCGCAACTTCACGGCGAACCTGACGGTGGACGAAGACGGCCTCGTGATCGACTATCCGACGCTGTTCACACGCCTGCCGCGCGAGGGTTGACCGTCGCCGTCGCGCTGGGTGTCTCGTTGAGCGTCTCGTCAAGGCCGAGGCCGGTCCGCTGCTGCGCGACAAAGCCTTCGATCATCGCGGCGATCCGCTCGGGTTCGCGCAGCACGACCCAGTGGCCGGCATCGATCTCGGTGCGCCGATACGAGCCAAGCCATCCCTCCAGCCCGAGCGATAGCGCCGGCCCGACATAGCGGTCGCGCAGCGGCACGATGAACTGCACCGGCGCATGCGCATGGCGCGAGCGCGGCCGCAGCAGCTTGTCGATGAAATTCGCGCGATACAGATTCAGACCGTTGAGCGCGTTGCGCCTTTGCGCGGGATCGCGCTCAGGGCGCACGCGTTCGGTCGCGCGCAGCCACAGCGGCCAGCAGCGTGCGCCGCCGGCGCGCCACACCAGTTCCGGCAGCCACGGCAGATGAAAAAAGAAAATGTACCAGGACTTGATCATTTGCCGCAGACCGCTGCCGAATGGCCGCTTGACGGGTTCATGCGCGGGTTGATCCGCCAACTGCGCACCATCGCCCCCGCGCAAGCCGAGCGACGCGTGATCGAGGCACGGCCCGGAAATCGACGTATACGACGCGATACGGCCTTTGAACGCCGGATCGGTCACCGCCTCCCAGCTCTGAATCGATCCCCAGTCGTGGCCGACCAGATGAAACGGTCGCGTGCCGCAGGTTGCGTCGGCAACCGCCGCCAGATCCGCGGCCAGCCGTTCGAGTCGGTAAGCGCTGCGCGTGGCCGGCGCCTCGGAGGCGCCCGCGCCGCGCACGTCGTAGCTGATGACGCGGTAGCGCGCATCCAGTTGCGCGCGCACCGGCTCCCACACCGCGGCCGAATCGGGATAACCGTGCACCAGCACGATCGGCGGTGCGTCGCGCGGTCCGCTGACGTAGACCGCGAGCCGCACGTCGCCGGCCACGACCGACAGCGTGTCGCGTATCACGCGGCCGCCTGCGCGCCGCGTCGCGCGGCCTTGCGGGTGCTCGGGGCAGTTGCATTGGTGGCGTCGACGGCGGCGACGAGACCGTCGATCCGCGCCAGTTGCGCGCGATTGTCGTGATCCCACGGATGGAAGCCGGGCCGGAAAAAGCTCAGCCATTCGCCGGCAATACGCGGAAACACGCCGTGACGCGGACCGTACAGATATTTGACGACGCGCCACATGCCGCGAATGTGGCCACCGCGTTTGCGGTCGGCGATCAGCAGGCGCAGGTGGAAATCGAACACGATCAGCCAGAACGTGAAGGTGGTGGCCAGCATGGTGCCGGTGCGCAGCAGGTAACGGCCGAGACCCGGCTTGAGCACGGTGTTCCACACGTCGTACGAAACGGCCTTGTGCTCGGTTTCTTCCAGCGCGTGCCACGTCCACATCTGTGCGTAGCCTTCCACCGAGCCGCCGACGCGCGTCGCGTCTTCCAGCAGCAGGGCCGCCAGCATCGCGGTGTAGTGTTCGAGGCAGACGGTGACCGCGAGCTGATACGAATGCGGTAGCACTTTGCGGCCGAAATTGAGGATCGCCCACAGCCACTTGTCGAGCTTGTGCGCCGGCAGCCCGGCTTCCTGCAGCAGGTCGTTGTATTCGATGTGCTCGCGCGTATGCATGGCTTCCTGGCCGATGAAGCCGAGCACCTGCTTTTTCAGCACGGGGTCGTCGATCTGGTCGCGATAGTTGCGCACGCTATCCATGAAGAAACGCTCGCCCGCCGGGAATAGCAGCGACAGCGCGTTGAAGAAGTGTGTCACATGCGCGCCTTGCACATGCCAGTCGCAGGCACGTTCCGGCGGCAGATTGAAACGAAGGTCGCGGCGAACCGGCATCATGGCCCTTTCTCCTTGTGATCCTGGGTGTTCTGTCGAAGCGGTTGATGGCGTGACGCGCGTCATGCGCGCCTGCCGTCGATCTGCGCGGCACGGCGCGCGCGCTTTTCCGCAATGCGTTTCATCCGGCGCGCCTGCATCACGACCAGCGCCTGATACGCCGCCGGCAACGTGCGCGCGAGCCAGTCGGCGGCGCGCGCGTCGCGTCCTATCAGCACGCGCCGTTTGTTCTTGCGCACGCCGTCGAGAATCACGCGCGCGGCTTCGTCGGCGGTGGTGATGAAGAACTTCTCGAAGTCGTCCTTGCCTTGCTGTTCGTTTTCCAGCATGAAGCCGACCATGTTGGGCGCGATCCGGCTCGATTGCGCGATGCCCGTGTGAATGCCGCCGGGATGCACGCAGGTTGCCGACACGCCGCACTTCATCAGATCGAGTTCCTGGCGCAGCGATTCGGTAAAGCCGCGCACCGCGAATTTGGTGGCGTTGTAGCCGCTCATGCCCGGCTGCGCGAACAACCCGAACACGCTCGACGTATTGACGATATGCCCCGCGCCCGAGGCCTTGATATACGGCAGAAACGCTTTCGTGCCGTGCACCACGCCCCAGAAGTTGACGCCGACGATCCACTCGAGATCGGCGTAATCCATGCCTTCGATCGTGCTCGACAGCGCCACGCCCGCGTTGTTGAACACGAGGTTGATCCGCCGATGCTGCGCGGCCGTTTCCGCGGCCCAGTCGACCATCGCGGCGCGGTCCGCGACGTCGAGCACGCGCGTGGTGATGAGCAGCGGCGCGCCGACGATCTGCGGCGCGGCGGCTTGTGCGAGTTGCGCGGTGTCGGCGAGGCTCGCGGCATTGCGGTCGGCGAGGGCGAGATGGCAGCCTTCGCGCGCCAGTTGAATCGCGAGCGAGCGGCCCATGCCCGAGCCTGCGCCGGTGATGGCGGCCACTCTGTCGGTGAAGTTCTTCATTGGCTTATCTCCTGTTCAACGTTGTCGTTGTTGTTGTGCGGATCAGGTCGCTTCCGCCGACGCGGTAACCGGCGCATTCTTCGGCGCCTCCATCGGCGCATTCATCGCCATTCCAACCGGCTGCTGCGCCGGCGCATACGCGACGTAATCGTCCATGCTGAAGGTGCTCGTGGCCTGGCGGAATTTGTACGCAAACCCCGGCCACAGCGTGGTGTTCTTGCCGGTCTTCGGATCGAGATACCAGCTCTTGCAGCCGCCGGTCGACCAGATCGCGCGGCCGAGTTTCTGCTGGATGCGCTCGTTGTAGGCGCGCTCCACCTGCGGGCGCACTTCGATCGCGGCGGCGCGCTCGGCGTTCATCGTCTTCAGCGCGCGCAGGATGTACTCGACCTGCGACTCGATCATGAACACCATCGAGTTGTGGCCGAGACCGGTGTTCGGACCCACGACCATGAAGAAGTTCGGATAGCCCGGCAACGCCGTGCCCAGATACGCATGCGCACCGTCGCGCCACGTATCGACGATATCGACGCCGCCACGCCCACGCACCACGCCCGGCGGAAACGGATCGGCAACCTGGAAGCCGGTGCCGAAGATCAGGCAGTCGGCCGGGTGACGCGCACCGTCGGTCGTGATCACCGCGTCTTCCTCGATGCGGGCGATCCCGGTGGTGGTCACCGCCACGTTCTGGCGCGACAGCGCGGGGAAGTAGTCGTTGGAAATCAGCACGCGCTTGCAGCCCATCGTGTAGTTCGGCGTCAGCGTGGCGCG
The DNA here is from genome assembly GCF_013409255.1 of Paraburkholderia bryophila. Classification (NCBI taxonomy): domain Bacteria; kingdom Pseudomonadati; phylum Pseudomonadota; class Betaproteobacteria; order Burkholderiales; family Burkholderiaceae; genus Paraburkholderia; species Paraburkholderia bryophila. Next base: position 3,037,224 of record NZ_JACCAS010000002.1, read on the forward strand.
CAGTTGCGGGTCGGGCACCTGACGGCGCAGATGCCGTTCGGCGACTTTCTGCGCGGTTTTCATCAGCGACGGATGAATCGCGAAACCGAGCGCCCGCGATTCGAGCATGCAGTAGAGCGCCGAGCGCATGATCTTCTGTGTGAACGGCAGATGCCTGAAGAGCCATTGTTCGAGCGGCTTCACCGGACGGTCGGCCTTCGGCATGATCCACGGCGGAGTGCGCTGGAACAGTTCCAGATGCGCGACGCGCGGCGCGATCTGCGGCACGAACTGGATCGCGCTTGCGCCGGTGCCGATCACGGCGACACGTTTGCCGTCGAGCGGATAACCGTGGTCCCATTGCTGCGAATGGAACGTCTTGCCGCGAAATTTTTCGATCCCCGGAATGTCGGGGAGGGCCGCGCGAGAGAGGCCACCCATCGCCGAAATCAGCACGCGCGCGGACCATTGCTGGCCGTTCGCGAAAGTCAGTTGCCAGCGGTGGCGCGTCTCGTCGTAGATCGCGCTCGCCAGTTCATGGCCAAAGCGCACATGACGCTGAACGCCGAAGCGCTGCGCGCATTCTTCCAGGTAACCGCGAATCTCCGGCTGGCGCGCGAACATGCGGGTCCAGTGCGGATTCGGGGCGAAGGAGAACGAATAGACGTGCGATTGGACGTCGCAGGCGCAACCGGGATAGTGGTTGTCGCGCCAGGTGCCGCCGACCGACGCGGCCTTTTCCGCGATGATGAAGTCGGTCAGGCCGGCTTGCCGCAGGCGAATCGCCATGCCGAGCCCCGCAAAGCCGGAGCCGATGATGGCGATGTCGGTATCGACCGGCGCGGACGCGTCAGCGGTGGCTTCGTGGGGCGTCATACGTGCGTTCATCCGATCCGTCTCCTTTTTACCGTCTTAACTGTTACATTGAGTGATGTAACAATAGAGGCTGGTAACGGATGACGCAAGAAGCCGGTTAGATGTCCGGCTCTAGGAGCGGCCGCACGCCGCGGTCGGCGGGTCTATTTCGCCGCGAGCGCCGCCGTGGCAACGGGGTTCTGCCACACGGCGTCCTTCACGACGATTTTCTGCGGAATCAGGTGAGCGCCGTAGAAGGCATCCGCGACGCCTTGCTGCGAGCGGGCGATGTCTTCGGTGACGACCGTGGTGCCGTACGGATAGCGGCGTACCCATGTTTCGACCAGTTTCGGGTCCAGGCCGACCTTCGGCGCGATCAGCGCAGCGGTTTCCACCGGATGCGCGTTGACCCACAGGCCGGCCGCGCGTAATTGTCCAAGAATCGCGCCGACCACCTCGGGATGCTGCCGGGCGAAGTCGCGGGTGGCCTCGTAGAAGTTGTAGGGGCCGTTGAGACCCGCGTAGTCCGCCAGGGTGCGCGCTTTCAACGCCTGCTGCGCGGACGCGTAGTACGGATCCCAGATCACCCACGCATCGACGCTGCCGCTTTCGAACGCCGCGCGCGCGTCGGCGGGGGCCAGGTAGACCGGCCGAACGTCTTCGTAACGCAGGCCGGTTTTTTTCAGCGCTTCGAGCAGCAGGTAGTTCGAGCTCGATCCTTTCTGCAGCGCGATCCGTTTGCCTTTGAGATCGGCGACGTTGCGCAGCGTCGAATCGCTTCTCACCAGAATCGCTTCCGCGTGCTCGCCGGACGGTTCCGCGCCCACATAGACGAAGTTCACGCCGCCGGCCTGCGCGAACACCGGAGGCGGCGCGCCGGTATAGCCGAAGTCGACGCTGTTCGCGTTCAGCGCTTCGAGCAGTTGCGGTCCCGCCGGGAACTCGAACCACTTGATGCTGTAGCCGAGCGGTTTGAGGCGTTCGTCGAGCGAGCCTTGGGCCTTCAGTATCGCGAGCAGGCCGGACTTCTGGTAGCCGATGCGCAGGACCTTGGCGGCATCGCTGCCGTTGTGGTTGTCGTTGCCGCCTGACTGCGCGGTGGCGTTGACGGTGGTGAAGGTGGTGAATGCCGTCAGCAAAGCGGCGGCGACGTGAAGCGGAAAACGGGCGTGGCGGGTCATGCGGCGAATCTCCATGGCGTGCGATTGTGATTTCGCCGGCCGTGCGTCGTCAGCGTGGTCCTTGCGCACGCGGGTCATCTGACAGCAGGTGACGTGACGTGCATGGACGCGCAAGCGCTGGGAAACACGTCGCGGCGACGTTCATGGATCGTCGCATGGACGAGGAGCGCTACCAACGAAGCAATGGAGATTTGAATATGACGCGCGAGGCGCCGAGGCGGCGAGGCCGCACGTGGCGTGCGGCGAGCAGCGTATGGCTACTTCTTCGGCTTGTCCGGTTTCGCGGCAGCGCCGTCGGCGGGATGGCCCAGCTTCTTTTCCATGATCGCCGCGACGCGGTCGCCCAGGTAGTCGCCGGAGGCTTCTTCGAGCGCGCGGTTCATTTCGCTTTCCACCAGCACCATGGCGAGCGGCCGCACGCGCCAGATCGCGTCGACCAGCGCGGGCACGTCGGCGGGCGGCGGCAGCGCGTCGGCGTCGTAGCGATCCAGTTGATGGACCACCAGATCCACCAGCGCTTTGGCGACCGCCTGGAAATGCGGCCGGGCGATGCCGACGGCGTCGAGCAGATCGGCGAGCGGAATGCCTTCCTTCGCCATGGTCGCGCCGGCGGCCAGCGCCGTGGGATTGCCCGACACGAACGAGAGGCCGTGGCGTTCCAGCAGACCGAGCTCGACCGCTTTGCCGAGCGCGCTCGGCGTGGCTTTGTCGCCGAACATTTGCAGCAGTTCGATCAGCGAGTATTTCTTCGGACGCTCACGCGACCAGCGGCCGCCGATCGCGGTCTCCAGACCGAGGATCGAACGCAGATCATGGCCCTCGTCGACGGCCATGATCAGGTCTTGAATGTTCGCCAGGGTGTAGCCGCGAGTCAGCAGGTGATTGATCAGCTTCAGACGCGACACGTGCGTGTCGTCGTACACGCCGACCCGGCCGCGCTTTTCCGGCGGCGCGAGCAGGCCCCGGTCCTGATAGGCGCGCACGTTGCGCACCGTGGTGTCGGTGACGCGCGCGAGTTCGTCGACGGTGTATTCGTTGCGCGGCGCTGGGCTGGCCGCGACGTTGGCGTCGGCGGGCGAGGGCGGGACGGAGGGCGGCATGTTGGGCATGGGCGGATTTTAACGCGGCCGTCGGCGCGGCCGCCAGCCTGGCAGTGCGTCATGTTGCGTCATGGCGCGTGATGGGAGCGAGCGGGACCGTGCGTCGCGCGCCTGCGGCGACGCTTATTCCAGGTAGGATCGAATCAGTTTTTCATTGGCGTCGGAGTAGTCATAGCAATTCGATCGTAAATCGACCGGCGCTGCGAACATGATCGTTTCGCACCACCAGCCGTTGTATCTGACTTCGGCGTGTTTATGGGTTGCGTCCAGCATGTGGCCGAATTCGTGGGCGAGAGTTTGATGGCTGCTAGCACTTGCAATGCCGTAGTCGCCGCCCTGAAAGGCTATTCCTGCCGTGGTACTGCTTATCGGATTGCGCGTGAAGAGGAGGAATTTGCTATCGACGTCGATCTCCTGCGGAAACCTGGCGCGCACGAGTGTCAGCCACTCGAGGAGCTTCCTGTTAGGGTCGTCGCTCGCATAGGCAAAGTCGGTGACGCCGGGAAGGTCGCGGCGAATATCGATCGCCATTGTGCGCCCAACCGGCAGCAAGGCTTCAATGAGTCCAACCCACCAGCTTAGGTGATCGTTGATCGCGACGTTTTTGGCGTCGTCGTGAACGAATATGGAGAAGATCAATTCAGCGGTATCGCGACTGTCGGCCTTTGCTTTTGCACGGTCGCCGGTAGGCGATTCCGGTGTGGTTTCGCCCGGCGCAAGCACGATGTCGCGAAGAACGGTTTCGCTTTTGGCCGGCTGGGTGAGAACGCGTATCTCGGGGTTGGGTTTTTGGGTGGCGTAGTTGATCGTGTACGCGTCGGAATGCGGCGCCGCGTTGACAAAAATATCCAGGCGGTCCGCGTAGCGGGTAAAAATCGCCGGATAGCCGTCGACCTTGCCGCGGTACAGCGCGGCCTCGCCATCGTCCGAATAAACCAGCCTGACCGGCATGCGCGTGTCGACATGCATGATCGCAGCGGCACGCGTCGCATCGGCGCGCGCGGCGCCTTGAGCCGGCAGGTCGCCGCGTAAGCCGGCCGGCAATCCGCGAGCGACCGCTCCGTCGAAGTCCGTTACCGTGGAAGCGACGCTGCCTCCCGCCGCAGCCAGCAGGCACACCAGCAGCAAAAACGCGAGAGCCGCCGCGAAGCGTGAACGAGGTGCGTCGACGTTGCGCGTCGAGCGCATCGGCTGCTGGCATGAAAAAGGGAGATGGGGCACGGCGCGCTCCTGAATGTCGAGGTCACGTCGAATCCTTTGAACCGGAAATCGACCTTCTCGCGCGCCGCTACTCGTTGGCGCCGCGAGTCACCTCGAAATTAGGCGCAGCGATCCCATGCGTCCAGTGACAAGGCGACGCGAGCGCTTCTGGTACGCCCCTACGCGACGTCGTCCGGCGCCGTCGAATCGCCCACGCCGAGCTTGCGTTGCATCAGCGTGGTATCGAGCCAGCGGCCGTGCTTGAAGCCGACCGCCTTCAACGTGCCGGTCAATTCGAAGCCCAACTGCGTATGCAGCGACAGCGAGCCGCCGCTGCCGCCGTCGGCGATCACGGCGACCATCTGACGCCACGGTCCGGTTTCGCAACGCTCGATCAGCGCTTCGAGCAGGATGCGTCCGAGGCCTCGGCCGCGATACGCGTCGTTCACATAGATCGAATCTTCGATGGTGTTGCGATACGCGGCGCGCGGCCGGTAAGGCGTCGCGTAGCAATAGCCGGCGACTTCGCCGTCGATCTCGGCGACCATATACGGCAGCCCATGGCTGCGCACCGACGCGAGCCGTGTGCGCAGATCGTCGACGGAAGGCGGCGTTTCTTCGAACGAGGCGACGCCGGTCAGCACATGGTGCGCGTAGATCGCCTGGATTGCGGGTAGATCGGCTTCGGTGGCGTCGCGAATCAGCGGTGGGTTGCGCGGCGAATTCAGCGGCGAGGTCGCGGTCGCATCCGATGCGGCAGGCGTGGAGGGCGCGGGGCGGGTGGTGCTCATACGTGTTCCTGTCGTGGCCGTTGGAATGAATACGTTTGACTATGCCCGCCGCGCGCGCGGATTTGAAGCGAGTCAAAAATCGCCATCGCGTATGGCCGCTATTCGTGTGGCAATACCGGTCAGTTATGCGAGTACGTGTCCGGCTGCTTCACATGTCCACGGTGACGCTTCTGATGTTGAGTCTTGTGCTTCGGGCTGGCGTTGGATTGCGCGGGCGCGCCATGGCCATTGCCGGACGGCAGCGTGCTCTGGCCTTCGCCGAAGCGGAAAGTTTGCGAGGTTTGAGCGACCGCACCGGCGGACAGCGTCAAAGCGGCGACGAGGCAAAGCGACAATTTCATGAATCCTCCTTCGGAACGAGCCGCAGAGGATACCCGGTTTGCAACGGAGGGGTCGATTCGGTCGATTCGGCCGATTGACTGCAACACGCGCCCATGCGCCGAAAGCGTCAAAGATCGAACTGGTCGAATTCGCTCTGCAGTTCGCGGTTACGGGCGACGCGCTCGTCGATACCCGGCCCGAGCCGTTCGACGATCGCCGAGATCAGCAGATTGAACAGGCACGTGAGTGGCGCGAGCGAATCCCAGAACTGACCGACATCGGTTTTCACCTGCAGCAGGTCGCCGTCGAATTCGCGCGCCCACGGACAATAGATATCGGTGACGAGCGCGAACGGCAAACCGCGTCGCGTGGCCGCTTCGCAATAGCGGCGCGCGACCTTCGAATAGGCGCGCGTGTCGGTCACGATCAGATAGGGTGACTTGAAGTCCGAGTTCAGCGAATCGACATACGAGCCCGACATGCCGTCGGAATAGAACACGCGCGGGCGAAGATATTCGAGGTAGCTATAGAACGCGTTGCTGATACCGCGGGTGGATTGAATGCCGAGAATGTAGACGGCGTCCGCGGTTGCGATGCGATCGGCGACACGCGCGAAGGCGGGTGATTGCGCGAGCTGGTAGACATGCTGGATCGCGCCGACTTCGAGTTCGAGCGAATGGGCGAGCGCCGCATTCGGCGCAGTGGGACCGCCCGCGTGCGGCGCGGCTTCGTCGTGCTGGCCGGCGCCACGGCGGAACGCGTCGAGCCGGTCGGTGATCAGCCACGGACGCTCCTGCGCGCCGCGCAGTTCGCGTTTCAGATCGTCGAGGTTCTGATAGCCGATGCTGCGCAGAAAGCGCCCCACCGAAATGCCGCTCGTGCCGGCTTGCTGGGCGATCTGATCGGCGTTTTCGAGGCCGAGCCGGTCGAGATTGGCCAGCATATAGCTGGCGACGCGTTTGGAAGTCGGCGTGAGTTCGGCAAAGCGGGCTTCGACGGTTTGGGTAAAAGCGGTCGGCATCGTAGTCGCGGCGCAAGGCAGTGGTGGATCGATCGTCGGGATGATGACATAGTCGACCGGCCGCCGGCATCGCATTGCGTCGATTTGCGGGGGGCCTCGTCAGATCGCGGGCCGTGCCGGCGCCGCCCGCGCGAAGCGCCGGGCGCCCGCCACGCAGGCCACCACCACGACGGTGACGAGGATCATCGCGAGCGGGACCTCTTCATGCAACAGCAAGCCGGCCAGCAACAGGCCGAAGAACGGCTGCAGCAATTGCAACTGACCGACCCCGGCGATGCCGCCGAGCGCGAGGCCGCGATACCAGAACACGAAACCGATCAGCATGCTGAACAGCGACACATACGCGAGGCCCCACAGCGCGGCGTGACTGACGCCGTCGAATGACGCGGGCCGGGTCCACCACGCGAGCGGCAGCATCAGCGGCAACGACAGCACCAGCGCCCACGAAATCACCTGCCAGCCGCCGAGGTGGCGCGACAGACGCGCGCCTTCCGCATAGCCCAGACCGCACACGATGATCGCGGCCAGCATCAGCGCATCGCCGATGGGCGATGCGTCGATGCCGTGACGCAACGCGAACGCGACCACCGCGCTGCTGCCGAGCGCGGAGAATACCCAGAACGCCGGTTGCGGGCGCTCGCCGCCGCGCAGCACGCCGAAGATCGCGGTAGCGAGCGGCAGCAGGCCGACGAACACCACCGCATGCGCCGCGTTCACGTGACGCAACGCCAGCGCCGTCAATAGCGGGAAGCCGACCACCACGCCGAGGGCGACGACCACCAGCGGAATCAGATCGCGACGGGCGGGACGGGCCTGGCGGAACACCAGCAATAACAGCAGACCGAGCGTGCCGGCGATGGTGGCGCGGGCAACCGTCAGGAACACCGGGTCGAGACCTTGCACGGCGATACGCGTGGCCGGCAGCGAGCCGCTGAAAATCAGCACGCCGATCATGCCGCTTAGCCAGCCGTTGGTTGTCTTGTCCATCGAAAGTGTCCGTGCAGAGGCGAATGAAGGACATAGCATCCGCTTTTGCGCCGTAAAGGGTAAGCTACGGATCAGTACAATTCATACAAACTGTCCTTACTGTGGAGCAGTACAGATGGCGGAAAGCGAGAGTAACCGTGCGGCCTCGGGCACGCGTGTCGGCACGGTGATGGACAGTCTGCGCGAGCGCATTGCGAGCCGCTCGCTGATGCCGGGCGCGCGCGTGCCGTCGATCCGCGCGATGACGGAGACACTCGGCGTGTCGAAGTCGACGGTGGTGGAGGCCTACGACCGGCTGGTCGCGGAAGGCGCGATCGTCGCGCGGCGCGGTTCGGGTTTTTTCGTGTCGGGTCACGCGCCGCCGCTTGCGCTCGCCGATCTCGGGCCGCGTCTCGATCGGGAGGTCGATCCGCTGTGGCTCACGCGTCAGTCGCTGCAAGCGGGTTCGAAAGTGCTGAAGCCGGGTTGCGGCTGGATGCCGCCTTCGTGGTTGCCGGAAGACGGCGTGCGCCGCGCGTTGCGGGCCGTGGCGCGCGATCCGCAGGCGCCGCTCGCCGAATACGCCAGTCCGTACGGTTTGCCGGCGCTGCGTCAGCAGCTGGCGTGGCGGCTCGCGCAGCATGGCGTCGACGCGCCGCCGGAGCAGATCGTGCTGACCGACAGCGGCACGCACTCGCTCGATCTGGTGTGCCGGTTCCTGCTCGAACCGGGCGACACCGTGTTGATCGACGACCCGTGCTACTTCAACTTTCAGGCGTTGTTGCGCGCGCATCGCGCGCGGATCGTCGGTGTGCCTTATACGCCGTCGGGTCCCGATCTGGCGGCGTTCGAGCGGGCGCTGATCGAGCATCGCCCGCGGCTCTATGTGACCAATTCGGCGATCCACAATCCGACCGGCGCGACGCTGGCGCCGGCCGTCGCGCACCGGGTGCTGAAGCTGGCGGGCGAACACGATCTGCTGATCGTCGAGGACGACATCTTCGCCGATTTCGAAGACGAAGCCGCGCCACGGCTTGCCGCGTTCGACGGGCTCGCGCGGGTGGTGTCGATCGGCAGTTTTTCGAAAACGCTGTCTGCGGCGGCGCGTTGCGGCTACATCGCCGCGCGCCCCGAATGGGTGGAATCGTTGATCGATCTGAAGCTGGCTACCTCGTTCGGCAATGGCCAGCTCAACGCGAGCGTCGTGCATCGGTTGCTGGTGGACGGTACTTACCGGCGTCATCTGGAGTCGATGCGCGCGAAGCTCGCCGACGCGATGGGCGAGACGATCAGGCGGCTCGGCTACGCGGGCCTCGATATCTGGACCCGGCCACGCGCCGGCATGTTCGTGTGGGCGCGTCTGCCCGATGCGCTCGACGCGGCCGATATCGCGCGTCATGCGCTGGAAGTAGGGGTGGTGTTCGCGCCGGGCAATGTGTTCAGCGCGTCGCAATCGGCGGCCGGGTTCCTGCGCTTTAACGTGTCACAGTGCAATCGCCCGAAGGTCTACGAAGTGCTGCAACGGGCGATGGAAGCAACGGCTGCCTCCCGGCAGCAGGCGCACGCCTGATTCGCGTGCGTCGTGCCGTTGCGTTGCGTTGCGTTTCGCTTTGCTTAGCCGGCTACTTGCACAGCAGAAGCAGGCGCTCCTGATCCGTGCAGGTAGAGCGCGGTTTCTGCACGGCCTGCGCCGCCGCCGCGTTCATCGCCGCGCTCTTGTTGGTGAGACACGCGCGCAAATGCTTCTCGACCGGCGAGTAGTACTTCCATCCGCGTACGAGGGTGGGCAGTTCGAGCTTCACCTGTTTCCACTTGGGATGCCCGTGTTCCTGCAGATTGTCGAAGTTTGCGCACAGCGAATCGGCAAAGCGGTTCAGATTGACGACGGTATCGCGCAGCCCGTAATCGTAGGTGACGAGAAACGCCTTGACGGTCAGCGTGGGCGTGTCTTCCTTGAGCCAGTTCGGGTAGCTGCCGGCGCGGATCGTCGCGGGGAAATAGGTCTGTTTGGCGCGCGCGGTTTCCGGCGCGGCGGGATCGGCGCGCAGCAGGCGGAGCTGGTTCAGTAGCTCGGGATTCATGTCGTTGAACAGTTTCGCCGGTTGCCCGACCACGATGATCGCCACGTCCACTTTCTTGACGATCAACGCGGCCAGCGCGTCTTCGTTGCTCAGGTGCTGGATGTTCTGTTCGGGAATCGGCTGGCCGAACATCAGGTGATAGAGCGTGGTGGCCGATTGCGCGGTGCCGCTACCGAGCAGGCCGACGCTGATGGATTTGTCCTTGATGTCGGCGAAGGTTTTCATCGGCGAATCGGCTCGCACCACGACGTTAATTTCTTCGTCATAGAGCGGCATGATGAGGCGCAGCGGCCGGATCGCGGTGCCGGCGTCGGCATTGCCCGCGTTGGCCATGTCGATATACGCCTGATACACGTCGGATTGCACCAGCGCGAGCTTCACGCCGGGCTCGAAGCGCATGCGTTGCACGTTCTCGGCCGAGCCCTTCGACGCCATCACTTCAAGGTCGATGCCCGCCGGCTGCGCCACCCATTTCGACAGATCCTGGCCGATCTGGATATAGGTGCCGCGCTCCGGACCGGTGACGATCTTGTAGTGCGTGGGCTCCGCGCAAATCAGAGAAGAGGCGACCAGCAGCGCCAGCCCCAGCCATCCCGCCAGAAGTCTCTTCAGCATGGTCTTTCTACCTATCGGTCAGGTTCGTCCCGCTTCCCGCGTCGGCGCGCGTGAAGCACCATCGAGCCGGTTCGTCATGGCATGGTCGCTGCATCGCGCATGTCGTGTCCGTCTGTTGCCGCTCAAAGCGGCGCGATCCAGCGACTACCTGGCAATTAAGTGTGGCAGTGAAGTCCGCCGTGTGTTTCGGTATCCAAACGATTGGCTACTGAGCGGCTGTCGCGGCGTGCGAATTCAGCGGCGCCCAGCCTGTCTCTCGAATCACGCGCTCCATGATGATCTTCGCCGTGTCGTTGCCGGTGTCGATGGTGAGCGCCTCGTTGGCATGCTGACGCGCGCAAGGCCAGGACTGTTGGGCGACGCAGGTTTGCGCCGCCTGCAAGGCGGCGTCGCGGCGCGCGGTCAGCGGGCGCAATTCGGTCGCGAGATCCTCGGCGTCGGCGTTGCCCGGCTGCAGCGTTTGCGCGGCGCCGAGCGCGGCTTGCGCCGTGGACAGGTCGTTGGCGCGGAAGGCGAGTCGCGCCGCCTGCAAGGCTTGCGTGGCGTCGCGGAACTGCGGCGCCGGTTTGACGGGCGCCGCGGCGAGCGGCTGCGCAGCCGGTGCAACAGGAAAGATCTGGGTGGATCGGGCGTTCGCGCCTGGTGCGGCGGGCGTGATCGCGGCGCTCTGTTGAGCCGGTTTGGCCGGCTGCGGCGTATAAGGGGCGATCGTGCCGGTCGTGGTTCTGGCGTCCTGCGTCGCGTCGGCGCTTTGATCGTTGCCGCCGTTTTGCGAGTCGCGATTGTCGCCGAATAGTGCATAGGCGCCAGCTACCAGGCCGATGACGACAAGCACCCCGACGATCAGCAAGGTGGTGCGGCGATTGGGCAGCGCGGCGCTGCGTGTCGGCTCGGGCAAATCGGTCAGCGGCGGTGCCGGCGGATGTGTCGCCACGATCGCCGGCGTGTGCATCGCGGCTTCGCCGGGTAATGATTCGCTCGCGCTCGCGGCGCGCGCGGCGAGATCCGGTTCACCCGAGACGGCCGGATCGAAACCGTTTTTCTGCACCACCTTGTTCATTGCGCTCGCGCGGCTGCCGGGAATCACGGTGCGCTTGTGCGGACCGCCTTCGAGCGGATGCACCGCGCCGCAATACGGGCAATAGTCGACTTGCCGGTACAGTGCGCCGCCGCAGCGTTTGCACGGTGTCGGAAAACTGTGGCCGGTGACGGTCTGGGTGGCCATGCTGAGGACCCACCTGAGGAAAACGATGCCGTTACGGCATGCTCCGGATCGTATTGAAGCGGCAGCCAGATCCGCGGAAATCACGATCCACATGCGCCGGAGAGTCTAGGGCCGCAAACTCGCGCTTGCGCTGCCGCTGCTCGCAATATGTGGCGTTTTAAATGGCACGTCAATCGACGTTCGCACCTATGCTGTGTGCGTTAGCGAACATTTGTAGGTACGACGAAATACCGTGCATGTTGGCAGGACGAATGGGCGCGTCGTTTTTTCATTTTAGGTGCGCGCTTGCGGCGATAAAAGCACAACGAGGTCGGCGCCTGCGGCGTCCGACCTCGTCAATAAGCGCATGCATCATGCGCTAGTGTGGAGCGCGCTGAAGATCAGTGCTTGCGCAACGGATGATCCTTCAGCAGCCACGCCAACGCGAAGGCCAGCACGACCACGCACGCAGCCGACAGATACACCGTATGCAACGCGCCGGCGAACGCCTGCAGATAATCTTCGCGTAATGCGGCGGGTAACTGATGGATCACAGCGGGCCCGAGTGCGTGCGGCAATTCGGTGTCGGGCGGCATCAGTTTTTCGAGGCGCGCGGCGAGACCGTTTGAGAACACCGCGCCGAACGCGGCGACTCCGATCGAGCCGCCGATCGAGCGGAACAACGTCGCGCCGGAGGTGGCCACGCCCATGTGTTTGAACTCGACCGTGTTCTGCACGGCGAGAATCAGCACCTGCATCACCATGCCGAGACCGCAGCCGAGAATGCCCATGTCGATATACATCACATGAATCGGCGTGTCGATCTGCAGGCGGGCGAGCAACATCATGGCGACGGCCGCGAGCAGGGTGCCCATGATCGGAAAGATGCGGTACTTGCCGATCTTGCTGATGATGCGGCCGGTCACCATCGACATCACGAACAGGCCGCCCATCATCGGCAGCATCTGCATGCCGGCTTGCGTCGGCGTCGAGCTTTTGACCACCTGCAGATAGAGCGGCAGGAACGTCACCGACCCGAACAGCGAGACGCCGATGACGAAGCCGATCAGGCTGCTCAGCAAAAACGTGCGTTGTTTGAAAAGTTCGAGCGGCATGATCGGTTCGACCGCGGTGCGCTCTTCGTGAATGAAGCCCCAGATCGACACGAGCCCGATGCCCAGCGTGAACCACAATTGCGGCGACGACCACGGCAGAATCGTGCCGCCCTGGCTCGTGAACAGGATGATGCAGGTGAGCGCACCAGCGAGAAACGCGGCGCCCATGTAGTCGATGGTGTGCTTCACGTGGCGCACATGCGGCTTGAAGACCGCGCCGATCACGGCGAGCGAGATGATGCCGAGCGGCAGGTTGATGTAGAAAATCCAGCGCCACGACAGGTGCTCGACAAGAAAGCCGCCGAGCAGCGGTCCGATCACCGTTGCCAAACCGAACACGCCGCCGAATACGCCCTGAAAGCGGCCGCGTTCGGCCGGCGGAATCACGTCGCCGATCGCTGCCATCGTCACGACCAGCAGACCGCCGCCGCCGAGTCCCTGCAGCGCGCGCAGCACGATCAGTTGAGTCATGTTCTGCGCGACGCCGCACAGCGCGGAGCCGACGAGGAACACGACGATCGCCGTCTGCAGCACGATCTTGCGGCCGAACAGGTCGCCGAATTTGCCGTACAAGGGCACGACGATGGTCGAGCTGAGCAGGTAGGCGGTTACCACCCACGACAGATTGTTGAGCCCGCCGAGTTCGCCGACGATGGTCGGCAGCGCGGTCGAGACGATCGTCTGATCGAGCGCCGCGAGCAGCATCACCAGCAGCAGCGCCGGAAACAACAGGCGGATCGGCGGATGATCGGCCGCTCGCGGACCCACTGGCGCTGGGCTGGGCGTCAGGTCGGCCGATTGAAGGGTGGTGGGTTGTTCCATGGGGTGACTGTATTGAAATTAATTAACTTGGAGATTAATATAGGAGACATCATAGCAGCCGTCAAATTGAATGCAATGGCAAGGATTCCGTCAGATAAGCAGGAAGCGAAAGGGGCGCTGCAGCCCGCACGGCGCCCGGGCCGTCCGTCAGGCACCGCGCGCGGCCCGGCGCAGCGCAGCCGCCTGCTCGACGCCGCGCTCGTGCTGTTCGCGCGGCAGGGCATCGTCGACACCACGCTCGGGGAAATTGCCCGCGAGGCGGGTTTCACGCCGGCCATGATGCATTACTACTTCAAGACCCGCGATCAACTGCTCGACGTGCTCATCGACGAACGCTTCGCGCCGTTGCGCGCGGGTCTCGGCGTGCCGTTTCAGGAGAATCCCGACGATCCGGTCGCCGCGATCACGCAACTCGCGCGTCGGATCGTGCAGGTAGCGAGCGATTACCCGTGGTTCCCGTCGCTGTGGGTGCGCGAAGTGATCAGCGACGGCGGTCTGCTGCGTCAGCGCATGCAGGAGCGGTTCGGCAACACGCATCAGAAAGCGTCACTGGCGGCGATCGCGCGCTGGCAGGAGGAAGGCCGTCTGAACGCGGGGCTGGAGCCCGCGCTCGTGTTCGTCACATTGCTGGGATTGACGATTCTGCCGCTGGCGGCGTCGAAGATGTGGCGCAACGATCCTGTGCGCAGCAAGATCGGCGGCGAGGAGATTGCGCGGCATGCGGTCGCGCTGCTGGTGCAAGGGATCGGTCCGCAGAAAGCGGAGTGAGTTGTTGCGGGCTTTGTTGAGTGGGCCGCTCGGGCAAAGTAATCAAGCCACTCGCACTACCGCGCCCGTCGCGGCACGCTACGTGCTACCACTTGTGTGAAAGTGAACGCCGCGCGCAACCGGGAAGCGCGAGGGCGTCGCAGAAGAACAGGAGTGGCGGAACGGACGCCGTGCCGGAAACGCCGTGCTGACGGAGTTGGCACGCGTCGCCGTGGCGGATCGGAAGTGCCGGCATCGGTCTGCCGGAATAGCGGTGCCGAAAGCCGGTTTTTCATTGGCGTGCAATTTTGGCGCGTTACTGTGCGCGCGAGTGGACTGGGTCGGCATGATTCAATCGTCGATCTGCCTGAAACTCGGCGCGCGAAATCGAGTCGGAACCATGAACAGCGACACCGCAGCCGCACGAATCGGCGGCACGCAGCAGAACGATACATTGGCCACGTCTGACGGCCTAACCGGTTTTTTAGAGCAACAACAGAAAATGAACGGAGCATTGAGACTCGATCAGGCCACGATCGTGCTCGTCGAAGACGACCCGGATAGCCGGGAGTCGTTGACCTTGTTACTCGAAGCAGAGGGCGCGAAGGTCTGCGCCGTCGCGGATGCGGAAGAGGGCGTCGAAGCGGCCTTGCGGCTGTTGCCCGATGCCGTGGTCTGCGACCTCGATTTGCCGGCCATGGACGGTTTCTACCTGATCCAGCGGCTGCGCGATCACGAGATTCGCGGCGATCACGCGCCTTCGGTGGCGGTGGCGCTCACGGGTCACACCGACGAAGCCTACCGCTTGCGCAGCATCGGCGAGGGCTTCCAGCATTTCATGACCAAGCCCGCTTTACCCGACGATCTCGTGACGCTGCTGCACGACGCGATCGACGCGCGCGCGGCAGGTTGAACAGGTTCGTGGCGGGTTGATCGACGGTTGCCGTTTCGGCGTGTCGAGGCAGTGAGGGCCGTGAAGTCCGCGAGGATCGGAAAGGGCGCGCTATTTAGCGGCAACCACCACCGCTGAACCCGCCGCCGCTTCCGCTTCCGCCGCCTGGCACGCGGAACACAATCCCTTCAATTCGATTTCATCGCTGGCGAGGCGGTAGCCCGCGTCTTCGATCTGCGCGACGAGTGCCTGCCTCAGCTTCGGCTGATGCAGTTCGGTCACGTTGCCGCACTGCTGGCAGACCACGAGAATGCCGTGCTGGCACTGCGTCAGATCGTGGCACACCGTGAAGGCGTTGATCGATTCGATCCGATGCACGAGCCCGGCGGTCAGCAGGAAATCCAGCGCCCGGTACACCGTGGGCGGCGCCGAGCCCGGATGGATCTGGCGCATGTCGTCGAGCAGCGAATAGGCCTTGGTGGCGCGGCCGGAATTCAGCAGCAATTCAAGCACTTTGCGGCGAATCGGCGTGAGTTTTTCGCCGCGTTCGCGGCAGTATTCGTCCGCGAGCGTCAGCGCGGCTTCCTGCGAAACGCCGTGCGTGTGCCCCGGTTCATGGGCATGCGCAGGAGCGGCGGAGGTGGCTTTGGCGGCGAGCTTGGCGGTCTTCATAGGTCGATTATAAAGGCCAGCGCGCCGCGCTGTGCTGGGTGCTCGCGATGTGCCCGGCGTCGCGCTCAGGCGAAGCGAGCCGGCCAACGTCGGCCGGCCCGTAGCCGTCAAGCGACGGCCCGCAGCTCAGCAGCTCAGGTCAGCGGAAAATCAATGTACTTTTTGAAACCCGTGCGCGTCGCAAGACGCGAATACCAGCGTTCCAGATTCGGCAGCGGCGGGCGCTCCACGCCGTCGAGCCCGAACCAGCGTTTCGCGTACGCGCCGATCACGATATCGGCCAGCGTGAACTTCTCGCCTTCGAGGAAAAAGCGCGCTTGCAGATGGTTGTCCAGCATGCGCCACAGCGCGGTGACCGCGGCGAAGTCGGTGGCGAGTTTGGCGCTGTCGCGCTCGGCCGCCGGGGTGCGCACGAGCGCCCAGAACACCGGACGCTCAGCGGGCTGCAGCGTGGACAACGACCAATCGAGCCAACGATCGACACTCGCGCGGACTCTCGGCTCGGCCGGATACAGCAGGCTCGCTTCGCCGTATTGCAGCACCAGATAACGCAGAATCGCGTTCGATTCCCACAGCACGAAGTCGTCGTCGACCAGCGTCGGAATCTTGCCGGTCGGGTTCATCGCGAGATAGTCGGCCTCATTGTTGCGGCCGAATTGCAGACCCGCGTCGATGCGCTCGTACGGCAGCACCAGTTCATCGCAACACCACAACACCTTCTGGACGTTAACCGAGTTGGTGCGTCCCCAGATCGTAATCATCCGGTCAATCCTTTTCTTGGCAAAGTTGGCAAGCCGCGCCGGCTGCGCGGCGTTCAGCCGGTAACGATACACGATGCGCGCGCCTTTGCGGAGTGCGGGCAAAGCCGTTCGGCAATCCCCACGCGTTGCGTACAATGGCCGCTCCCGAATACGACGAGGCACCGCATGGCCCGCATTGTCCCCGACGACTGGAAGAGCCTCGCCGCCACCGGCGCGGCGGCCCGCGAACGCGAGACCCTCGCGCTGCTGGAAACGGCGCTGTCCGATGACTACACCGTTTATCACGGCGTGCACTGGACGCGCTTGAACCAGAACTTTTCGGTGTTCGGCGAGGCCGACTTCGTGATCGTCAGCCCGGCCGGACGCGTGATGATCGTCGAACAGAAAACGGGGTTTCTGCGCGAGACGTCGAAAGGCCTCGTCAAGGTGCATCTGCAGACCGAGCGCAATGTGGCGATCGCGCTCGCGCACACTGTCGAGGGATTGCACCGGCGTCTCACCGCGGCGTTCGGCGCAGGCACCTATTTCGTCGAGGAACTGCTGTACTGCCCGGATCATGTTGTCAAAGACACGTCGATTGCCGGCGTGAATCCCGCGCGTATCGTCGACGCGACGCGCAAGGACCGGCTCGCGGCAGTGATTCGCGAGGCGTTGCCGGTGGACGAAGCGCGTCTCGCCTGCGCCCCGAAGATCCATCACTTTCTCGCCGACGAACTCGCGCTCACGCCCGACGCGAGCGCGCTGGTCGGCCAGGCGGGCACGCTCGTCACGCGCCTCGCGGGCGGTCTCGCCACCTGGGCGCGGCGGCTCGAGTTCACGCCGTTCCGCCTGCGCGTGATCGGCACGGCCGGTTCCGGCAAGACGCAACTCGCGGTGCAGGTCATGAAAGACGCGGTGGCGCGCGGGCAGCGGCCGTTGTACGTGTGCTTCAACCGGCCGCTGGCGGACCACATCGTGCGGGTCGCGCCGCCCGAGGCGAAGGTGGCGAACTATCACCAGTTGTGCGACTGGATTGCTCGCGACGCCGGTCGCGAGCCGGACTTCCAGGCCGGCGACGTGTTCAATCAGCTCGAAACGACTTTCGCCGCCACGCCGATCGACGCGCGCTGGCAATTCGACGTGCTGATCGTCGACGAAGGCCAGGACTTCCAGCAGCCGTGGGTGGCCGCGCTCGAACGCCTGCTGCGTCCCGGCGCCGCGTGGTGGTGGCTCGAAGATCCGCTGCAGAATCTCTACATGCGTGAACCGGTGGCGCTGCCCGGCTGGACCACGCTGAAAGAAACCACCAATTACCGCAGTCCGCGCGACATTCTCGACTATGTGCGCGAGGTGGTCGGCGGCTCGGTGCCGGTCGCGGCGGCGCTCGCGTCGGGCAGTCCGTTCGACGGCTCCGACATCTCGCTATCGGTCTACGACGAAGCGAACGCCGCCGAAGGCAGCGTCGACGCCACCAAGCGCGCGATCACCCAGGCGTTGTCGCTCGGCTTTCGCAAACAGGACATCGTGGTGCTGTCGTTTCGCGGCCGCGAAGGGTCGGCGATGACCGCGCTGGATCATCTCGGCCCGCACCGGCTGCGCAGTTTCACCGGCAAATACGATCTGTTCGGCAACCCGGAGTACCGCGAAGGCGACGTGCTGTTCGAGTCGATCTATCGCTTCAAGGGGCAGGCGGCGCCGTGCGTGATTTTCACCGAGGTCGACTTCGACACCTTCGACGAGCGGATCGCGCGCAAGCTGTTCGTCGGCGCAACACGCGCGACGATGAAGCTGATCATGGTCGCCTCGCAGCGAGCCGCGCGGCATCTGCGCTTGCGCGACGGTAAGGAAGCCCGGGACACCAGGGACGCGCGCGCGAGCTAGCTCAGTGCCACGCGCGCGCACCGACCAGCAGGCCGGTTTGCGTCTGCGCGTCCCACCAGATCACGCGCAGCAACGGTGCTTGTTGTGCGATCAACAATGCCTGCACCGGATCGCTCTCGACAAAATGCGTGACGCCGCCGCGCAACGCGGCGGCGGCCTTATGAGCGGCGGCGCCGGCGGGACTTTCGTCGTGCGTGCCGGGCGTGCGCATGACCAGTTGCAGATGTCCGAAACCGTGCCGCTCCAACCACACCTCGGTGCGCGCGCGGTCCAGCTCCGGTCGCCCGGTGATGATCGTGCGAACGCGTTGCAGATCGATAGTCGGCAGCACGTCGAACGGCAGCAGCGCGTCGCGTTCAGCGAGCGCGGCGGCCAGGTCTTCATCGTAGCGGGCGAGCGGCACGTCGGGCAGCAGAATGCCGTCGAGGTCGATCGCGTACGTCGCATATTCGTGGTCTTCCGCCATCGCGGGGGCTGCGCCGGCTTCGACGCGCGCCCAGTCGTCGCGATAACGCTCGGTGTACGCCTGGCGCTCCCACGGAAACAGCGCAAAGTAGCCGCGTGCGTCGATCGCGTAGTCGGGTTGCGTGCGGCTCAGGTCGTCCACCGCGCCGGTCAGCGTCCTGACGTCGAGGCCATGTTGCTGCAGAAACGCGATGCAGTCCGTCAGCGTGAAACCGCGTCCCGCGATGTCCTCGCATAACAGCACGCGCGAACCCGTGGGCGGGATCGGCAGCGTCGAATCCCACGCCACTGTGCGCGACTGCCGGTCGTAGCGCAAAAACGCCACCGGCGTGCCGACCGCATGCGACACCATCAACGCAAGCGGCGCACCGCCGCGCAGAATGCCGATCGCGAGCATGAAACGCTCCGCCAGCAAGGCGGGTTGCAACGACTCGATCCAGTGATCGAGCTGTTCGTACGTCAAGGGCAAAACCGGCTTGTTCATGACTCTTTGTGGGCGCTGTAGAGCGCATGTGGGACGAGCGTCTCCGAGGCGATTCGGCGTCCGGTGTCAAGCGCAGCGGCGGGGCCTCGTTTTTGAGACAGAGAATTTTGGCGATATTATGCATGCGGTTCAGAGATCGCGTGTCGGGGTGACGCGCGTCACCGGCAGGCGTGGCGCGACGGCGCGGCCACGGCCGGGCAGAGGGGCGGCCGGTTTCCGACCAGGAACTGAACCGGCATGGCGCCGCAGAGCGCCTCTCGCAAGAAACAGATAACGGAATAGAAAAACAGATGACCAAGGCAATCGCAACGGCGCAGGGCAGAACCGCCGTCCAGAGAATCACGCAGAGCAGCGCACGCATCGGCGCATGCTGGGCGACCGGCCTGATACTCGCGCTGGCCGCATCGGGTGCGCATGCGCAACCGCCATCCGCGCCATCCGCGTCATCGGTGCCGTTAACGCTCGACGTGACGGGCAAGATCGGCAAGACTACCGATGCTGCGCACCGCGTGTATCACTTCACGGAGGCGCAACTGCTCGCGCTGCCGGTCCACTCGATCACCACCGCCACCACATGGACGTCGCGCTCCACCTTCACAGGACCGTTGCTGGCGGATATTCTGAAGACGGTCGGCGCGACCGGCAGCGAAGTCGAGATCCATACGCTCGACGACTATACCTACAGCGTGCCGGTGTCCGACTGCGATCGCTACGGCGTGGTCGTTGCGTACAGCATGAACGGCCGGCGCCTGAAGATCAGCGACTTCGGGCCGCTGTTTCTCATCTATCCGCGCGATGCGTTTCCCGATGAACTCACGGGCGCCTCGGGCGATTCGAAATTCGTATGGCAGATCAAGGCACTCATCGTCAAATAGTGCGCCGTCCGTGGCGCCGTGTTCTTTACGTGCTGATCTGGCTGACCGCGCTCGCGGCGCCGGCCGGCGCGATCGGCTACCTGCTGTATGCGAACCTGCTGAACCCGCGCACCACCGAGCAATTGACCGGCACGTACGACGGCTTCTACTGGGACGCCGCGCAACTGCAAATCGCCTACGCTCGTTTCGAGAACCAGTTGCTCCTGTATCAATCGGGTGTCGACGACGACTATCAGCGGCTGGTGCTGCGCTATCAGTTGCTGCAATCGAAGCTGCACGTGATGGCCGGCTCGACGCGCCGGCTGACCACGCAACTGACACTGCTGCAACGCCAGCTCGACGAAATCAGGTCGCTCGATCGTGTGCTCGCCGACTTTCAGCCTGAAGTCGAGGCGTTGCAGACGGACCGCACTCAAGCCAATCAGATCGTCGCCGAATTGCGCGAGCATTGGAACGAGGTCAACGATCTCGCACTGAGCCGGCGCTTCGCCGACGTCGCCGATCGCGAAGCGATGAACCGCGATTTCATCGACAAACGCCGCATGCTGTTCGCCGGTGGGATGTTGCTGCTGTTGCTGTCGGCGGCCGCGACGCTGTTGCTGGTGCTCAACGGCCGGCGCCGCACGCGTCTGATGCATCAGCAGCACGCGGCGCTCGAGGCGGAACATCAGGCGAGCCGCGCGGCGCGCGAGGCGAGTCTCGCGAAAGACGCGTTCCTCGGCATGATCAGCCACGAACTGCGCACGCCGCTGCATGCGATCGTTTCCTCGATCGAACTGCTGGGCTTCAACTATCACTCCGAGGCCGACCGTAAGGTGATCAAGCGGCTCGAAACCGCGGGACGGCATCTCGAAGCGCAGATGAAAGACCTCACCGACTACGCGCGCCTGGGCGCCGGCAAGCTCGAATTGCGTCATGAGCATTTCGAGCCGCGCGAGCTGCTGGCGTCGATTATCGACGAGCATGCCATGTCGGCCGAGGCGCGCGGCCTGCGGCTCGAAAGCGAGGTGAGCGGCATGAGCGGTCTGGTCGATTCCGATCCGCACCGCATCCGCCAGATCGTCAACAACCTGGTCACCAACGCGATCCGCTATACCGAGAGCGGCACCGTGCGCGTGCAATTGAAACGGCGGCCGGCGGTGCTGGTCTTCGTCGTCTGCGATACCGGGCCGGGCGTGCCGCAAGCGCAGATTCCGCTGATCTTCCAGGAGTTCACGCAACTGGACGGCTCGCGCACGCGTCGCTTCGAAGGGGCGGGCATGGGGCTGACCATCGTGCAAGGGCTGGTGAAACTGTTCGGCGGCACGGTCGACGTGGCGAGCACGGTCGGCGAGGGCACTACTTTCACCGTGACGATTCCGGTCACGGCGGTTGCCGCGGCCGAGCCGCCGGGCGTGCCGGCGCACACCGAGCCGGGCGGCGCGCATCCCTGCGTGCTGATCGTCGACGACAACCGGCTGATTCGCGAGTCGCTCAGCGAAATGGTCGCGCATATGGGGTTCGACGCGCACGCGGTCGGCAACGCCGACGCCGCGCTCGCCTGGCTCGACGCACGCCGCTGCGACGTGGTGCTGCTCGATCTGCATATGCCGGAGCGCGACGGCTACACGTTTCTGGCGGACTTCGCGGGGAGGAGCGGACCGTCGTCGGGGGTGCCGGTGATCGTGGTCAGCGCGTATGCGCCGGAGCCGGAAGAAAGGGGAAAAGCGGGAGAAGAAGCGGGGGGAGAAGCCGGTGTGCAACCGTTCTTCGAAGCGTTATTAAAGCCAGTACATTACGAAGATCTGCGCCACGCGTTGCAGCGTGCGTTGGCGTCGCGGCATATGGTGTGAAGCGGCGCTGCCGGGGCGCGAAGTGGCGGTGGGCATCAACCTGAGCGCGCACCTTCAGCCGGCCGGCGGCGCTTTCAGCGCTACGGGCGGTTACGGACGGTTAAGCCGCTTGGACAGATCGGCGACCAGGATCGCCATGCGCGCGGGCTTTTCGTAGCACGCGACGTCGTAATTGCGGATCACCTGGCTGATCTCCGATTCGCTGGCCTTGCCGGTCAGCAACTCGCCGGTCAGCACGAAGATCGGCGCGTCCGGATTTTCCGACGCGCGTATCGCGCGAATCGCCGCCGCCGAAGTCTGCGAGCCGAACAGCCAGTCGATCACCACGCCGTCGAACACCTGCGTTTGCAGTTGCTCGGTGAACGCCGCGAGTCCGTAGATCGCGACCGCCGTGAAGCCGCTGCGCTCCAGATAGTCGCGCAGGTTGTCGGCGCTGGCCTGATCGTCGTCGACCACCGCGATGGCCGGTTTGTCGGTCTCGGCGCGGCGCGGATAGATCTCGATCTTGTGGACTTCGTACGCGCTTTGATACAGCGTGCCGTCGTGCCGCGCCACGCGCCATTGGCCGAGCCGCGAATAAGCGACGAATTCCGGACGGCTGCCCGCTTCGAGCGCGGCGCCCACCCAGGCGGTGCACGCCAGTTCGATCGCGCCGATGCTGAAGAGGGCTTCCTGGGCGATCGCGCCGACCATGCCCGGATCGAGCGATTGCGCGCCGAACAGTTGCGCGGCCGGTTCGCCGTACACCTCGGCGACCTTCTTGATCTGCGACAAGGTCCAGGGACTGTTGCCGCGCAGCTTGCGGTGCCCCTGGGAAAAACTCAGATCGAGAATCCGGCACAGCTCCGTGGTTTGTTGGCGCTTGCCGATTCCGTGACGGCTCATCAACTCGCGCACGCGCTCGGCGACTGCGATGGAGTCAGGTGAGTGTGTTTCGTTGGCCATACTGCGTGAGAATCCCCGTCTTGAAGGGTGCTGTGGAGTGCGGCCCGACAGGTGCAAGGTGTCCATGCACATTCAATGTGCATGGACCCGTCCACTTGAGGGACAGCAAATGTACCGTAAAAAGTTTCGCGGTCTGTGTTTTTGTGTGGCTGCCGTAAGGTCCGTCTGCGCGCGAGTCGAAACGGATCGGTACAACGGCTGTTTATGCAATATGAATCAAGTTCATTTTACCGATTAAACCGTTCCGCATCCGTAGAGAAATAACTCGGGTACCTCTTTGGGCGCGGCATTGGCGTGATCTGAAGGTGATACACGGGACAAAACTCGCGTGGCCGCGTCCGGTGCGCCGGGACCGGTACGCGCGCCACTTCTCGCCAATTTATGCCAACTTGCGCCGCACGGGCAGCTTCCCGCTAATTTATGTCGCCGACATTTTCTCGAGCTTGGCTGCCGAGCTTTTCAGGCCTTTGAAAATCCGTTCGGCGACCTTGGCGGGAAAGCGCTCGGGCAATTCGGCCGAGACCCGCTCGATCACCTCCGGCGTCTGCGCGATCAGGCGCTGGATCAGCGGTTCGGCGTCGGCGCCGTACGAGCATTTCAGCGCCATGGTGTTGAAGTGGCGTCGCTGCACGTCGCGAAAGGCGTCGTGTTTGTTGCGCGACCACATGGCCATGGCGAGCCTGGCCTTGTACCAGGACCACTGATTCGGGCCGCTGCCTTCCACCGGCCAGATCGACATCACGTCGTAAAGCGGCGTCAGACGGTACTGGCCGCCTGCCAGCAGGCGAATGCTGAAGTTCTTGGCGTGGCCGTCCGGGGCGGCCAGCATCCAGAACAGAATCTGGCTGGCGAGCAGCGTTTCGATGTCCTGCGAAGGCGTGACCGATTGCTGCAGGATTCGCGCGAGCTCGAGCACGCCCGGGCCGCCGTCGTTTTCGTACTTGCGATGCGACGGCAAGCCGTAGACCTGGCAAAAGTCTTCCTGCGGTAGCCGCAGCAGCCATTGCCCGCTCGAATGCGGTTGGCGGTCGAAGCGTTCGACGCTCAGCACCCGCTGCTTGCCGAACGTCATGATTTCCGTGTTCGCGACCGGTAGTCCGTAGGCGCGCAGAATCCGCAAACAGAGCCATTCGTTTTCCACCGACGTGGTGAGATCGGCGAGCTTGTTGCCGACCAGTCCGAGCGGCAGCTTGAAAATGTGCGTGGTGGGCGTGGCGCCGTGCGGGCGCTGCCATTTGCCGTCGTGCCAGAGCAGGGCGGTTTTTTCCTGCGCGCCGGCGAGCGAGATGCGGAAGTCGTCGGTTTCGTCGGCGGCGCCGGGCGCGGGGTTGCTCACCGTGCGCGCCAGCATGGCCTCGATCTCGGCGTCCGACAACGGCGTGCCCTCGATC
The DNA here is from genome assembly GCF_013409255.1 of Paraburkholderia bryophila. NCBI lineage: Bacteria > Pseudomonadati > Pseudomonadota > Betaproteobacteria > Burkholderiales > Burkholderiaceae > Paraburkholderia > Paraburkholderia bryophila. Next base: position 3,061,399 of record NZ_JACCAS010000002.1, read on the forward strand.
CGGTCGACGCCGGCGGGCGTGTCGTCTTCGGCGAGCAGTTGGACCGCGCCCACGCAATCGCGGCCGATGGCTTGCAGCAGGTCGAAGGCGTCCAGCGTGTCGGTTCGATAGCGCTGGGCGATCCGCTTTCTGATTGCCTCGCTGTCGGGCAACAGGTTGTCGAAATAGTTGAGGACGCGCGGGCCTTTGAGCGACAGATTGCCGGGCAGGAACAGCAGCGACAACGACAACGGGCGGCCGGCGGGCGAGGCGACCCACGCGGGGTCGTACTCGAACTCCATCGGGCCGCGCGTGGGCAGGCGCCAGACGCCGACCCGCTCGCCATTGGCCCACACGGACAACGCGCGTGAATAGGTTCGACGGCCCATGCTCACCACTCGATCAGCGGCACCGGCTCGACCGCCGGTGGGGTTTTGTCGCTGAGTTGCAATTGCAGGCCATAGACGCCGCATAGCGCCAGCAATTGCTCGAGGGTGAGCGCGGCGGCGTCGGTTTCCAATGCCGAGAGGCGGCTTTGGCTGATGCCGACGCGCGCCGCCGCTTCAGCCTGCGTGAGGCCGGCTTGCCGCCGGCTGGCGGCAAGCAGTTGGGCCATCTGGTCCGGTTTGGCGATGAAATGGAGCATGGCAAATTATCCGCGAGACGAATAAATGCAGTTTATGCGTCTCATGGATATTTGGCAAATATGCGTGAGACGAATATTCGCCAAATATCTGTTTAACGAATAAAATCCAAATATCTGTCTGGCAAATAAACGTCGCGTGCGGCAAATCCCCTATCTCATTCGCAGAGGCCGACCGCTCAACCGGGCATCGGCGTCATGATCGGGCCCGTTTTCTGCTGGGAGCGTTTCACCGACCTTTGCGATACGGAGCTGACATGATGAATCGAACCCACGCCCCGCGACTCACCGCCGCTCGACTCTACGCCCTGTGCGCCGCCGGACTTTTGGCCGTCGCGGCCGCCGCCCCGGCGAACGCCGCCAGCCGCGACGAACAGAGCAAGGCCTGTCGCGGCGATGCGATGCATTTCTGCGCCGCCGAGATTCCCAACGAAGACAAGATCACCGCCTGCATGAAGCAGCACGTCGACGAACTCAGCCCGGCCTGCCGCGCGATGTTCAAGGGCGGCAAGAAGGGCGGCGCGAAAGACACCACGCAGTGACGCCGAGGCGTTGCGGCGGCAACCCTTTGCCACGCGCACGCGATCCGTCCCCACCGCGCACCGGGGCATCGTAGAATCGTTCGTTCTCGATTCCCGGAGCCGCCGCGTGCCCGCCCAGCCGAACCCGCCGCCACGCCAGCCGCGTTTTCGCCTGCCTCGCCGTGCTCGCACGCCGTGGCAGGCGCCGCGCGCCCGCACGCTGTTCACGCGACCCGCCGCGTCGCCGCAGCGGGTGCTGCTGCAACGTATCTATCTCGTCGCGGGTCTGTGCGTGCTGGCCTTCGCCGACCGCGACGGCCTGCGCGACGCCAACCGAAAAGTGCTCGGCATCGTCGATCTGATGTACTTCACGATGGTCACCGTCGCGACCGTCGGCTATGGCGACATCGTGCCGGTGACCGCTCGCGCGCGGCTCATCGACGCGTTTTTTATCGTGCCGATCCGCATCGTCATCTGGTTCGTGTTTCTCGGCACCGCCTATCAGTTCGTCATTCAACGCGTCATCGAGGAATTCAGAATGAAACGCCTGCAAAAACAACTGAACGACCATGTGGTGATTTGCGGCTATGGGTTGAGCGGTTCGGTCGCGGTGCGCGAGTTGCTGGAAAGCGGTTTCGCGGCCGAATCGATCGTCGTGATCGATCCGCAGCAGGCGGCGCTCGAAGCGGCCACGGCACTGGGCGTGGCGGGGCTGCTCGGCGATCCGTCGCGCGAGGATCTGTTGCAGCAGGCGCAGGTGCGGCTCGCCAAGGCGGTCATCATTGCCGTCGCCGACGACGCCATCGCGATCCTGCTCACGCTGACCGTGCGCAGCATTGCGCCGCAGACCAAAATCGTCGCGCGCATCCAGGAGCAGACCTATCAGCGTCAACTGCGTCAGGCCGGCGCGGACGTGATCGTGTCGTCGACCAAGATCGGCGGCCTGCTGCTGGCCGACGCGGTGGACAGCGATTACATCGTGCCGTTCATCAACGACCTGCTGTCCACGCGCGGCCGCGTCAATCTGCTCGAGCGGGAGGCGACCACGCAGGAAGTCGGCCGCTGGAGCAATGCGCTGCCGGGTGCGGTGGTGGTCGGCCTGGTGCGCGCCGGCCGTGTGCTGTCGTTCTACGAAGACGAGCCGTGCCAGATCGAGGCCGGTGACCTGCTGATGGTGATCCAGTCGTCGCGTCATCCGGGCGAAGCGGCCGCCGCCTGCTAGCCGGGCAGAGCGGTCGCGCGGCACGCAGGTTTATGACCGGGCACACTGGAGACGTTGCTGAACCCGCTGCACGGATTGACGGTTTTCTGTTGCGCTGAATCCGGACTCACACTTTCGCAAGGATTGGAACTACCCGCTCATGACCCGCCCCACCACGCAGATTTTCGACGCCACCGCCACCGCGCAACTGATTCCCTACGCCAGTCTCGTCGACGCCTTGAAGCGCGCGAGCCTCGACTACGCGAGGCAGCGAATCGCGAGCCCCGAACGGCTCGTCGTGCCGCTCAACGAAGGCGGCATCATGCTGTCGATGCCGGCCACCGCGCCCGATCTGGCGATTCATAAACTGGTCAACGTGTGCGCGAGCAACCGCACGCGCGAACTGCCGACGATCCACGGGCAGGTGATGGCCTTCGACGCCGATACCGGCGAAACGCTGTTCATTCTCGACGGCCCGACGGTGACCGGACGCCGCACGGCGGCGATGTCGATGCTGGGCGTCGAGACGTTCGACGCGAGCACGCCGCGCGAATTCCTGCTGATCGGCACCGGCACGCAGGCGCTCAACCATCTGGAGGCGATCGGCCAGCTTTATCCGGACGCGCGCGTCTGGGTGAAGGGCAGCGCACCTGAGCGCGCTGCGGCGTTTTGCGCCGCGTATGGCGAGAAAATGCAGGGCAACCTGCAGGGCAAGGTCAGCGAGTTGCAACCGTTGTTGACGGAACCCGACGCACCGATTCCCACTTCGATCGATGTCGTGATCGCGCTGACCACCAGCAAGCGAGCGGTGTACGACGAACCGGCGCGCGCTGGACGGCTGGTGATCGGCGTCGGCGCTTTTACGCCGGCCATGGTCGAGATCGGCGCGCACACCCTATCGGGCAGCGCGCTCTACGTCGACGATCCGGCCGGCGCGAAGCACGAAGCCGGCGATTTCATCCAGGCGGGCGTGGATTGGGCGGTGGTGCGCGGGATTGCTTCAGTGGTGGACGAGTCGGCGTCACGCCCAGCGGAAAAACCAGTTGTTTTCAAAACGGTCGGCTGCGCGGCGTGGGATCTCGCGGCCTGCCGCGTGGCGCGCGAGGCACTGTCCGGCGTTTAAAAACACCCAAGACGCGCCGGCGAAAATTCCTGAAAACGCGAAAAAGGCCTGCAAAACAGGCCTTTAACATGCGGGGTTGGCATATTGCGCCAAGCTGGGGCAGATGTTGCCGTGCAAACAATCTCAAAACGTTGCACCATAGGCGTTTGCCAGAAAAAAGTGCCGGTCCGCCGGCGCTCGCACTTCGCCTCAGGCTTTTTTCTGCCCCTTGACCGACGCCTCATCCCTCTCGACGCTGCGACCGCGCTATGACGACCCACCACGCTACTGCCACTCCTGACTTGCCGCTCGACATGATCATCTTCGGCGGCACCGGCGACCTGTCGTTCCGCAAGCTGCTGCCCGCGCTCTACATGGCGCATCTGCACTGCAATCTGCCGCCGGAAACGCGCATCCTCACGATCGGCCGCAAGCCCTGGTCGCGCGAGGAGTACATCAACGAATTCATGGAGTTGAAGGCCAAGCCGTTCATCGAAAAGAAGGCCTTCGACGCCGCCGCCTGGGACAAATTCCTCGCGCTGTTCGAGTACGTGCGCATGGACGTCGACTCGGCCGAAGACTATCAGCGTCTGAAAGAAAGCTCGCGCGAAGGCGTGCGCCGCGTGTTCTATCTCGCGACCTCGCCGGATCTGTTCACGAACATCTGCGACAACCTGGCCACGGCCGGGCTGATCGACGGCAATTCGCGCGTCGTGCTCGAAAAGCCGCTGGGCCACGATCTGGCGTCCGCGCAGGAAATCAACACGGCGGTCGGCAAGCATTTCAACGAAGCGCAGATTTACCGGATCGACCACTACCTCGGCAAGGAAACGGTGCAGAACCTGATGGTGCTGCGCTTCGGCAATCCGATTTTCGGGCCGCTGTGGCAGGCGCCGTACATCAAGAGCGTGCAGATCACGGTGGCGGAGACGGTCGGCGTGGGCACGCGCGCGGGCTTCTATGACAAGACCGGCGCGCTGCGCGACATGGTGCAGAACCACCTGTTGCAACTGCTGTGCATCGTCGCCATGGAACCGCCGGTTTCGCTCGACCCGGACGCGGTCCGCGACGAAAAACTCAAGGTGCTGCGCTCGCTGCGTCCCATGACCGCCGAAGATATCGCTCGCGACACCGTGCGCGGCCAATACACCGCGGGCGCGGTAGATGGCGAGGCGGTGAAGGGCTATCTCGAGGAAGAAAACGTGCCGGCCGGCAGCCGCGCCGAAACCTTCGTCGCGTTGCGCGCGCATATCAACAACTGGCGCTGGGCTCACGTGCCGTTCTTCCTGCGTACCGGCAAACGGATGCAGAAGAAGGTGTCGGAGATCGTCATCGAGTTCTCCGAACTGCCGTTCTCGATCTTTCCGAGCGGCGGGCGCAACTACGGCAACAAACTCGTGATCCAGTTGCAGCCGGAAGAATCGATCCAGTTGCAGGTGCTCGCGAAAGAGCCGGGCAGCGGCATGCACATGCTGCCGGTGAATCTGAATCTGGATTTGCAGCAGGCCTTCACCGAGCGTCGCGCGGAAGCGTATGAGCGTTTGCTGATCGACGTGATTCGCGGCCGCCTCACGCACTTCATGCGGCGCGACGAACTGGAAGCCGCATGGGCCTGGGCCGAGCCGATTCTGGAAGGCTGGGGCAAGTCGGGCGAGAAGCCGCGCTCTTATACGGCGGGCACGTTCGGACCGTCCGCATCGACCGCGTTGATGGCACGCGAAAATGGCGTGTGGGCGGAAGAGTCGCAGTAAGCGGTCTTCTGATCTTCTCGCGCAGCATGGAAAAACGGCCCGCATGATGAATGCGGGCCGTTTTTTATTGCCGGGATTTTATGGCCGGCGGCGCGGCATGGTCGATGCCGTCGCGCGCAGCTACGCCGACGCGTTAAGGCAGCGAAATCGTCAGCGTAGCCGATTGCGGGCCGAGCTTGACCACCTGCGAATACGGCGCGAGCGAACGCAACGTCTGATCGCGCAAATACGTGTTCAGCCCTAGATAAGCCAGCAAACCCACCAGCGCGAACACCGCGCCGATCGACCACAACGGCACCTCGCGCTTGAGCCGGTGCGCGACCTGATCGGGCAGTGGCCAATGCGGTGCGAACGGCGCGCGTTTGCCCTTCATATGCGCGATTTCGTCGCCGATACGGGCGGTCAGATACGCAAGCTTCTCGGGCCCTTCGAGCAGGTACTTGCCCTGAAAACCGAGCAGCAGGCACATGTGAAACACTTCGAGCGACTGCAGGCGCGGTGCGCCTTGCGCGCGGCATTCCTCGAGATAGTGGAAGAATTTTTCGCCCGCCAACTGTTCGCCGAACAGCGTCAGTTGGAGCGGCCGGCGTTCCCACTCGGTGCGGATCTTGAAGGTGGACGACAACACCGATTCGTCGATCGCCGCGCAGAACGCAAACTTCGACGCAAAGACGTCGTCCGCCGACGCATTGAGCTTCTTCGCGCCGCGCTCGAAGTCGCCGAGGAACTGCTGGATGCGCTGACTGAACTCATGCGCGTCGCCCGGTTCGCGGCCGTTCTTCAGCAGGAACAGCATGAAGAAGCCGTCGTACAGCAGATCGAGCAGCGAGCGAACCTGATAGCTCGGCTCGCTGGCGGGGGCGGGCGTTGCGGCAGGTGTGCTGCCGCCAAACAGGGAGGGCGCGTAGCTCATGAGGTGACGGCGATCAGTTCGAGTTGAAGATCGTTGATGCCCGATGGCGCGTAGATCATTGCCGATTGAGCCTGCAACATGCGGTCATACAGCGCACCGCGCGATTCGAAGGAGAAGTAGCACGCGCCCGGCCGTACCGGAATGGCGGGCGGCACCTGCGGCGTGTAGACGAGCCGCACGCCCGGCATGGCCGAGAGCACCAGCTTGTCGACGTCGTCCGGCGCGCCGACCTTGAAGCGCGCGGGCACGGCCTCGACGAGTTCGGCGGTCGGCATGTCGGCCGACACGGCAATGTAGAACTGGGTCTTGTCGTCGATCTTGCCCGAGTCGAGACGGCCCGCGTGGAACGACGGGCGAACTTCTTCTAGCGAGATCGCGAAGTAGCGCGTGGAGATCACGGTTTCGAGCAGATCGCGCAGGATCGTGTCGAGACGCGCGAACGCCGGCCCCGGATCGTCATGCCGGTAGGCCGGCAGATCGGACAACGCATAGCCCTTCGAAAACGTCATCAACTGACCGGCGAGGCGCAGCAATTCCTGGAACAGCCGCTCCGGATGCAGCGCCGAATGCTGGTACAGATGCGCGAGCGACGCGAATGCCGCGCTCGCCGTATGCAGTAGCCAGAACGACGCGATGTCGCCGGAACGGAATTCGATGATGTTCTTGGTCGGCTCGCGGTGAAAGCCGTACAGCGCGTTGACCTTGGCCTGCAGCGCGTCGATCAGCTGACGCAGCCGCTGATGCAGCACCGGTGAGGCGTCGATCGCGAGGCAGGGCGGCACGAAGCTGTCGTCGAACTCGAAGCCCGAGGTAGCCGTGCGGCGCACGCGCACAAGCGGCACCGACAGCAACTGGTCGCGCGGCTCGCTATGCGCAATGAGTTTGACGCGGGTCTTCAGGAAGGTGATGTCGGCTTCGGCGGCGTCGGTGAAATGATCGGCCACCGGCGTCTGCTCGCTAACGTAACGCGACACGAAGCCCGCGTTCCGGTCTTGCGAGTAGTTCGCGCCGGTCTCGCGCAGCGGATGCAGCGCGAGGTAAAACGTGAATTCGTTGATGCCGTCGGGCAACGTGTCCAGCGCGATGGGCGGTGGCAGTTCGTCGGCTTGCGGCGCCGAGTAGAGCGCGCCGTCCGGAAACACCAGCGACAGTTCGCTCAGGCGCAGCACGTTGCTGCCGATCGCGTCGCGGTCGAAGCGCGCCGAACGCACGCCCCAGTTGTACGGCTGGATCGCCTGGATCGATTCGAACAGGCGCGCCTCGTGATAGGCGTCCTGACGCTGAAAATGCTGAGGCCTCAGAAACAGGCCTTCCCCCCAGAGCACTTTTGCGGAATAACTCATCTCAAACCTGTTATATGCGTTCAGCGTGTGGCGTGCCCGGACATTACCGATTCGAGCGCCGCATTGTTAATTGTGTAGAAACTGTTAAATCGTATTTGCACGGCATCTTTATCCGCAGCTCACCGAAGAAAGCATATTCAGCGGCTGCGCGGGCAATCCCTGTTCCGGCGGGATCACCGTGCCGTTGGTCACGGTCATTGCACAGTTATGCAGGCCGATCATTATGCCGGATTTCTCCGACTTCGCCGGGTCGAAGGCGAATTTCCAGCGCTGCATGGCCGGGTCGCGGAATAGAGCGACGATACCGAATGCCTGCGCTTCACGCGAGACTTTTTCGGTAACGGTGTAGCGTTGTCCGGGGATCAACGTCACTTCACGCACGCCCAGCAAATCCCCGCCGAGCGTAGTCTTTTCCTTACTCGGATCGGTAAATGCGTCAAATGGCGCCTGCTGGAATGAGGTGGGGTCTTTCAGCACATAAAGCCGCACGACCAGCGCCAATGGCCGGTTGTCGGTCGCGGCATTCAGATTCGGCGCGGCGTATAAAGTCAGGCCGACATTGCGCGGCGGCTTCTGCGCGTCCGGCAGCTCCGGCTTGCCGAGGCCGCTGGCCTGCAGCACCGCGTTGGCGGCCGCGCCCAGCACCGGCACAGCGGCCGCGCAACCGCCCAGAAGCGCGCAGGCGGCGGCGCTCACAATCAATAACGATGCATGGCGAACAAAACGCGAATTCATATACATCGACCGGCTTGGCGCCGCCCCCCGTCAATACATCAATAACGAAATCAATCCGGCTATTTGCAACAACGCAAATCCACGCATTGCCGTTTTATGCAAACCGCATGTGTTACCGGTTGGTGGCTTGCGTGCTGCCAGCGAGTGGAAATTTTTTCCGCTTCCGACAATAACGCTATTGCACCAGGAAACAATTTCTGCATGTTTCGTTTAAATGATCCGTATGCATTTTTTTTGTGCAATGCTTCTTCACACGAAAGTTGAATTATCGAAGATTGGCCGGTACTATACCCGCGCACTTGAAGCAAAGCAAAACTCCGGTTTCTCCTTGAATTAGAAAATTCGCACGTCGGTGAAAAACGATGAATGAGCGTCTGTTAGTAAAACTATCTGGGGTTGTGTTGGCATGCGGCGTGATGGCCGGTTGCGCGACACAGGGCAACAACGTGGCGACCACACCTGAGGCTTTTAATAAGCAACTCGCGGACGCCGATACGGTCGCGAAGGGCGGTGATCAGGATCGCGCCATCTCGCTTTACCAGCAATTGTCCAAATCCGATCCGACGCGTGAAGAACCGTGGTCGCGCATTGCGCAGATCCAGTTCACGCAGGGTCATTACGGTCAGGCGATCGTCGCCGCGCAGGAAGCGCTGCAGCGCGACCAGACCGATCGTCAGGCGAAGAGCGTGCTGGCGGTGGCCGGCTTGCGCGTCGCCACGCAATCGCTCGGCGAATTGCGTCAGGACGCGTCGCTCGCGGGCGACGCGAAGTCCGACGCGCAGGCGCTGGCCAAGCAACTGCGCGACACGCTCGGCGAAGCCACGCTGTTCCCGCCCGATCCGAGCGACAAGCCGGTAGTGAAGAAGAAAAAGTACGTTCGCCATGTGCCGAAGGGCAAGCCGGCGGAAGCGGCGGAAGCGAACAACAGCGCCGCGGCTCCGGCCGCCACGCCGGCGGCGCCTGCCGCGCCGGCAGCACCCGCCAAAGCCGCACAAAGCGGCGGCGCGTCCGACCCGTTCAGCGCGTTGCGTTGAACGTAGCCTGATCCATTCGCATCCGGGAGCCGACGATGGCGAAGAAAGAGAGCATTCAGAAACGCTTGCAAAAAGTGCGGCCGCCGCGCGTTCAATTGACCTATGAGGTCGAACGCGGCGATGCGATCGAAATCAAGGAACTGCCGTTCGTCGTCGGTGTGGTTGCCGATCTGGCCGGTCAGTCGGAAGTCGAGCAGCCGAAGCTGCGCGACCGCAAGTTCGTCAACATCGATCGCGATAATTTCGACGACGTGATGAAGGCGATCGAGCCGCGCGCCGCGTTCCAGGTTGAAAACCGCCTGAGCGAAACGGGCGGCAAGTTCGCCGTCGACCTGCGTTTCAAGTCGATGGCCGACTTCAATCCGGACGAAGTGGTGTCGCAGATCGAGCCGCTGCGCCGCCTGCTCGAAGCACGTTCGAAGCTGGCCGACCTGCGCAACAAGCTGGCCGGCAACGACAAGCTCGAAGATCTGCTGAGCGAAGTGCTCAACAATACGCAGCAGTTGCAGACCCTTGCGAAAGACCAGGGCGACGCGGCAGACCACGACAAGCAAGGCGAATAAGTACGGACGGGGTGTGAGATGAACCAGCAAACGGCAGCAGCCCAACTCGCCACCGCACAAGGCGGCACGGAATCCACGCTGCTCGACCAGATCGTCGAGAAAAGCCGCGTGGCGAAGTCCGAGTCCGAACACGCGCGGGCGAAAGACCTGATCGGCGAACTCGTGCGCGAAGTGCTCGACGGCACGATGATCGTATCCGACAACCTGTCGGCCACGATCGACGCGCGCGTCGCGGAACTCGACCGTCTGATTTCCACGCAACTGAGCGCGGTGATGCATGCGCCGCAATTCCAGCGCATGGAAAGCACGTGGCGTGGTCTCGACTACCTGTGCAAGGAAAGCAACACCGGCAACACGGTCAAGATCAAGGCACTGCATGCGCCCAAGCGCGATCTGGTGCGCGACTTCAAGACCGCGATCGAATTCGATCAGAGCGCGCTCTTCAAGAAGGTCTACGAAGAAGAGTTCGGCACCTTCGGCGGTTCGCCGTTCGGCACGATCATCGGCGACTTCGAAGTGACGCGTCAGCCGGAAGACATGTACTTCATCGAGCAGATGTCGCACGTCGCGGCGGCCGCGCATGCGCCGTTCATCGCGTCGGCGTCGCCCGAATTGATGGGTCTCGAAAGCTTCGCCGATCTTGGCAAGCCGCGCGACCTCGGCAAGGTGTTCGACACGGTCGAATACGCCAAGTGGAAATCGTTCCGCGACGCTGAAGACTCGCGCTACGTCGGTCTGACGTTGCCGCGTTTTCTCGGCCGTCTACCGTTCAATCCGAAAGACGGCGCCACGGCGGAAGGCTTCAACTTCGTCGAAGAAGTAGACGGCACCGATCACAGCAAGTACCTGTGGTGTAACGCGGCGTGGGCGTTCGCTGCCCGTCTGACGGCGGCATTCGACGACTTCGGCTGGTGCGCGGCGATTCGCGGCGTGGAAGGCGGCGGTCTGGTCGAAGATCTGCCCACCCACACGTTCAAGACCGACGACGGCGAAGTCGCGCTGAAATGCCCGACCGAAATCGCGATTACCGATCGCCGTGAAAAAGAACTGAGCGACCTCGGTTTCATTCCGCTCGTGCACTGCAAGAACTCGGACTACGCCGCGTTCTTCGCCGCGCAATCGGTGCAGAAGCCGAAGAAGTACAGCACCGACAGCGCCAACGCAAATGCCGTGCTGTCCGCGCAGTTGCAGTACATCTTCTCGGTATCGCGCGTCGCGCATTACCTGAAGGCGATGATGCGCGACAAGATCGGCAGTTTCGCGTCGGCGCAGAACGTCGAAGTTTTCCTGAACCGTTGGATATCGCAATACGTGCTGCTTGACGATAACGCGAGCCAGGAACAGAAGGCGCAGTTCCCGCTGCGCGAGGCATCGATTCAGGTCTCGGAGATTCCGGGCAAGCCTGGTGTGTATCGTTCGGTCGCGTTCCTGCGTCCGCACTTTCAACTGGACGAGCTGTCGATCTCTTTGCGGCTTGTCGCTGACCTGCCGAAACCGGCAAATTCATAAACGAAAGTCCAGAAAACCCGTGCGGGCCGCACGGGTTAGCTGTTAAAACCACCTCTTTGGGGAGTCGATGAGTTATGAAGGATATCTACTTAAAATTCGGCAATCCGGCGATCAAAGGCGAGTCCGCCGATAAAGATCACGCTGGTTGGATCGAAATTGATTCGTGGAGCCACTCGATTACGCAACCGCGTTCGGCAACGGCTTCCACGGCCGGTGGTCACACGTCCGAGCGTTGCGAGCATTCGGACATGCAGTTCACGAAAGACATCGACGTGGTCAGCCCGTTGATCTATCAGCACGCATCGGGCGGCACGACGTTCGACGAAGTCACGATCGACTTCATGCGTTCGGATGGTGAAGGCAACCGCATCAAGTACCTGGAAGTGAAACTCAAGTACGTGATCATTTCGAGCGCAACGCCGAGCGTGGTGGGCGAAGGCTTGCCGAGCGAACAGTTCTCGCTGAAGTACGCCGCCGTGCAGTGGAAGTACACGCAGCAAAAGATCGGCGGCAACCAGGGCGGCAACGCGCAAGGCGCGTGGAGCCTGACGAAGAACGACAAGACGTACGCGGTCTGATGTCGCGGCGCGGGCGGCATGCACGGCGTGACAACGCCGGCGTGCGCCGCCCGCGCCTCGCATCGGCCGGATTCTTCGGACTCTGATGAAACGCTTCGAACCCAGCTTTCTCGACAAGCTGTTCGACGACGAACCGCATCTGCCGGCGTCCCCGGCGATGCGGCAATTGTCGTTGGAAGAATTGAAGAGCACCGTCGCACGCGACGTGGAAGCGATCCTGAATACGCGGATCGCGCTGACCGAGCACGAGCTCGCGGCGCTGCCGGAATGTCAGCAGTCGGTGCTCACGTATGGGCTGAACGATTTCGCGGGCCTGAGTCTCGCGAGCCATTACGACCGCACGTTTATTTGCAAATCGATTCAACAGGCCATCGCGCGGCATGAGCCGCGCTTGCAGCAGGTGGCGGTCACGCTCGAATTGAACGAACAATCCACCAATGCGCTGAACTTTGCGATTCAGGCGCTGCTGGTGGTCCACCCGGCGGAAGAACCGGTGAGTTTCGACGCCATGTTGCAGCCGTCCACGTTGCAGTACTCGGTGACGCGCGCTCGCGCGAAGCTGTAGTCGCTGCACACGGCTGCACGTGTGCCGTACGAGTGCTTGGCATATTTTGAGTAGCGCCTCGCCGCCGCCGTTACGCGCAACGGCAAGATGAGACGGGGCGCGGAAGTTTAGGTCCGGGGATAGATCGATGGAAGAATTGCTGCCGTATTACGAGCGCGAATTATCATTTCTGCGGCGCTATTCGCGCGATTTCGCCGAGCGCTATCCGAAGATCGCGGCGCGTCTGGCCATGTCCGGCGAGCACTGCGAAGACCCGCACGTCGAGCGGATGATCGAATCGTTCGCGCTGCTAGGCGCGCGCATCAACAAGAAACTCGACGACGATTACCCCGAATTCACCGAAGCGCTGCTGGAAGTGCTGTATCCGCACTACCTGCGGCCGTTTCCGTCATGTTCGATCGCGCAGTTGGGCACCTCGGCGGCACTCAGCCATCTGACCGAGCCGGTGTTGATCGAACGCGGCACCGAACTGAAGTCGCGCCCCATTCGCGGCGTGCAATGCCGGTTCCGCACCGCTTACGACGTCACGCTCGCGCCGATCCGCATTTCGGAGGCGAAGTACACGTCGGTGGCCATGGCGCCGAGTGCGACCGTGCTGCCGGGTAACGCTACGGCGATCGTGTCGATCACTTTCGAATCCACCGCGCCGCTCGATCTGTCTGCGTTGAAGCTGAGCACGCTGCGCGCGCATCTGCACGGCGAGCAGTCGTTTATCGCCGCGCTGTCGGACTGCCTGTTCGTCAATGCGATGGCCACGTATGTGGAAGCCGACCGGCGCGGCGTGTGGACCCCGCTGCGCGTGTCGCCGCTCGTCCAGGCCGGCTTCGACGAAGACGACGCGCTGATCGACTATCCGGCCAAATCGCATCCGGCCTACCGGTTGCTGACCGAATACTTCGCGTTCCCCGAGAAATTCAATTTCGCGGACTTCGATCTGGCCGCGATGACGCAAGCCAGCGGCCGCTGCCAGCGTCTGACGCTGCATGTGGTGCTCAAGGACGTGCGCAGCGATTCGCACATGGCGCGCCTGCTCGATTCGTTGTCCGCGCATCATTTCCGGCTGTTCTGTTCGCCGGTGGTGAATCTGTTCGAGCAGCACGGCGAGCCGATCCGGATCAGCCATCAGGCGATTTCGTATCCGGTGATCGCGGAATCGCGCCGCGCCTTCGCCTACGAAGTCTATTCGATCGACTCGGTGAAACTCGTCAGGCAGCAGGCGCATGAGGAGTCGGTGATCGAGTTCCGGCCGTTCTACTCGCTGCATCACGGCGAAGCGGCGCGCGCCGGTCATTACTGGTTTGCGCGGCGCAACGATTGGGTCGCGCAGAAAAGCCCCGGCTACGAGACGGAAATCTCGATCGTCGATATCGACTTCGAGCCCGCCGCGCCGCAGACCGATACTTTGAGTCTCGATCTGACCTGCACGAATCGCGACTTGCCCGCCGGCCTCGCGGTCGGGCTGGAAGGTGGCGACCTGTATCTCGAAGGCGGCTCGCTGACCGGCAGCATTTCGATGCTGCGCCGGCCCACGCCGAGCGTGCGTTTCGAGCGCGGGCGCGCCTCGCATTGGCGGCTGATTTCGCATCTGGCGTTGAATCATGTGTCGCTGGCCAATAGCGGGCTGTCGGCGCTGAAGGAAATGCTGGTGCTTTACGATTTGCGGCGCACGGCTGTGTCGGCGCGGCATATCGACGGACTGGTCGGCATCGAACAGCGTGCGGCCGTGCAGTGGCTGCCCGGCAAGCCGTTTGCCACCTTCGTGCGCGGTATCGAGATTCGTTTGACGATCGACGAAGAGCATTTCGTCGGTACGAGTCTCGCTTCGTTCGTGCGGGTCATCGATACATTTTTCGGGCTGTATGTGCATCTGAACAGCTTTGTGCAACTGGTCGTCGTGTCGAAACGCACGGGCGAGGAGATTCTGCGATGCAAACCGCGCAGCGGCGAGTCGATCCTGGCGTAATCGAGCAACTGCTCGACGAGCCGCATCGCTTCGAATTTTTTCAGGCGGTGCGGATTCTCGAGAAGTGGTTCGCACAACAAGCACCGTCAAACAGTGGGAATTCGGGCAACCGGCGTCCCGGCGAAATCGTCGCGCAGCGCATTGCGTTTCGCAACACGCTGTCCATGTCGTTTCCGCCGAGCGAGATTCACAGCGCGCAGTCCTATGGCGACGAAGGCGCGCCGCTGAAAGACAAGGCGCAGCGTAGCGCGGCGCTTGCGGACGGTTCGCTGGAAAAGGTGGATATCACGCCGGCGTTCTTCGGGCTGCTCGGCGGGCAGGGCGCGTTGCCGCTGCATTACACCGAGCAGATCGTCGAGCGCGAGTATGTCAAGCGGGACCGCGCCGCGCGTGAATTCTTCGACGTGTTTTCGAACCGCGCGACCGCGCTGTTCTACGCGGCGTGGAAGAAGTACCGCTTGCCGTTTCACTACGAGCTGGATCGCGACGAACGCTATCTGCCGCTGTTGCTGGCGCTGGCCGGCGTCGCCGACGACGACACGCGCAACAGCCTGCAAAGCGGCGACGGCGCGCTGTTCGACGAAGCGATTGCGGGCTATGCGCTGGCCGCGCGGCATCGGCCGGTGTCGGCGGCGTATTTGCAGCGCACGCTGTCGGAGTACTTCAAGGTGCGGGTACGGGTCGAGCAGTTCGTCGGCAAGTGGTACGACGTGCCGCCCGATCAACTGACCGTGCTCGGCAGCGTCAACGCCACGCTCGGCGCCACCGCGCTGGCGGGTGCACGCGTCTGGCAGCGTGACATGCGGGCTCGCCTCGTGATCGGACCGCTCGACAAGGCCGACTACGAAGCCTTCCTGCCCGGCGCCGACCGCGCCGTTGCGCTGGAGCGCATGCTGACGCTGCTGGCCGGCGTCACGCTCGAATATGAAGTCTCGCTGGTGCTGCGCCGCAAGGAAGTAGGGCCGAGCCAGTTGAGCAAGGGCGCGCGTCTCGGTTGGGACGCGTTCCTGTGCACGCGGGAAGCCGACCGTGACCGGGCGGACGCCCGCTACGAATTGCACGTGATTCACTGACCACAACGATAGAACCTGGACCCGGATCGCACGACATGAGCACGTCCCTCAACACCCTGATCGCCAAACTGAATCCGACCTGCCGGCAAGCGGCTTTGCTGGCGGCGAACAACTGTCTCGCGCGCGGTCACTACGAGGTCGACCTCGAGCATCTGCTGCTGGCGCTGCTGGATGAGTCGGCGAGCGACGTCGCGCTCGTGCTGCGAGCGAGCAAGATCGACCCGCATGGGTTGCGCGCGGATCTCGAACGCGAATTGCAGCGGCTGAAAACCGGCAATACGCGCACGCCGGTGTTTTCGAAGCATCTGATCGATCTGCTCGAACAGGCGTGGCTGATTGCGTCGCTCGATTCGCAGATTGGCCGGATCCGCTCGGGGCATTTGTTGCTGGCGCTGCTGAGCGCGCCGGATCTCGCGCAGTTTGCCGAGCGCATGTCGCCGTTGCTGCGCGACGTGCGCGTGACCGATCTGAAGCACAAGTTCGACGAACTCACCGCAGGCTCGCGCGAAGCGGAACGCAGCAGCGCGGCCGACGGCGCCAGTGACGACGCGAGCGATACCGCGGCGAACGAAGCCGTGCCCGGCGCACCGTCGAAAACGCCCGCGCTCGACACGTACACCAGCAATCTCACGCAGCGCGCGCGTGACGGCAAGATCGATCCGGTGATCGGCCGCGAAGCCGAAATTCGCCAGACCATCGACATCCTGATGCGCCGCCGCCAGAACAACCCGATCATGACGGGCGAGGCGGGTGTCGGCAAAACGGCCGTGGTGGAAGGTCTCGCGCTGCGCATCGCCGCTGACGACGTGCCCGTGCCGCTCAAAGGCGTGGCGCTGCACGTGCTCGACATGGGTCTGCTGCAAGCCGGCGCGAGTGTGAAGGGCGAGTTTGAAAACCGGCTGAAGAACGTGATCGACGAGGTCAAGAAGAGCCCGCATCCGATCATTCTGTTTATCGACGAGGCGCACACGATCATCGGCGCCGGCGGCCAGGCGGGTCAGAACGACGCGGCCAATCTGCTGAAGCCGGCCTTGGCACGCGGCGAATTGCGCACGATCGCGGCGACCACCTGGAGCGAGTACAAGAAGTACTTCGAGAAAGACGCGGCGCTGGCGCGGCGCTTCCAGGTCGTGAAGATCGAAGAGCCGAACGAGGCGCTGGCCGCGGCGATGCTGCGCGGCATGGCGGCGCTGATGGAAAAGCACTTCAACGTGCGCGTGCTCGACGACGCGATTACCGAGGCGGTGCGCCTGTCGCATCGCTACATTAGCGGCCGGCAACTGCCGGACAAGGCGATCAGCGTGCTCGACACGGCTTGTGCGAAGGTGGCGCTCGCACACAGTTCGACACCGGCCGCGATCGACGACACGAAGAAAAGCCTCGAACGGATCGACACCGAAATCGCTGCGCTGGAACGCGAAGTGGTGAGTGGCGCAGTGCATGACGAGCGGCTGGCGGAACTGCGCGAACTGCGCGAGGAAGACGTCAAGGCGCTTGCCGAAGACGAAGCCCGCTACGACAAGGAACGCGCGCTCGTCACGGAGATCGTCGGCCTGCGCGCCGAGCTCGACGCGGCCCGCGTGAGCAGCGCGAACGGCGAACAGGCCGAACACACTGACCAAGCCGACAAAGCACATGCGGCACGCGCAACACTCGCCGCACGCGTCGCCGAACTGCACGCGCTACAAGGCAGCCAGCCGATGGTGCCACTGCAGGTGGATGGCCACGTGGTCGCCGAGATCGTCGCGTCATGGACCGGCATTCCGCTCGGCCGCATGATCAAGGACGAAATCCAGACCGTGCTGAACTTGCAGCCGCTGCTGGCCACGCGCGTGATCGGCCAGGACCACGCGCTCGACGCGATCGCGCAGCGCGTGCGCACCGCCAGTGCCAGTCTCGAAGACCCGAACAAGCCGCGCGGCGTGTTCATGTTCGTGGGCCCGTCGGGCGTCGGCAAGACCGAGACCGCGCTGGCGCTGGCCGACGTGTTGTACGGCGGCGAGCGAAAGATGGTCACGATCAACATGAGCGAGTATCAGGAGGCGCACAGCGTCTCCGGTCTGAAAGGCTCGCCGCCGGGCTACGTGGGTTATGGCGAAGGTGGCGTGCTGACCGAAGCGGTGCGGCGCAATCCGTATTCGGTGGTGCTGCTCGACGAAGTCGAAAAGGCTCACCCCGATGTGCTCGAAATGTTCTTCCAGGTGTTCGACAAGGGCACGATGGACGACGCCGAAGGCCGCGAGATCGACTTCCGCAACACGCTGATCATTCTGACCTCGAATGTCGGGTCGCAGGCGGTCATGCAGGCTTGCCTGAACAAGAGCGCCGAAGAACTGCCGGACGCGGACGAACTCGCGGAGACGTTGCGCCCGCAACTGTACAAGACGTTCAAGCCGGCCTTTCTTGGCCGCATGAAGGTGGTGCCGTACTACCCGATTTCCGACGACGTACTCGCCGAGATCATCGAGCTGAAACTGGAGCGGATTCGCCGCCGCATTGAATCGAATCACAAGGCCGTGTTCGAGTGGGACGAGTCGCTGGTCGACGCCGTGCTCGCGCGGTGTACCGAGGTGGATTCGGGGGCGCGCAACGTCGACCATATTCTGAACGGCACGCTGTTGCCCGAGGTCGCGCAGCAGGTGCTGGAGCGCATTGCCAACGGCGCCGCGATCGAACGCATTTCGGTGCGCGCGAGCGAAGCCGGCGAATTCGATTACACGGTCGTGTAACGAGGCGTCGGCGTACCGCAGCGCAGTGCGCCGACACCTTCGCCAATCTGTTTAAATGCCGTACCGGACACTTATTGCATTCTGTCATGCCGACTAATCTGGACACCCTGCTGGCGCCGCTCAGCGAGACCTCGCCATGCGGCGACGATCTGCTGTTTTCCAACGATTTCGACGCGATCCAGCACGCGCGCCGTTTCGAAGATCCTTCGCTCGATCAGGGCGAGTGGGTCACGGACATCAAGGAGGCCGACTGGCCGTTCGTGGTGGAGCGCACCCGCGCGCTGCTGCAAACGCAGACCAAAGACCTGCGGCTCGCCGTCTGGCTCACGGAGGCGCTCGCGCTCGAAGAGGGCATGGTCGGCCTCACGCAGGGCTATACGCTGTTGACCGGGCTGTGCGAGCGCTTCTGGGACACCGTGCATCCGCTGCCGGAAGGCGACGACACCGAGTATCGACTCGGCAATGTCGCGTGGCTGGTGGGCCGCACCGGCGAGCTGCTGCGCGCCATGCCGCTGACCTCGTCGCAAGGTAACGCGTACAGCACGATCGATTGGGACGTGGCCACGCACGTCGCGCAAGCCGTCAAGCGCGATCCGGATCACGCGGACGAAATCGCGCGCGGCAAACCGTCCATCGAGCAGATCGAAGCGTCGAAGCGCGCCACGCCGCCGGCGTTCTACACGGCGCTGCTGGCCGATCTGAAAGCGTTCGAGGCCGCCATGCTCGCGCTCGAACAGGAACTCGACCGCCGCGCCGCCGACGTCGCGCCGAGTTTCCGTCAGGCGAAAGACGCGTATGAGAACGTCTTCCGTCTGGCCGAACGGTTTGCGCGCGAACTGGGCGTGAACGCGGAAACGTCGCAGCCCAAAGCCCCCGCGTCGACCGAGCACGAACGCGCCGAGCCGACCTTCAAGACCTCAACGCAACGCGAGGAACCCGTGTTGACGACCACGCCGACCAGCCCGATTGCAGGAATCCAGAGCCGTGCGCAAGCCGTCGCGCAGTTGCGCGCGGTGGCCCGGTTCTTTCGCGGCACGGAGCCGCACAATCCGGCGGCTTACTTCGCCGAGAAAGCCGCGGAGGCCGCGGATATGCCGTTGCATCAATGGCTGTCCACGGTGGTGAAAGACGACGGCTCGCTCGCGCATATCCGCGAGCTGCTGGGCGTGAAGCCGGACGATCAGAAGAGCTAGGCGTTCACGCGCCTCTGATCTCGCGTATGCCCTTACGCAACCGACGGCGCAGCAGCGTGCGCAACGTGACGCCGTCGGCATAGCCCACCATGTCGGCGATCCTGTCGACGCTGTTGCTGCTGGTCTTCAGCAGATGCACGGCACGCTCGATGCGCAGGTCCTGCACGTGCGAGACCGGCGTCTTGCCCAGAACGTCGCGAACGCGCCGCGCCAGCGTGCGCTTGCTGGTCGCCAGTTCATTGGCGGCGGCATCCAGATTGAAACCCTTGTCGAGATGCGCGCGAGCCCAGCGGTCGAAACGCTCGACCAGCGGATCGGCGTGCGACAGGTGATCCGAAATGATGTACGCCGATTGCGACGGCCGCGAGTCGACCACCAGGTAATTCGCCACCAGCGTGGCCAGTTCGGGACTGGCCTGGCGGATCAACCAGAGCGTCATGTCGATGTGGCTGAACGCGGCGCCTGCCGTCACGAACTGTCCGGAGTTGACCAGCATATGGCTCGTGTCGAGACGCACGGACGGATAGCGTTGACGAAACAGCGGCGCCAGCCACCACGTGGTGGTGGCGTTGTGCTGCGCCAGCAAGCCGCTTTCAGCCAGCACGAACGTACCGACGCACGCCGCGGCGATACGCACCCCCGTTTCCGCCCAACCACGCAGCGCGACGGCGGCTTCGGCCACGTCCGCACGCGCCAGCGCCGCCTGCAGCGACTCGGGCATCTTGTAGCCGAGCGCCGGCACGATCACCAGATCCGGCGCCGGGCAGTCCGCCAGCGGTCGCACGGGAACGCTCAGGCCTTGCGCGCTTTTGACCTTGCGGCGCACACCGGCGACCGACACCTGAAACGGTTCGCCCGGCCACGCCTGCAACGCGGAGAGTTCATTCGCCGTGGTCAACGCATCCAGAACGATCGCGAGACCCGTGTCGAATACGCCTTCCAGCGTCAGCACCGTAATATTCATGGCTCGATCGATACCAAAGATGTCAATCGTGCCAGCATCCCAGATGCGCTCCGCGCTGTAAAGTGGGACCGGTCGCAAGCGTTGCGATCCCATTCACTCGGAGAGACTCATCATGATCAAGTACGCACTGTTCGCGCGCTTTGAAGCGAAGCCCGGCAAGGAAGCAGACGTGGCGGCTTTTCTGGAAAAAGGACTGGAGCTGGCGAATCAGGAAACCACCACGCCGATCTGGTTTGCGTTGAAATTGTCGGACCGCGTGTTCGGCGTGTTCGACGCGTTCCAGGACGAAGCGGGCCGCGACGCGCATCTGAGCGGGCCGATCGCCAGGGCGTTGATGGGCAGCGCCGACGAGTTGTTCGTGGCACCGCCGGAGATCGCGAAGATCGAGGTGCTTGGGCTGAAGAATCAGCCCGCGTAAACAGGCAGCGTAAACAGGCGTGGCCGTCGTCATTCAATCTTCAGGAAGACAACATGGGCATCCGCATCGTGCAACTCGGTTCTCCTCGTGTGGCGGGCGAGGGATTGCGCATCGGGACGGTGAGGCGGCCACCGCGTGGCGTCCCCAAGGCCGAGTTTGGCAGCCGGGATTATTACGATGTCTGGTTGCCGAATCTGTCGCCAAGCGCTGAGCTGGTGGCCGAGGCCAAGGCGGCGGTCAGCGCGGCCGACTGGCAGAAGTTCGAGCGGAAATTCCGGTCGGAAATGAATGACGGCGAAGCCAGCAAGGTGTTGGACTTGCTGGCGGCCTTGTCACAAAGCTCGGATTTTTCCGTCGGCTGTTACTGCGAAGACGAAAACCGGTGCCACCGGAAGATACTTCGTCAGTTGCTCGGTGAACGGGGCGCGCTGATCAAGTGAGCGCCGCCGCAGCACCGCGCTGTCACGACCCCGCGCGGAACTCGATGCGCCGGTTCCTCGCGCGTCCATCCGTCGAATCGTTCGACGCGATCGGCTGATCCGGACCGACGCCGGTGGTCGTCATCTGCTGGGGGGAGATGCCCTTGGCGACCAGATAGCCCTTCACCGCATCCGCGCGCGCCTGGCTCAGCGCGATATTCGACGTGCGATTACCCGAGTTGTCGGTGTGCCCGATGATCGCCACGGTTCGGGTCGTCATCTTCTGCATGGCCGCCGCCATCTGATCGAGAATCAGCCGGCCTTGCGGCGTGAGCGTTGCGCTGCCGGTTTCGAATTCGATCGTGCGGTTGGCCAGCGTCTGATCGAGCAGCCCCTGTTCGGACGCGCTCACGCGCAGCCCGTTCTTGATCGTGTAGGTCGGGTTCAGCGCGTTCGCCATGTCACTCGCTAGCTGCTGGCGCTGCGACTCGTTATGTACTTCACCCTTCACGTCGATCTGCGTGCCGTCGATCTTCAACTGGCCTTTGCTGATCTGCTTCAACTGCGGGCCGATCAGCTTTTGCACGTTGGCTGACCAGTTGGGCGGCGTCGCGACGTCGGCCACTTCGATCTGATCGACCACATTGGCCGCGCCATACGTGTCGCGCAGTTTCGCGAGCACGGCCGCCTTGGTCGCTTCGTCGGGTACCTTGCCGCCGACCACCACCTGACCCGGCGTTGCATTGACGGGCGGCGGCGCAGCGGTGATCGCGCCGGTGCCGGTCGTGCCGCTGGCGAGGCCGGCTGTGCTCACCGCGGGTCCGGCGGTGCCCGTTTGCGCGGACGCCGTGCCCGGCAGCACCGTGGTGTGAATCGCCATGCCGCTGTTGTCGACCGGCGTGACGCGCGCCGGGCCGTCGTTGTCGGCTTGCGCGGCGGCGCTGAGCAGCAGCCCCGCGAGCAGCGCGGCCATGCGCATGCGTGGGGTGCGTGAGGTGCCTGAGTTGCGTGGCTTCAGCATCGCGTCACGCTCCCGTGAAGGCTTCGTGGAACGTGTCGATGCTGACGCGCAGCGACAGTTGCGGTTGGTCGAGGTAACTGACGAGCTTGCTGATGCCATGATCGTTTTGTGCGTGTTCGTCGATCCACTCGGGATCGTCGATATCGATGTTATGTGCCGCATACGATTGCGGATCGACCACGCTGTGCAGCGTTTTGGCCGAAGCGCCGTTAAAGCCGATGATGAGCCGCTCGCGCTCGGCAATCGTGCCGATGAAAATAGCTAGTTCGAAATCTGCCTGGGCGACGAAGGGCGCGATCAGTTCGAGCCAGAACGCGGCCACCAGACTGCGGTAGAACGGGTCGTTCGGCAGCGGCAGCGTGAGCCCGCGTTCCAGATGCGACGAGCCGCTTTGCATCACCGGACGCAGCAGCGAGCCGAGCGCCAGCATTGCGCCGCGCAGACGCACCGGGTGGCCGCTCGCGAGCAGCATCTGTTCGAGACCGGCAAGGGTTTGATGCTCGACGAAGTCGTTGAAGGTGCCGTCGTGCGGATTGCCGGGACCGCCGCCAATCTCGATCGGCACCATCGTCTCGCCGAGCGCCTGCAGCGCGCCGGCCGGCTCGCTTGCGCCGAGCAGCGGTTTCATTTGCGAGGCGATGCGCGACCATAGGCGCGCGAAGGCGAGCGGGCTGTGCGCGAGGAACGTCAGCGGCTTTTCGACTTCGAGCGCCGTGGCGGCGAGAAACGGAAAGCGCCGCGACGACTGGTCGTGGCTCGCCATCATATGGCCGGCGATTGCCAGCTTGCTGCGCGAACCGAGGAACGCGAAGTGCATCGGCTTGGCGTTTTCGTAGACGATCTTCCAGCGCGGATCGTCGGTGAGCAGTTCCATCGCTTCCGCGATCCAGCGATCGAGCGTAGCCAGCAACTGCGGGTTATGCGCGCTCTTCACGAAATCGCCGCGCGACGGAATCTTGCCGAAATAGGCGATTTGCGCCTGTACGGTCTGCGTCATTGCGCACTCCCTGTATTCGAAACCGCGGCGGCGGCGGTCGCCGGCGCGTTGACGGGCGCGGGGCTGGGCGCGGCGCCCGGTCCACCCGCGGCCGTTGCATTGACCGAATTGGCCGCCGCGCTCACGTCCGCCACCGACGACGGCAGACGCAAGCCGCGCAGGCTTTGTTGTTGCGGTGCGTCGCTGCTGGCGCTCGACGCCTGCGACGTGCTGATGATGCGCATGCTGACCGCCACCGTGATATTGCCTTGCGTCCACGTCAGGTCGAAGGTGCCGTCCGGACGACGCTTGCGCTGCGCCGAGTTGATCAGCTTCTCCAGACCGTAGCGGCCCGGCTCGTTCACCAGTTGCAGCGTGCGGCCGTCGAAGGTCGTGGCGTTCAGCGTCGCGCCCGGCGAGCCCGACGGATTCGGCCACACGAAGTTGGTCCACTGCGGCGGCGTATTGCGGTAACGCATCTGCTGACCGTCGATCGCGAGCGTGTATTCCGTGGTGCCGCTGCTAGGCTGCGGCAGGATCTGGAACACGGTCTGCGGTTCGGCCGAACCTTGGGCTCCCGCGCCACCACCCGCTGCGCCGCCGGCAAGCGGCGCCACCCAGCGCGCGAAGCCGCTGGTGAAGTCGGGCGTCAGTGCGAGACCCATGTCGCCCCACGTGCGTGCCGTCAGCGTGTCGCCGCGGCGCACCGCGAGCGGCCCGAGCGTCGTACCGACGAACTTGGCGATCGCGCCGTCCGGCCCGAACACCTGGGCGATTTCGCTGGCACCGGCTTCGACCTTGGCGTCGCCCGCGAACGGGTACTTGGTCGCGAGCGATCCCTGGAAGGTCTGATAGACCTGCGCGTTCCACACCTTGTTGACTTCGACGCTAGCCGGCTGGATCACCACCGCATAGGCGGCCATCAGCGGA
Organism: Paraburkholderia bryophila; assembly: GCF_013409255.1. Classification (NCBI taxonomy): domain Bacteria; kingdom Pseudomonadati; phylum Pseudomonadota; class Betaproteobacteria; order Burkholderiales; family Burkholderiaceae; genus Paraburkholderia; species Paraburkholderia bryophila. The sequence goes on from NZ_JACCAS010000002.1 coordinate 3,085,522, forward strand.
CGCACCAGCAGCGGACGCAGCGCCTTGCGTTGCGAGTCGGTGAGGCCGGTGAGCATCTGCTCGTCGACGTACTTGAGCGAATCGGCCAGTTCGGAGCCGCTGCCGTCGAGCGTCTGTTGCATCAACTGACGCGCGCCCGGTCCCGGATCGCCCTGGTTCTTGATCACGTTGAAGCGCGTGCGGACCTTGGACAGCGTGTCCATATAGCCCTTGAGCATCGAGCCGTTGTCGCCGGTCTGGACAATACGGCCGAGCGCCGAGAACTCCTGGCCGATCGGGCCCATCGGCATTTCGACCGGATTGCCGTTGATGTCGATGTTGGCGTTCAACTGGCCGGTCGGCACGCGCGAAAACAGGTTCTTGAACCAGCTGGTGGCGCCGGTCTGCGCGCGCTTCAGGTTCGCGTTGAACAGCGACGGGTTATCCCACGAGGTCTGGTCGTACGCGGTTTCGAGCACCTTGCGGATCGGCGAGTCTTGCGGATCGCCGAGACGGTTCATCGCATCCACCGCCTGGCCGAAGCTGCCGAAGTTCTGCACCGCGATGCCTTGCATGAACTTCTGCCAGTGCATGGCGTAGTCGGTCTTGTACATCGTGACGAGCGCCTTCTGGATCTGCTCGGGGCTGCCTTCCAGCGTCAGATCGTCGTGCGCGGAGGTGTTGAGCACCCAGTCTTTCGCCTGCAGTTCCTTGGTGGCGGCGTCGCGAATCGCGGGCTGCACGTACTGGAACCACGCCTCACGCGTGAAGGTGCCGGGGATCGCGTAGCTGCCCGCGACCAGCGCCGTGTTGTTGTCGCCGACAATGCGCGCGATCGTCATGGGCGCGAAACGGGTCGACGCACGCGCCTTGATTTCCTCGTAGACGCGCTGACGGGCCGGCATGCCACGCACCACGCGGCGCAGGTTTTCACGGGTCTGGTCGACCAGACCGAGGTTCTCGTCGATCATCGGCCAGTCGTCGTCGGAGACGCGCGACAGGTAGAACGTGATCATGCGTTCGGCGCTGCGGATCATCTCGTCGCGCGGCATGTTGCCGCGATTCGTTTCGAGCCAGCCGCGCCAGAAGCGGGCCACCTGATCGGTCAGGTGAGCCGTTTCCACGTGACGCTTGTCGCTCAGCATCAGGTAGGTCTTGAGCGCGTTGTACGCGTCTTCCACGTTGGTGGGCGAGGCGTCGCTATACAGGCCGCCCTGGCCGTTCGCGGCCATCGCCGCATGCGCGGACACCGGCACGGCGGCCGCGTCCGGCGTGCGGTTCAGCGGCGCGAGCTGATCGGGATGCGCGTTGACGTCTTTCAGGAACGACGCGAGATTCTGCGAGACCGGGTCGAGCAGGATCTGCCGCACGCCGTTGTAGTACTCGGTGAGCAGACGCTGTTCGAGACGGTCGCCCTGATACAGACCGAGCGACACCGCGAGCGGCCGGTCGCGGCGGAACTGTTCGAGCTGGTCGATGCGGTCTTCGAGCACGTCCATGGCCTGCATGCGCGACTGCAGATCGTTGCGGTTCTGCTGCAGACGCACGACATTGTCGAGGTCGGCCTGCACGTTCGCGGTGAGTTGCTCGTTATTCACCGTGGACCACGTCCAGCCGCCGAGCGCCAGCGCCAGCACGGCCACGAAGCCGAAGAACGTCGCATAGCGCATGCGCGTTTTGGCGGGGCTCGCGAATTGCCGGACCGTCTGACGGTCGGCGAAGATCACTTTCGAGAACAGGTCGCGCAGGAAGAAGCCGTTCTTCGAGAACGCACTATGCGGCTTGGGCAGGCTGTCGGCGCTCAGGCCGAAACGGGTGGCGATGCGGGTGGCCGCGGCGCTGTTGGTTTCGCCTTCCTGCAAGGCGCTGGTGAAGTAGAAGCCGCGGAAAATCGGCTTGTACTGGAACGGGTTGGTTTCGAACAGCGTGGCGAGGAACGCGCGCAACGCGGGCTTGATGGTCGAGAATTCGAGCGGGAAGCTCAACTGGCCCGGCGACAGCTTGTTGCCGCGATTGATCGACATCTGCGCGACGCTGATTTCTTTCAGGCCGTCATACAGTTCTTCGAAGTGCTCGTCGAACAGGCCGACCACGTCGCGCTTCTCGTCGGGCTGGTAGGGCAGGGTGGCGCCCCACACGCGGTCGTATTCGTGACGCTCGCTGCCGCTGAAAAATTCGGTGAAGCCGGTAATCAGGTCGGCCTTGGTGAACATCACGTACACCGGCGCGAACACTTCGAGCTTCTCGGTCAATTCCTGCACGCGCTGGCGCAGGTTCTTCGCGAGATTGATTGCGAATTCGGGCTTACTGTTGGTCAGCTCGGCAATGCTTGCCGTGACGATGATGCCGTTGATCGGCGCCTTCGGCCGGAACCGCTTGAGCAGGCCGAGAAAGCCGAGCCATTCGGTGCGGTCTTCGTCGTGCACGGAATAGCGGCCGGCGGTGTCTAGCAGAATGCCTTCGGTCGTGAAGAACCAGTCGCAGTTACGCGTGCCGCCAATGCCGTGAATCACCGCGTTGTTCTTGTCGGCGAACGGGAATTGCAAACCCGAGTTCAGCACCGCGCTGCTCTTGCCGGCCGCCGGGTTGCCGATCACGATGTACCACGGCAGTTCGTACAGCGCCGAGCCGCCCGAGACCTGGCCGATCTTCGAGGTCTTGATGGTTTTCACCGCGTCGACGAGGCGCGTGCGCAGCACGTCGAGTTCCGCCTGACGCGCGGGCGTGGGCGCCGGACCGGTCTCGGTCTGCTTCTCCGCCTGCTGCTCGAGCATTTCGCCGAGCTTGCGATTCGCACGCCGCGCGAGCAGGCGGCGGATCACCCAGACCAGCACGATCAACGCGAGCACTGCGCCGAACACGAGCGCGGGCCACATCAGGTCGATCTGCGCCGCTTCCGCGCCGATGAATAAAACAGCGGCGAGCGCGAGCAGGCCGATGATCGAGAGCGTGCGTGTATGGGTCAACACGTTGAGAATGCGTCGCATAAGCCGGTCAGGTCTTGTTGATGTGTGTTATGGCGCGGGGTGTGGCGGTCAGCCAGGCGCGCGTGCGGCGTTTGAAATAAAACGAAAGCATATTCAGGCGAAAGCGATTGTGGCGGGATTGTTAAATTCACACAGATGGGCGCACAAAAAAGCGCATAGCGCAATGTCGCTATGCAACTGGCATTGCCGCTTTTTGCCGGGAAAATTGATTGAACGCCCCATTGTCAACCTCTTTATTACCCGCTTCACCTTAATGACCCCGCCCAAGGACGAAGCCGGGTTTGTGATATTCGACGTGCCCGAGATCCATCATTTTCCAGCGTCCACCCCACGTCAGACCGACCTGTTCGGCGGTCTGACCGTATAACTGATAGCCTCGCATAGCCCAGGGATCTTTTTCTGAAATGACGAGCTTGCCGTCGCGCAAGAAAGCGTTGTCCGCGGCAAGACCGTATTGGTGATAGCTCTGAAACGCTGCGGCATTGGTGACGTTGCCCCCCATTTGCGCCAGGCGGTTTTGCCGCTCCGGACTGCGATAACCTTCCAGCAAAGCCATTTCATACCCGTATTGCTCGTGCATGATTTTATACACGAGCAATAAGCGTGTTCTGAAGTCCGCATCGAGCAAATTCCAGTCACGGCTCGCGTCTTTGAGCGCGGGCCGAATCTGTTCGACTTCCTGCGTGGCGAATACCTCCGGCGGCAGCGGCGGCGGGGGCACGAGCTGTTCGCCGTTCAATAACGCGGCAATTTTCTCGTCCGGTACCCGCGCAGTGTCATCGAATTGGAATAATTGCCGGCCGCGTAAAGCCAATGCCACCAATGGCGGCGTCGCAAGAATACCTGTCGTGGTAAAAATCAGCAAGCGCCGCTTTACCAGTAACTTTTGCATATCAACTGCGGTGGATTGCGAAATTTTTGCCGAGCGTGCTAATTGACCGCGAGCGCGCGTTGCACTGCGCGATGCTCCGCGCATAACACGGCCATGAATGGCGAGTGCAACGCCTAATAAAGAGGCGCGTACTGCCGGCAATAGCAGCATTGCGGCGATCAGGACGGCGATGGCGAAATAGGAGAGAAGTACAACGGCAATCAAAGGCGACCCCGGAAATTGGAAACAATTGTATTTTGTAATGCTTGCTCTTAGAATCAGGCCTGCTCGGAGACGAGCCGGAACGGTATTATCACGGCGAAATAATCCAGGATTCAATGAGACAGTGAATGAGTGCGCCGGAAAATTCGAATTCCAAAGCCCCGCCTAGCCTGTTATCCGATAAGGCTAAAGGCGCTGATGCCAATGGTTCGCGAATTCTCGCGAACCTGGAAGGCCGCGTTGCGCCGCCTACCGAAAAACCACGCCGGTCCAGGGCGCCACTTCTATTGGTCGCGCTGCTGGTGATCGCGGCCGGCGGTTGGGGCGCGTGGCATATGCAGCAGCGTCAGCATGATGAGACGCTGGCATCGACTACGTCAGCTACGCCGGGCGAAGCGGAGAAGCCTGCCGCGACCGCGGCTGTGCCGGCCTCTGCATCGTTGCCGGGCGCCGCGCAGGTCGTCGCGAAAGCGCCGGCGGCGCCGGTACCGGCTTCGTCGCAAGCGGCCACCATCATCGCCGACGACAGCGACAGCAAGGCCGCCGCGGCGTCAGCACCCGCACCCGCCAGCGGCGCCGACCGCCTGTCGCGTGCGTTGGCCGACGGCGCGGAGCCGAGCAGTGCGCCCACGCCGGTGGCATCCGCGACGTCCGCTTCGGCGGTGCCGGTGCCCGCGGCCAAGCATGGCAAGAGTGCAACCGCGCTCGCCGGCAATAGCAAGCATGAAGCGGCGCACGGCAAGAAGGAAAGCGCGACCGCCAGTGCGGGCAACCGTCATGCGAGCACGCCGACCGCCGTTGCGCAGTCGAAGAAGCAGCGCCCGAGCGGCACGGCTTCGAAAGACGATTCGGATGCCGATCTGTTGGCGGCGCTGGTCGCGCGAACCAAACCGGCCGATAGCAAGCCGGCGGGCGGCAGTGCCACGACCAAAGTGAGCGCCACGCCCGCCAGTGCGAAGCTCGCGGAGCGCGTGAAAGAGTGTGGGCAGCGTGGCTTCTTCGAAGACCAGTTGTGCCGTTGGCGCGTGTGCGACGGTCATTGGGGTAAAGACCCGGCGTGTCCGGGTGCGTCGCCGCAAGCCCGTCAGCCGTAATTCGGGTCGCGCGCGTCGCGCCTGGTCCGTGACGCGCCGCTAACCCATCGTCGAGTTTCACCCGCCGCAACGGAGTGTGTGCCGTTGCGGCGGCATCGACCGCCATGCGCGTCAGGCGACGCGCATGCGCTTCAACAAAAAATCCAGCTACGCGCGTCACCGTGCGGGGACCTGTTCGTCCTCGCCGGAGAGGCATTGTTGCCGCCGGCTCTCGCGATGCTGCGATTAAAAATAAGAGACATCAATGAAAAGACTTCTTGTAGCAATGACGTGCGTGGCAAGCGTGACGGCAATCCTTGCCGTCTCCGCGTGCGGCGGCAACAGCCTGAATGCATCCAGCGCTGCACCGAAAGTGATTATCGACAGCGACTACAACACCCTGAGCGACGACGGCCAGCTTGGCGTCATGGCGGCGCAACTGCAGGCGCAAGGTTCGCTGAACGTGCTGGGCATTACGGTCGTGTCCGGCAATCAATGGTTGAAGCAGGGCGTTGCCGATGCGTTGAAATCGGTCGAGCGTCTGGGTGTCGAGAAACAGATCGGTGTGTATGCCGGCGCCAATTACGCGCTGTCGCACCACTTCGCGACCATTCAGGCCGAGCAGAAGCAATTCCCCGGTGGCGACGGCTATCTCGGCGCGTGGAATAACCCCGAGCCGAAATCGGACAGCGACCTCGTCGCGCCGCCGGACGGCTTTGCGACGCACACCAAAGTGCAGAGCAAAAGCGCGGTCGATTTCATTGTCGATTCGGTGAGGCAGAACCCGGGTGAAGTGACGATTCTGGCGATCGGCCCGCTGACCAATATCGCGCTGGCTACGCGGCAGCATCCCGAGATCGTGCCGTTGATCAAGCAGATCATCTACATGGGCGGTGCGATCGATGTGCCGGGTAATACCACGCCCACGGCGGAATTCAACTGGTGGTTCGATCCGGAAGCGGCGAAGGCCGTGTTGCATTTGCCGATCAAACAGGTGGTGATTCCGCTCGACGTGACGGACACCGTGAAGATGGACAAGGCGCTATACGATCGTGTCGCGCATGATCCGACGAAGCAGACCATCATCACGCAGTTGTTCAAGACGTTGAACGGTTATGGTTTCGACGGCAAGAATGGCTTCGAGACGAACCCGAACTACACCACGAACATCTGGGACACGCTGACGCTCGCGTATCTGATGAATCCTTCGTTCGCCACGCAAACCGTGGATGAATGGGTGGATGTGGATATGAGCTTCGGCGCTAATGACGGCAAGGCTACGGGTTATACGAGTTCGCCGCCGGCGGGCTTGCAGAAGATGACGGTCGTCAAGCGCTTCGACAATCCGGGCTTTTTCAATTTCTACGTGGATCTGTTGACGCGGCCGGTGCCGCTGACGCTGCCGAACTGATTGATTGTTGCGCGTTGTTGCGCGCTGCTGCGTGATTGCCGCATATTGCTGCGGACCTGCATCGACGCCGCCTTAGGCGGGATGCAGGCCGCGCAGCAATTGTCGTACGCGGGTGAGGTCCTGGTCGACGTGTTCGGCCTGTTCGAACAACTCCGCGAGCCAGTCGACGAAGGCGCGCACGCGCGGCGACACGCGGCGGTTTTTCACATAGGCGACGGCGACCGGCATCGGCACCGGTTGCCATTGCGGCAGGACTTCGCGCAACAGGCCTGAGTCGAGATAGGGTTGCGCAGCGATCCGTGCGGGCTGGATCAGGCCGAGACCTTGCAGTCCGCAGGTGAGGTAGGCCTGTTCGTCGCTGACTTTGACGAAGCCTTTCACCTTGACCTGTTGCGCTTCGCCATCCACTTCGAAATCGAAGTCCACTTCACGGCCGTTATGCGGCGACATGCAGTTGACCGCGACGTGTCCGCGCAGATCGTCGAGATCGGTGGGTGTGCCGTAGCGGGCGAGGTAGGCGGGGCTTGCGCAGGTGACGTGTTCGAGCGTGCCCAGGTTACGCGCGACGAGGTTCGAGTCGGGCATTTCGCCGAGCTGGATGCTGCAGTCGATCGCTTCCGAGATCAGGTCGACCGTGCGATTGCTGATGCTGATGGCCAGGTCGAGATTCGGGTATCGGGTGTGGAAGTTTTCCAGTGCTGGGAGGACGATGGCGCTGGCTACCGCGCCGGGCATTTCGATGCGCAGGCGCCCGGTCAGGTTGTCCGTTGCGTGGCGGATGCTGGCTTCCATGTCGTCTATGTCGGCCAGGATTTGTGTGCAGCGTTCGTAGTAGGCCGCGCCTTCTGGGGTTACGCTCAGGCGCCGCGTTGTGCGGGCTAGTAAGGCTGTGCCTAGTAGGGCTTCCAGGTTCTGGACTGTCGTCGTTGCCGTTGCTCGTGGGATGTTTAACGACTCCGCCGCGCGGGTGAAGCTGTTTGTGTCCACGATTCGGATGAATGTGCGCATTGCAGTTATTCTGTCGATCACGGTTTTTTGCTCCAGTCGGAAATGGTGGTTTTTTGCCTGCCTGCCTGCCTGGCGGGGTGGTGGGTTTTTGGTGTTGGCCTTTCCTTGCTTTGTTAGTGGTCTATTAGCGTTGCCCCTGTGCGGGGCGGCACCTACTTCTCTTTGCCGCGGCAAAGAGAAGTAGGCAAGAGAAAGCCGCTCACACCGCTAACTATTAAGCGGGCTTCGTGGTCCACCACCGGCAGTGGTGCATCTGGAATCCGTGCTCTCGCACACTCCGCTCTCGTGACAAAGCCGTCATACATCCTGACTCGCGCCGTGCGCTCGTCAGAACGGTTTGCATTGAAACCAGGTGCTTCGTTTTCGCGCGCGCGGGCCGTCGGCTTCGCCTCGGCGACGCGCCGTAATGCGTGGGTAGACCGACGCGTGTCCCGATGTTTTTTGACTTACCGTTCGGCACGCGGAGCGCTGCCGGAAGGATGACTGCTGTGTCACTGGCGTCGAATGCGCGAGGACACGGATTCCAGATGAGCCACTACCGTGGCTGCGCGGGGGACCCGCTTAATGGTTAGCGGTGTGAGCGGCTTTCTCTTGCCTACTTCTCTTTGCCGCGGCAAAGAGAAGTAGGTGCCCCCCCGCACAGGGGGATCGCTAATAGACCACTAAGAAAGCAAGGAAAGGCCAACACCACAAGCATCGAGACAAGCATGCGCAGCGAATTACAGCAACAACAAAAACAAACCAAACACCCGCGCCGCAGGCAAAAAAACCCCCGCGGCCACGAGCGCAAAAACCGCAAAAAAATTACTTTCGCAAGGAATCCAGATCAATCACAAACCGATACTTGACATCACTCTTCAGCATCCGCTCATAAGCCTCATTAATCCCCTGCATAGCAATCACTTCGACATCAGAAGTAATCCCATGCTCGCCGCAGAAGTCCAACATTTCCTGCGTCTCGGCAATCCCCCCAATCAGCGACCCAGCCAACCGGCGACGCTTGAAGATCAGATTGAACACCTGCGGCGACGGATGATCGTGCTCGGGCGCACCCACCAGCGTCATCGTCCCATCCCGCTTCAGCAGATTCAAAAACGGATTCAGATCGTGCTGCGCAGCCACCGTATTCAGAATGAAATCGAAGCTGTTGGTATGCGCTTCCATCTCCTGCGCATTCTTCGAAATCACCACCTCATGCGCGCCCAACCGCTTCGCATCTTCAATCTTCGACGGCGACGTCGTGAACAGCACCACATGCGCACCCATCGCATGCGCCAGCTTCACACCCATATGGCCCAGTCCGCCCAGGCCGACAATCCCGACCTTCTTGCCGGGACCCGCGCCCCACGTGCGCAACGGCGAATACGTGGTAATGCCCGCGCACAGCAACGGCGCTACACCCGCCGGGTCGAGATTCTCCGGCACCCGCAGCGTGAATTCCTCGTCGACCACGAGTTGCGTCGAATAACCGCCGTAAGTGATCTGACCATCCACACGGTCGACGCCGTTATACGTGCCCACCCAGCCGTTCTCGCAATACTGCTCGAGATCTTCCTCGCAACTCGCACACGTGCGGCACGAATCCACCAGACAACCCACGCCAACCAGATCGCCTACCTTGTACTTCGTGACGTCCGGACCCACCGCGCTGACGCGGCCAACAATCTCATGTCCCGGTACCACCGGAAAAACCGTGTTCTTCCATTCGTTGCGCGCCTGATGCAAGTCGGAATGGCACACGCCGCAAAACAGGACTTCCATCTGCACGTCATGGGCGCGCAGTTCGCGGCGCTGGATTTCGAACGGAGCGAGCGGCGCGGTAGCGTCGGTCGCTGCATAGGCGTAAGTCGTGCTCATGGGTAGCTCCAGCAAAGAGGGTGATGTCACAAGGCGATGCCCTCAGGCGACGCGTGGAGTCGCCGCGGACAGCCTTGTCTTGAGCCGGGATCACAGCGCCAGCGGTGGTCGACGAATTCGCCGAAGCAGTGAATTGACAACCGAGCCCAGCGTGGTGCGGAAAACTCGATCCGGCAGGGTTCCCATCTTAGGAGCCGACCCTGAACCGGGGAATACCTGAATGTCTTGAAGATTTGCCTAAAACTCCTGGCCGGGAGCGCAGTAGGTCGTTTAGTGCTAAATTTCAAGCATTATTCTCTTGAGCGTCACTATACCGTCATGTCAAGTCCCGCCTTAAGTCCCGCCACTGATCCCGCTCCTGATCCCGCGACTGATCCCGTCGCAAGCACGCTCGCCGCCCCGCGAATGGTCGAACTGTTCGACCTGCTGGCGCCGAATCCGGGCTTTACGCGTTCGAGTCTGGAAGGCGTCAATCTGATGCGCGCCAATAGTCCGATGCCGCGCATGCCGGTCATGTATGAGCCGAGCATCGTGATTGTTTGTCAGGGACGCAAACGCGGTTATCTCGGTGACCAGGTGTTCCAGTACGACGCGCAACAGTATCTGGTGCTGTCGGTGCCGCTACCGTTCGAGTGCGAAACCGAGGCGAGTCCGGAAACGCCATTCCTCGCGATCTCGGTGCGCGTCGATCTGACCATGGTGGCCGAGTTGCTGATGGCGCTGAACGAAACGCAAGGCGCGGCGCAGAACGAACCGCTCGGCGTCTATTCGACGTCGCTCGATCCGGCTTTGTCGAATGCCGTGCAACGGTTAATGGAAGCATTGGCGTCGCCGCTCGACGCGCGCATTCTCGCGCCCAGCGTGGTCCGCGAAATCTGCTACCGGGTGCTGACTGGCGAGCAGGGCGATGCGATCCGCGCGGCGCTGACGCATCAGAACCATTTCGGGCGCATTGCCAAGGCGCTGCGGCGAATTCATGCCGACTACTACGGCGAACTCGACGTGGACACGCTGGCCGCCGAAGCCGGCATGAGCCTCGCGGTGTTCCACGCGCAATTCAAAGCGGTGACAGCAACTTCGCCGATGCAATACGTGAAGACCACGCGTTTGCATCACGCGCGCTTGCTGATGGTGCAGGACGGGTTGAGCGCGGGCGCGGCCGCGGCGCGCGTCGGTTATGAAAGCGCGTCGCAATTCAGCCGCGAGTTCAAGCGGCTATTCGGCCTGAGTCCGGTCGATGAAGTCAAACGCATGCGCACCGTCTACGATCCGCCTACGCCGCGTGTGGTGAAGCCGGTGGCGCGTTACGTGACCGCCGTTTAGGCGCGTTCGTGACGGCCGGTTGCGGCAGCAACGGCAACCAGCCGCTAGAAATTGCTAAAAGCCGCTATAAGCCGCTGAACCAGTTGTACCCCTGGTCTTCCCAGTAGCCGCCAGGGTTCGTGTTGGTCACGAAGATCGCCGCGATGTGCTTCGGGTTCTTGAAGCCGAGTTTGGTCGGCACCCGCAGTTTCAGCGGATAGCCGTATTTCGCGGGCAACGGGGCATCGCGGAAATCGAGCGTCAGTTGCGTTTGCGGATGCAAGGCCGTCGCCATATCGAGGCTCGAATAGTAACGGTCCGCACATTTGAAGCCGACATAGCGCGCGCTCAGATCGGCGCCGATGCGCTCCAGGAAGGTGCGGAACGGCACGCCGCGCCATTGGCCGATCGCGCTCCATCCTTCAATGCAGATGTGGCGCGTGATCTGCGAAGCCTGGGGCAACGCGCGCAACTGATCGAGATTCCAACTGCGCTTGTCCATGACCAGGCCCGACACGTCGAGCTGATAAGTCGAGCCGTCCACATCCGGTGCATCGAACTCGGGATAGAACGCGTTGAACGGAAACGGGTCGGTGATTTCGCGCGCCGAATAGGTCGGCGCGAGCTTGTTGCGGTCGAACAGCCAGCCTTGCACGCGATCGTTCCAGCGCGACATGGCCCACAGCACCTTGTCGACCGAATCGCCGTCCTGCATGTTGCAGCCGGACAGCATGGCGAGTGCGCCGATCGACAGCGACGAGCGCAGAAACAGGCGCCGCTGCAAACGTTCGATTTGCGGCCGGTGATCGCTGAGGACGATGGGCGAACGGCGCGCCTCGTCGGGACGGGATGCGCTCATGCCTGGGTTCCTTCGTGAGCAGTGGGTTTGGCGCGGCCGGTGAGCATGGGCAGCAAGGTGCGCGGTACCAATAGCACGAGCGCCAGATGCACGACGACAAATCCCACCACGCCCGCCATGGCGACGAAATGCAGGCGCCGTGCGAAATCGAAGCCGCCGATTAGCGCGGTCAGCCACGAGAATTGCACCGGCTTCCAGATCGACAATCCCGACGCCACCAGCAGCACGCCGAGCGACAGCACCAGCAGATAGAGCGCACGCTGCACGGCGTTGTAGCGGCCGGTGTCGTGCGGCAGTCTGAAGCGCAGCGCCAAGGCCGCGTCATGCACCACGTCGCGTGGATGAACCGGCAACAGCTTGCGGCGGAAATGCCCGCGTCCGATCCCATACGCCAGATACAGCAGCCCGTTCGCGCACAGCAGCCACATGGCCGCGAAATGCCACGCAATCGAACCGCCAAGCCAGCCGCCCACGGTCGCCCACGCGGGAAACCTGAACGGGAAAAACGGCGACGCGTTGTAGATGGCCCAGCCGCTCATCACCATGCAGACCATCGCAAACGCGTTGATCCAATGGGTGATGCGTACGACGAGCGGGTGAACGAGCTGACGCTTGCGTGTTTCGGGCATGGCGGCAATGACGGCGATGACGGGGTGAACGGAAGACGGAAAGCCGCGTCGTGACAGGACGCGGTCGTTCGAGCAGTTGAAGCAATACGGTCGCGCCGGCTTACATCGGCGGCGTTATGCCGTTTTCACCTGCCGAGATGAAGTTGGCCGCCATCGAACCGTCCGCTTCCTTGTGCGCGAACAGCACGACCTTCGCGCCCGGCACCAGCAGCGAACGGTCGCCCGGCACCAGGTTGACGATCGGCACGTCCGGCGGAATCACGATTTTCTTTTCACCGTCCTTGTACTTCACCGTGATCGTGCGGCCATTGCTGACCACGAGCGAACCGACGGTGCCGTTGGTCATCGAGCTGTTGCCGCCCAGATCCCACGGGCGGTGACCTTCGCCGCTACCGCGCATGCTGGCCGGAAACACGTGGACTTCGAGCGCCTTCAAGGTGCCGTCGGCCTGCGGAATCGCGGCCGTGCCGACATAGCTGTCCGGCTTGATGTCGTTCACGTTGGCGAGGGTGACGCCGCGAATCGGCGTGTCTTTGGCGAGCTTCACGTCGACGTCCTTGCCGTCGCGCGTGTGGACCTTGAGCAGGTCGCCCGACAGCGACGTGACGGTGCCGCGCACGCCGGTGGGCGCGGCGCTCTGGGCTTGCGCGGCGGGTCCGGCGGCGAGCAGCGCGGCGGCGACGAACGCCGGAGCGACGAGCACGCGCAGTGCCTTCGCGGAAACGATCTTCATGGAACGACTCCAGGTGGGTGAACGAGGGGGACTGCGATGGCGCGGCAATGAGAGCAGCGATGGGGGCAGATTAGGCGTGCGATCGGCTCAGCCGGGTGACCGGCGGATGACAAAAACGTCATGAACGGCGCGGCCCGCGCCACGTAGAATGGTTGCTACCTATCTATCTGTCCGGCGTTCCAGCGCGCGTCAGCCCCATGAGCATTCTCGTCATTGAAGACGATCCGAAAACCGGCGACTACCTGAAGAAGGGTTTGCGCGAGAGCGGCTATGCGGTCGATCTCGCCCGCACCGGCACGGACGGCCTGCACATGGCGCTCGAACAGACGTATGAGCTGGTGGTGCTGGACGTGATGCTGCCGGGCATCGACGGTTGGGAAATCATGCGCACGCTGCGGGCGCGGCGCGATCTGCCGGTGATCTTCCTGACCGCGCGCGACCATGTCAGCGATCGTATTCGCGGTCTCGAACTCGGCGCGGACGACTACCTGGTCAAGCCGTTTTCGTTCACCGAACTCGTGCTGCGCATTCGCACGCTGCTGCGGCGCGGCGTGATCCGCGAGAGCGACGTGTTCGAGATCGCCGACCTCAAGCTCGACGTGCTGCGTCGCAAGGTGACGCGCGAAGGCGTGGAGATTGCGCTGACCAATAAGGAATTCATGCTGTTGCACCTGCTGGTGCGGCGTCAGGGCGAAGCGCTGTCGCGCACGCAGATCGCCTCTGAAGTGTGGGATATGAATTTCGACAGCGATACGAATGTGGTGGACGTAGCCATCAAACGGCTGCGCGCCAAGGTCGATCACCCGTTCGAAAAGAAGCTGATCCACACGGTGCGCAGCATCGGCTACACGTTCGGCGACGGCTCATGAACTGGTGGGCCGAGCGTTCGCTGACGGCGCGCACCACGGTGCTGTTCGCATCGATTGCCTGCGTGGTGATCGGCACGCTCGGCGCGTATTTCTATCACTCCGCCGAAGTATCGCTGGAGCGCCGCGCCGACGTCGTGCTGACCGGTCGTGTCGAGCACTTCAGCCGGATCGTTCAGGATATGTATTCCGTCAGCGAATTGAAGGAGCGCCCGCTGCTGTTCGAAACCATGTTGGGCGGAGAGGCGGACGTGCTGCTGTTTCGCCGGCCCAACGAGACGCCGTTTATCGACGTCAATCCGGCCGGCATTGCGGTACCGCCGTTGCAGGCCGGCCCGGCGGGCCGCCTGCCGACCTTCGCCGAGATTCGCCGCACCGTGCTGGCGGACGGCGTGCCGGTGCATTGGGCGATCGCAACGGCCAAGGCGCGCGAGGACGGCGCCGAAGTCGAAGTGATCGCCGCGCATCCGATGACCCAGGAAGTGCGCATGCTCGCAGCGTATCGCAACCGCATCCTGCTGGCCACGCTGTGCGGCATGCTCGCCGCCACGCTGCTCGCTTACTGCGTATTGCGCCGCGCGTTGCGGCCGGTGCGCGAGATCGCCACGCGCGCCGCGCAGATCAGTCCGGCGAGCCTCGCGGTGCGACTCGACAGCGAAGCCGCGCCGGTCGAGTTGCGCCAACTCACGCACGCGTTCAACGCCATGCTCGACCGTCTCGCGGACGGATATCAGCGGTTGTCGCAGTTTTCCGCCGATCTGGCGCATGAGATCCGCACGCCGATCGGCGCGCTGATCGGCCAGACCCAGGTCACGCTCGCGAAACCCCGCGAGCCCGACGAGTATCAGCAGGTGCTCGAATCGAATCTGGAAGAGCTGGACCGCCTCAGCCACATTGCCGAGAACATCCTGTTTCTGGCGCACGCGGATCATGCGGCGTTGTCGGTCGATCGGGAAACGGTCGACCTGCGCGAGGAACTCGTCCGAATCGCGGACTATTTCGAAGGTCTCGCCGACGAGCGCGGCATGCGCTTCACGATCGAGGCGACCGGATCGGTCTCCGCCGATCCGATGCTATGCCGTCGCGCGATCAACAATCTGGTCGTGAATGCGGTGAGATATGGGGCGCCCAACACGGTGGTGCGGTTAAGCGGCGCGAACGACGAAACGGGCGCGACCGTAGTGGTGGAGAACGACGGTGCGCCGATTCCGGACGATCAGTTGCACCGGCTGTTCGACCGTTTCTACCGGGCGGATGCGGCGCGCAGCGAATTCACCGAATCGAGCGGGCTGGGGCTCGCCATCGTCAAGGCGATCATGCATCTGCATGGCGGCGCCGTGCAGGCGGCCTGTCCGGCGCCCGGCGTGGTGCGCTTCGAATTGCGCTTTCCGCGTGCCTGATCGCGAACGGGCCAACGCGCGAACGGGAGAGCGGGAGAGCGAACGCGCGCGCGTAATTCAGCACATGACGGGTAACGTCGATACCGGGATGATTGCGCAACTGGTTACCGCTTTCCGCTCTCGATACGATGGTGTGGCCCATTCCCCCACTATCCGGAGAGAACACCATGAAGCGGTTCCACATAGCCCTTGCGGTCGCCGACCTTGACGCCTCGATTGCCGACTACAGTCTGCGTCTCGGGCAAGCGCCCACCGCCGTGGTGTCCGGTCAGTACGCAATGTGGCGCACCGATCTGCTCAACTTCTCGATCAACCTGACGCCGGAAAAAGCAGGTCAATTGCGCCACATCGGCTTTGAGGACGACGCGGCCGAGGGCTTCACGAAGAGCGTCGATGTGAACGGCCTCGAATGGGAGCACTTTTCGGCGCAGGAACAGGATCGGCGTATCGAGAGTACTTACGGCCACGCGGTCCGCGCGGAGCGAGGCTGAGGCGTGCGGTATCGCGTTGGCCAAGTTCCAGGTCGTTCATCGCGTTGTGTTGAGAGGATCAGGCCGATCGATCGCACAGCAGCGTCAATCCGGCCCGGTCCACATCGAGAGAAAATGCCGCCAGACGATCTCCGCGCGCCGGGGCCACTGGGCCCATGGCGCGCAGCTCCAACCCTAGCCGGCGGTAGAGCCGCGTCATACTGACCGGGGCGACGCCGATCAGGCGTTGGATTTCCAGACATATCGCGTATTGAAAAACGATCCGCAGGAGTTGACGCATTCGCTGCAGGTCGATCGCCACGTTGTCGTGCAACGTGGTGAACCGTGACATTTCCCATATGCGAGGATCGCCGGCCAGCGGTTCGGACATCAGATCGGGAAACACTTCAGCCAGCAGATAAGGCCGCGTGGTGGGCAGCAGGCGTGTGTAGCCGCAGATCTGCCGGGTTTCGGTGTACCCAATGACATGGGTGGTGTCGTTCCGGTCGAATTCGTCCCACTCTTCCGTACCCGGTTTTCCGGCCGACGGTAAATCCCACTTCATGTGCTCGACGAATACCGCACGCCGATACCGGCCAAGCTGCCGTCTGGCGACGGGGCTCAGATTGTCCATCGTGACGATCGCAATTTCCTCCATGTCCGCTCTCTAAAGATAACCGCAGGCAATCGCATAAGCGGCGGCCGCGACCTTGGATGACGCGTTGAGTTTTCTCATGCAGTTCTTCAGGTGAAAGTTCACGGTATCGGCCGAGATGTCGAGCGCGTTGGAGATGCTTTTGGCGGACCCGCCGTCGGCGGTCCAGCGAAGGATTTCAATTTCACGCCGGGTGAGGTTGATTTCGGTTGTGTCGTCCCGCTGTCTGTCGGCAATGGTGCCGACACACGTCATCGACAAATGGCTGAGTGCGGCAAGGTACGGCCGCAGCGTTTCTATCTCGTGGCAACCGAGAGCCGGGTAATCGCGCGCGAGGGAGAAGACGCCGCACCGTCCCCGCGCGTCCCAGCAAGGCTGGGAGATGCCGACTCGCAGTCCCGCGGAGCGGGCTTCGTCCCATAAGGGTTTGGCGTCGCTGAACAGGTCGTCGTTCCAGACGGTGGGCGTCAGGTCCCTGACGTCGAGTCTCGCGATCGGATCGATCTCCAGATAGTGCTGATCGAGGTAGCGCGACACCCACGGCGCGGGATAGGAGCTCTTGATCACGACGTTCCTGAAATGAAAAGGAGGGCGATTGTGGTAGCCGAACGCGCAATACGCAAACCCGAGGTTTTGTGAGGCACGCGACAGCACGGTGAGCGCGTGGTCGATCTGCTCGCAGTTCTGCAGTTTGAAGAAGAGATCGTTCCACCATCCGGAGGGGTCAGGGCACATCGCTAGCTCCGCTTTCAAATGTGTTTACAGACAGAACGCATGAGAATTAGTTCGGACTCTTGACTGGAGAACGTGACATGAAGCCGACTGGCGCTAACGATTCGCATGCACGATTGCGCATCGTAAAGGCGAATAGGGGTTGTCGGACAAAGCGGCGTTTCCTGCCTATTTCTGGAGCGCGACATAAGGGCGCGCTCGCGCGCGGCATGGTGAATTAAAGAACCGGAATTTTCGGCGGCAGCCACAGCCGATTCTGCGATCGACCCTACCAGAGATGGGAGCTTTCTCAGGAGCAGGTTCATGTAATTGTTTATGCAAGCAGATCGGTCGGGACGGGTTGTCATCCGCGCGCCGATGTCGTTGTCCTGGATATCTGGCGCATTTCAAACAAAGGAGTCTGCAATGCTTGAATCGTTCTCAGGAAATAGCGATTTTCCTGTTTTTGATCCCGAGAAAGACTGGATCACGCTGGGACGGGATCAATCGAAGGCTGAACTGAATCGGGCCTATGCCTACGTACAGGAACGCGCGAGCGAGGACCAGTTGTCGATGAGCTTCGAAGGTAATCAGTCGCGTGCTTATCCGGTCATGCCGGGGTTTTGCTCGCTTCACGCCGCGGCAGAAGAAATTCTGTCGGCGCAGATAAAAACGGTGTTCGACGCATTGCAGAAGATCGTCGCGACGTACCGGACCGACAAGAATCTCCAGCACTTTCTCGACATTCCGAAGCCGCTGAACCGCTGGATAAAGGAAGACGCGCAGCCGTCGAACAACCGGATCGATCTGTGCCGTTTCGATCTGATGGGGCGCAGCCTGGCGCAGTTGAAAATCATCGAATTCAATGCGAACGCGCCGGGCGGCATCGTGTACGCCGGCATGATCAACCGCTATTGGCGGCAGGCGCCGTGGTCCGCGGAGTTGATCGAATCGTGGGGCGGCGCCCCGTCGGTCTTCGAACGGGAAGATTGGGTCGTCAACTGGCTTTTGGCGCTGGCCGACGCGCGCGGCATGGAAGCGATCGAAGGTATCGCGCTGCTGCATCCCGCGGGCGGCAATATGCTTGAATTGCCCCACCTGAAGAAGCGGCTGGAGGCACGCGGCCTGCGCGCCGCCATGCTGAGCCCGGAACAACTGTTCGAGGACGCGAACTCCTCGTTTCGACTTGGCTACCTGAAATACGGCGTACAGCGGACTCTTCAGGACATCGGGCAATGGGACCGCTTTTGCCGAAGCGTCGTGGAAGGGCGTCTGGTGATCCCATCGTCGCTGGCGGGGCGCTGGATCGGCGACAACAAACTCTGTATCGCCGTCATGTCGGACCCACGCTTCGCCTATCTGTTCGACGACGCCGAGCGCGCGGCGATTCATGCGCTCGTGCCGCTGAGCCGCAAGCTCGGCGACGGCGTCAGCCGCGCGGACCTGCTCAACAATCAAGACGACTTCGTCATCAAGCATCCGTACGGCACGCGCGGCGCGGCGGTGCACGTCGGGCGCGACTACGACGCGGCCACGTGGACGGACCTGATCATGCAAACGTCTTCTTCGGGCTACGTCGTGCAGCGCTACGTCGACTCGGAATGCGAGGTCGAAGGCGAGACGTGCTTCCGGGATCTCGTGGTGACGATTGCCAGCGGCGACATTGCCGGCTATGGATCGCGCGTCAGCCGGGCGCGCAAAGTCAACATCGCGCAGGAGGGCCGCAAGATGGCGGTGCTGAGTTCGCTGCGCGCCACGCGCTGATCCGGGCGAGTGGGACTTTTTCCGTCACGCTGGCTCACGCGGCAGGGCAAGCGCTTCGACGCGCTTGCCTGCCGGGACTTCCGGCGCTTTACGTGCGGCAACGGCGTGTCGCTGATCGGAACATGGTTGCAGCGGGTCGGCGCGGGCTGGCTGGCGTGGGAGGTCAGCCATTCGAGCGTCTGGCTCGGTATCGTGGCGTTTGCCGATCTGTTCCCCACGCTACTGTTCGCGCCGCTCGCGGGGGTGATGGCGGACCGCTGCGACCGGCGCAAGGTCGTGCTTTACTGCCAATGCGTCGCGATGGCCATGGCCCTCCTGCAGAGCGGTCTGTTGCTAGGCGGTGTCCAGTCGCTCGCCTGGTTGCTGGTGACGACGTCGATCTCGGGGACCGCGAATGCGTTGTGCCAGCCCGCGCGGATGGCCTGGGTATCGAGCCTCGTGCCGAAGCCGCAGCTTGCGTCGGCGGTGGCGATCAATTCGCTGTGCTTCAATCTCGCGCGTTTCGCCGGACCTGCGGTCGCGGGCGCCATGCTGCTCGAGTTCGGCACGGCGGCGCTGTTTGGGTTGAATGCGCTCAGCTACGCTGTCTTCATCGTCGTGCTGATGCGCATGCCGGCTGCGCCGATGCCTGCCGCCATGGCGCCTTCCGCCCGGTGGTTCGGCGACGCATTGGACGGCTTTCGCTACCTCGCGTCGGTCGCGTATTTAAGGGGTGTTTTCGTGATCACGGCGGCGTCGGCCGTGTGCATTCGCGGCATTCCGGAGCTGGCGCCGGCCATTAGCGAACAACTGCTGCGGCAGGGGCCGCGTGGCTTCGCGTCGCTGGTTGCCGCGGCGGGCGCCGGGGCGCTAGCGGGCGGCGTGTGGTTCTGCGGCCGCGACGGCGCGCGATGCGTGGCGACCCTGATCGGGCGCCACGTGCTGGCGGCGTCGCTCTGCGCGTTGGCATTGGCGCTGACGCGCGATTTCCGGCTCGCGTTAGCGCTTTTCTTCGCGATGGGCTTTTCGGTCGTCGTGACCGGCATCGGCGCGCAGACGTTGATTCACCAGTCGGTGCCGGAGCACCTGCGCGGGCGCGTGCTGGGATCGTATGGGGTGATTTTTCGCGGTGGACCGGCGTTGAGCGCGTTGTGGCTCGGGGCGGCTGCACCGCTTGGCGGACTGCGCGTGGCGCTGGGAGTCGGCGGCTTGCTGTGTGTGGCGGTCTGTTTCATGGCGAGCGTCCGGGTTCGACGGGCGGTTCGCCGCCTGGCGCGGTCGCGCTGAACGCGCCATCGCGCCACCCTGCGTCACTCGCCCAGCGTTCCCGCTTCCTGCTGGTTCTGGTAATGCGCGCGTTTTTCCTCGTACATCAGCAGATCCGCGCGCTGCACGCCCGCTTCGAGCCGGTCGCCCCGCTGGCAGGTCGCGGCGCCCATCGAAAAGCTCAGCGGCGCGCCGGGATAAAACTGGTTGTTCATCTCCACCAGTTGGCGGATCGCCTCGACCATCGCCGCGCCGCCGCGTTCGTCGGTGTCCGGCATCAGCACCGCGAATTCGTCGCCGCCAATTCGCGCGGCGTGAAACGGTATATCCATCGCCTTGGCGAGCACTTCGCCGGCGCGCCGCAACAGCGCGTCGCCGGCGGCATGGCCGAGCTGGTCGTTGACGCGTTTGAGGCCGTTCAGGTCGGCCATGATGATGGTCACCGGCCACGGACCTTTACGCTCCAACCGGTTCAACTCGTCGACATAGAACGAACGGTTGCGCAGCTTGGTCAGCACGTCGTGCTTGCCGAGGAATTCCAGGTAGGCTTCGGCCTTCTTGCGCGCCGTGATGTCGGTCAGCGCCACCAGCACCAGATCCCAGTTTTTCTCGTGTCCCGGCAGCACGGAGAATTGCAGATGCACATGCACCTCGCTGCCGTCGAGCGAATAGTTGAGCACCTCGCGCTGCTGGAATAGCTTGTTGTCCCACAGGTCGATCAACTGCTCGCGGAAATGCGGCCGCATGTCGTCGCGGAATACGTCGGCGAGACGCGCCAGCAGCGTGGGTTTGTCTTTCGCGGCGAACATGTCGAGCGTGTGCTGGTTCACGTCGAGCACATGGATTTCCTGCATGCAGCGCTCGACGAACTCGGGGTGCACGTCGGTGAACACGCGAAAATCGCTGATGCCGGCCGCCCGCGCGTCGTCGAGCAGGCGTTTGACCGCGCTGAAGTCCTCCACCCACAGCGACACCGGCGAATGCTCGAACAGCCCGCGCACGTATTGTTCGGCGAGCGTCATGCGATGCCGGGCGCCTTCCAGTTCCGTGATGTCCTCGACCGACACCAGCACGCGGTCCCAATTCGCTTCGTGGCCCGGCAGCACGGCGCCCTTGAGCAGCACGTCGAGACGGCGGCCGCCGAGCGTGTAGTTGACCGTGTGGCTCGTGAATTGCGAATGCCCCGCCCACAACTGGCACAGCTCTTCGAGATGGGTCTTGAGCATGTCGTCGCGGAACACCGCGGCGAGATTGCTGGTGAGCGCGTCGAAATCGGCGGCTTCGAACTGCGTCAGCGTCTTCTGATTGACCTTGATCACGCGGATGCTGTGCGCGCAGTCGGCGACCCGGCTCGGGTCCGCGGCGAAATGCGCGCGCAGATCCGTGACGCCTTCGGCTCGCCACGCGTCGAACAGCGCGCGCACGCCGCTGAAGTCTTCGAGCCAGAGCGAGACCGGCGCGAGTTCGAACATTTCGGAATCGTCGCCCGATGCCGCGCGGGGCGTTGCTTCGGGGCGGCTGATTTGCCGGGCGGCGGAGGCGGAGGCGGGGTCGTGCGGGAGCATATCCAGCATGGGATTCTCGGGGGCGGAGTAGCCGCTATTCTAAGACGGATAGGCATCGGGTAAAACAAACACGTAGGCGGCATCGATTTTGCGCAGCCTGATCGCCAGCCCAGCGGGGCGGACCGTCTTCAGGCGCCGGCGCTTGCCTGCGCGTCTTTTAGCGCCTTGCTACACTGATCCGCTGTCGATTCCGTCCGCCAACCCGGTTAAAAACGTCCTGTCATGAAGCCATCCCTGCTGGTTCTGATTCACTTGAACGACCCAAGCCGCGCCAGTATCGACGCGGCGTTCGACGCCGTCCACGCCCCCGACAGCGCCCAGCGCGCCGCAGCGATCGCCGCGCGCGGCGCGGCGTTTCGCGCGGTGCTGACCAACGGCACGACCGGCCTGAACGCCTCGGAAATCGACCAGATGCCGCAACTCGAATTGCTCAGCGCGCTGGGTGCGGGGTACGAAAACCTGGCGGTCGACCACGCCCGTTCGCGCGGGATCGTGGTCGTGAACGGCGCGGGCACCAACGATCATTGCGTGGCCGATCATGCGTTCGCGCTGCTGCTCGCGGTGGTGCGCGACGTGCCGCAACTCGACCAGGCGACCCGCGTGGGCGTCTGGCGCGACACGCTGCCCATGCGCCCGAACGTCTCCGGCAAGCGGCTCGGCATTGTCGGTCTCGGCAATATCGGCGCGAAGGTCGCGCGCCGGGGCGGCGGCTTCGACATGGAGGTCGGTTATCACAACCGCACGCCGCGCGAAGGCTCACCGCTGCGTTACTTCGACAGTGTGACGGCGCTCGCGCAGTGGAGCGATTTTCTGGTGGTGGCGACGCCCGGCGGAGCGGGCACACGTCATCTGATCGACGCGAAGGTGCTCGACGCGCTGGGTCCGCAGGGCTTCGTGGTCAATGTGTCGCGCGGCAGCGTGCTCGACACGGCGGCGCTCGCGCAGGCGCTGAACGCGGGGACGATTGCCGGCGCGGCGCTCGACGTCTACGAAGGCGAGCCGCATCCGCCCGAGGCGTTGCTGGCGTTGCGCAACGTGGTGCTGACGCCGCACGTGGGCGGCCGTTCGCCGGAAGCGATCACGGCTTCGGTCGAGAATTTCCTGAGCAATGCCAAACGGCATTTTGCGGGCGAGCCGGTGCTGACGCCGATATGACGCGGATCTCTGAAACCAGGCCGAAGCCGTTCGAAGCCGATCCGACAATCGGCTCGAAACCCCTCTGAAGCCGATCCGACAATCCCGGTCGCATTACTGAAAGCCAAACCGAAACTATCGGCGCCGCGGATAGTTTCTCTCACGAATAGCGATTTCCCTTGCGGGGCCGCGGCGCATAGGATGGTCGATGTTGGATCATCAGTGCTTCGATCATCCGAAGCCGCGACGGAGGCCCCGCATGGAACACCACGCCCGCACGCAGGACGAACGGCTCGAGATCAAGACCACCACCTGCTACATGTGCGCGTGCCGCTGCGGTATCCGCGTGCATCTGCGCGAAGGCGAGGTGCGCTATATCGACGGCAATCCCGAACATCCGCTCAACCAGGGTGTGATCTGCGCGAAGGGTGCCTCGGGCATCATGAAGCAGTATTCCCCCGCGCGCCTGACCCAGCCGCTGATGCGCAAGCCTGGCGCGGAGCGGGGCAGCGCGCAGTTCGAGCCGGTCACGTGGGAACACGCGTTCGACGTCCTCGAAAAGCGCCTCGGCGCGATTCGCGCCACCGATCCGAAGAAATTCGCGCTGTTCACCGGCCGCGACCAGATGCAGGCGCTGACCGGCCTGTTCGCCAAGCAGTTCGGCACGCCCAATTACGCGGCGCACGGCGGCTTCTGCTCGTCCAACATGGCGGCCGGCATGATCTATACGATCGGCGGCTCGTTCTGGGAATTCGGCGGGCCGGATCTGGACAGCGCGAAGCTGTTCTTCATGATCGGCACCGCCGAAGACCATCATTCGAATCCGCTCAAGATCGCGCTTTCGAAGTTCAAGCGCGCGGGCGGACGCTTTATCGCGATCAATCCGATCCGCACCGGCTACGCCGCGATCGCCGACGAATGGGTGCCGATCAAACCCGGCACCGACGGCGCGCTGTTCATGGCGTTCCTGCACGAACTGATCGCCGCCGACGCCTGGGATCACGAGTTCGTGCAGCGCTACACCAACGCGGCCGAACTCGTCGACCTCGACGAAAGCAGCGCCAACTTCGGCCTGTTCGTGCGCGATCCGCAACGGCCGGCCGGCAATCCGCTGTTTCCGCAGAATCATCTGTGGTGGGACGCCGCTGCCGCGCGCGCGGTGCCGCATCACGCACCGGGCGTGACGCCCGCGCTCGACGGCCGCTACACGCTCGAGGACGGCACGCCGGTCACGCCGTCGTTCGCCTTGCTGCGCGAACGCGTGGCCGCTTGCACG
The DNA here is from genome assembly GCF_013409255.1 of Paraburkholderia bryophila. Classification (NCBI taxonomy): domain Bacteria; kingdom Pseudomonadati; phylum Pseudomonadota; class Betaproteobacteria; order Burkholderiales; family Burkholderiaceae; genus Paraburkholderia; species Paraburkholderia bryophila. The sequence continues at coordinate 3,109,539 of NZ_JACCAS010000002.1, forward strand.
CCCGAATGGGCCGCCGGTATCACGGGCGTCGCGGCGGACACTATCCGCCGCCTCGCCGCTGAGATGGTCCAGGTGAGCCGCGACCATCGCATCACACTGCCGATCCGCTGGACCGACGCCTGGGGCGAAACGCACGAAACGGTCACCGGCAATCCGGTCGCTTTTCACGCCATGCGCGGCCTCGCGGCGCATTCGAACGGTTTCCAGTCGATCCGCGCGCTGGCCGTGCTGATGTCGCTGCTCGGCACGATCGACCGGCCCGGCGGCTTTCGCCACAAGTCGCCGTTTCCGCGCGCGGTGCCGCCGTCCGCGAAACCGCCGAATAGTCCCGACGCCGTCAAGCCGAATACGCCGCTCGCCACGGGCCCACTCGGCTGGCCGGCCGCGCCCGAAGATCTGTTTATCGACGAGCAGGGTGGCCCGGTGCGGATCGACAAGGCCTTCTCGTGGGAATACCCGCTCGCCGTGCATGGCCTGATGCATAGCGTGATCACCAACGCGTGGCGCGGCGACCCGTATCCGATCGATACGCTGATGATTTTCATGGCCAACATGGCGTGGAATTCGTCGATGAATACGATGAAAGTGCGCGAGATGCTGGTCGACAAGCACGCGGACGGCGAGTACAAGATTCCGTTTCTGGTGGTGTGCGATGCGTTCCAGTCGGAGATGACCGCGTTCGCCGATCTGATCCTGCCGGACACCACGTATCTGGAACGCCACGACGCGATGTCGATGCTCGACCGGCCGATCTCCGAATTCGATGGTCCGGTGGATTCGGTGCGCGTGCCGGTCGTACCGCCGACCGGCGAGTGCAAACCGTTCCAGGAAGTGCTGATCGAACTCGCTTCACGCCTGAAATTTCCGGCCTTCACGAGCGCCGACGGAACGCGGCGGTTTCGCGACTATCCCGACTTCGTGGTCAATTTCACGACCGCGCCGGAGTCCGGCGTCGGCTTTCTGATCGGCTGGCGCGGCAAGGACGGCGACAAGGCGCTAGTGGGCGAGCCCAATCCGAACCAATGGGAGCAATACGCAAAGAACAACTGCGTGTTCCATTACCGCTTGCCCGAAGACCTGCAGTACATGCGCAACTGCAATGGGCCGTATCTCGACTGGGCGGTGAAGAAGGGCTTCCGCAAATTCAACGAGCCGATCCTGATCCAGCTTTACTCCGACGTGATGCAGAAATTCCGGCTCGCCGCCCAGGGCCGCACGAGCGGCCGGCAACCGCCGGACCATCTGCGCGCGCGCGTCGAAACGTATTTCGATCCGCTGCCGTTCTGGTATGCGCCGCTGGAAAGCGCCGCGACGGACCTCGAACGTTTCCCACTGGCCGCCGTGACTCAGCGTCCCATGGCGATGTACCACTCGTGGGATTCGCAGAACGCCTGGCTGCGGCAGATTCATGGCGAGAACTATCTGTATATGAATCCGCTGATGGCCGTCGAAAACGGCATTGCCGACGGTAGCTGGATCTACGCCGAATCGCAGTGGGGCCGCGTGCGCTGCATGGCGCGCTTTAGCGAAACGGTCGAGCCGGGCACCGTGTGGACGTGGAACGCCATCGGCAAGGCGGCGGGCGCGTGGAATCTTTCTGCTGACGCGAACGAATCGCAGCGCGGCTTCCTGCTCAATCACCTGATTACCGATGAATTGCCGGCCGGCGACGACACGGCCGCGCGCTTCTCGAACTCGGATCCCATAACAGGGCAGGCCGCGTGGTACGACGTGCGGGTGCGGCTTTATCCGGCGGAAGCGGATGCGAGTCACACGTTGCCGCAATTCGCGGCGATGCCGTCGTTGCCGGGTTCCAACGGCGTGATTTCACGCATCGTGCAGACGTATTTCGCGGGACGCGGGGAGTTCGCCGCGCGATTGCGCGGCGCAAACGGACGTAAGTAATCTGACGTAAGTGATCGGACGTAAGTGATCGGCCGCAAATAATCCGCGCTGCAGGCGAGGAGCGCGGAAGCAGACCGGCGAGCGGCGGAAGACAAGCGGCGGAAGACAAGCAGCGAAGGAGCCTTTGATGACACAGATGGCATTGGTGATCGACCTGAACGTCTGCGTGGGTTGCCACGCTTGCGTGACGAGTTGCAAGGAGTGGAACACGTCGGGCGAATCGGGCAGTCTCGCCGATCTGAATCCGTACGACTCGGACCCGTCCGGCACCTTCTTCAACCGGGTCCAGAGCTTCGAGGCGGGCAGCTTTCCGAACGCCGAAACGATCCATTTTCCGAAGTCGTGCCTGCACTGCGAGGACCCGCCGTGCGTGCCGGTCTGTCCGACCGGTGCGAGCTATAAGCGTAAGGAAGACGGGCTCGTGCTGGTGGACTTCGACCGCTGTATCGGCTGCAAGTACTGCGCGTGGGCGTGTCCGTACGGCGCGCGCGAACTCGACGAATCGCGCAAGGAAATGACCAAGTGCACGCTGTGCGTCGACCGGATTCACGATGAGAACCTCTCCGAGCGCGATCGTCAGCCGGCTTGTGTGCTCGCTTGCCCGACCTCCGCGCGACTGTTCGGCGATATTCACGACCCGGAGTCGGTGGTGTCGAAGGCGATCGAGGAACGCGGCGGCTATCAGTTGATGCCCGAGTGGAACACGCGGCCCGCGAATCACTATTTGCCGCGCGTGCCGACCGAGGCCGCCGGCTGCGGCAGCGGCGCGTGCTCGTGCAAATCCACGGGCTCGGCGACGGACGCGACGGACGCGGCGGATGCGACCGGTGCGCCTGCCTCGCTCGATGCGCAACTCGAGCGCGGTGAATTGCATCTCGCGTCGATAGCGACGCGCATTTAAATAACGAAGGGGACCTCGCGATGAATCCGGCTTTCTCTGTCGTCTTCCTCACCACCTTGAGCGGCGCGGCTCAAGGGCTGCTGATCGCGCTCGTCGGCGTGGAGAGCGCCGCGCAACTGGGGCTGATCGCGTCGCCCGGCGCGGCGTTCTATGTCACCGGCGCGGGCGTGTCGGTGATCCTGGGCGGGCTCGGGCTGATCGCGTCGTTTTTCCATCTGGGGCATCCGGAGCGCGCATGGCGCGCGATCGCGATGTGGCGCACGTCGTGGCTGTCGCGCGAATGTTTGTGCCTGCCGGCGTTTCTCGCCTGCGTGTTTTTCTACGGCGTCGCACATTGGCTGGGCTCGCCGTGGTCGCTCGCGCTCGGCTGGCTCGGCGTGCTGGCGAGCGCCGCGCTGTTCGTCTGCACGGCGATGATTTACGCGTGTCTGCGCTTTCTGCAGGAGTGGGCCACGCCGCTCACGCTGGTCAACTTTGCGTTGCTCGGTTGCGCGTCCGGCTTCACGCTGGCTACCGCGTTGAGTGCGTGGTTCGTGCCTGCGCCGACCGGCGGCCTAGCGTTGTGCGCCTGCGTGCTGACGCTGGCCGGTTGTGCGAGCCGCTCGGCGTCGCTGGTGCGCAATGCGCGTTTGCGGCCGAAGTCGACCGTGCAGAGCGCTACGGGCATTCACAATCCGAAGCTGGTGCAGGTGTCGCGCGGCTTCACCGCCGGCGCGTTCAATCTGCGTGAGTTTTTCCACGGCAAATCGGCCGGCACGTTGCGCGGAATCAAATGGGGTTTTCTGGCGACAGCGTTCGTCGCGCCGGTCGTGTTGATCGCATTGGGGGCGAGCTTGCGTTCGATCGGTGGGTCGCTGAGCTTGCTGGCCGCCGCGTGTCTCGTGCAGTACGCGGGGCTGGTCGCGGAACGCTGGTTTTTCTTCGCCGAAGCGAAGCATCCGCAGAATCTGTACTACGCGCGGGTGGGGTGAGCGGGGAGTCGCGCAGACAAGCTAGCTTTGCGACGTGTTTACTTGCCGGCGCGCGCTGTTCGACGGCGCGGCGCAGCCACGGTCTTCGCGGCGGTAGATTCCGCAGCACCTGGCGCGGCCGGCACGTTTGCCTTCTTGGCCGCCCGGACCGGTTTCGTACTCGTACTATTGGCCAGCGACACGAATACCGAATGGTCGTCGTCGAATAACTGAAGCGTGCCGACCGAAATCAACTCCGCGACACCGTCGCCGAGGTTGGTCACGCGATGCTGCTGCTGTGCGTCGAAATGCAGCGAGTCGCCTGAAGCCAGCAGATATTCTTTCTTGCCGACCGCATAGCTTACCTGGCCCGAGAGCACATAGACGAACTCGTCGCCGCCATGCGCGACCCATTCGGAGCGGTATCCCTCCAGCAACTGCACCTTGACGGCGTTCAGCAGACTGCCGTTGAAGGTGGTGGAGAGTCGTTCGTAGCGCTGCTGGGTGTCGTCGAGCGAATAGGACTCGCGGGCGCCCTGATGCGAATCCGGCTGCTCCTGACGCGGTTGATCGACCAGCACCCCGAGCGGCACGTTCAGCGCCTTGGCGACATTGACGAGCGACGAAATCGAAATCCCCGTCAGATTGCGCTCGACCTGCGACATGAAGCCGATCGACAGGTTCGCTGCCGACGCCACTTCCAGAAGCGTCATTCTGGCTTCCCGGCGCAAGCGGCGAATGCGCTGGCCGATGTGCATGATGTCGGAATCCATGAAGCTCCTTCAAAGCGGCGATAGACAAAGCATGCGGAAAATGTCGCGGCGTCGCCGGCGTTTCACGTTCCGGGAAATCGCTCGAAACACAACCGTCCGGTCGACAATGCAGGCGGCATTGTAGCGCGCCGAATTCGCCGTTTCGTCCGACGATGCCAGCGGTGGGGCGCTTTTCAACCGCCTGCCAGGCGGGGCGGCAGCGCAATTTCACCTTAACCGCAACGCGTGACATTGCCTGAATTCCAGCATGGGCGCGCCTTTCCGCTTCCTTTCGCTTATTCCCAGGTTCGTTTGCGAATTTTAGTAGGAGTAAAATTTAAGCTTGACGCAATTTTTAGCTCAAGGTAATTTTGAAAAGCGGTCCCGGCCGTTGCGTGCGCCTGATCGATAAACAAAACATGGGCATCCGATGATAGATCGACTGAAATACAGCTTCTCCAGCCTCGCGCCCTATAACGCCAGCGTCGCCGATACGCACGCCGGGCTCTCGCGACTCATGCAGCAGCGCGGCCTCGATGCGCTGCTGGTCAACTCGCAGGACGAGTTCGTCAGCGAATATTTGCCGCGCTGTAACGACCCGCGTTATGCGCTGTCCGCGTTCAACGGTTCGACCGGCAACGGCGTGTTTTTGTCGGAAGCGGTCGCGCTCGAACTCGGCCTGCCGCAATTCCTGTTGTTCGTCGATGGCCGCTACCATCTGCAGGCCGATCAGCAATGCGATCCGCAACGGGTGCAGGTGCAGAAGCTGGCGTTGGGCGTGCCGATGTGGAAGGCCATCGCCGACTGGCTGATCGCGCATTCGGCGCGCGTCAACGCCGTGGGCTACGACGCGCTGCGGATGAGCGTCGCGCAACGCGAAGGCATGCTCGAAGCGACCGCGCAGACGAGTCTCACGTGGACCAGCCTGACCGGCCGGGAAGTGGACAGCGCGATCGATTTGCCCGGCTGGAAAGTGGATCGGCCGATCTTCGAGTTGCCGGAGTCGGTGACCGGATCGAGCGTCGCGCAAAACATCGCAACGCTGAATCAGCGCGTTCACGCGCGGCTAGGGGAAGCGCAGCCAGATAACGTGCAACCAGGTGAAGCGCAGCCGACAACCTGCTTCCTGACCTGCGTGGCGGACGACATCAGCTTTCTGCTGAACAGTCGCGGCTATCACCTTCCTAATGCGTCGTCGCATCTCGGTTTTCTGTTCGTGATCGGCGAGCAGGCCGTGCTGTTCCTGCCGGAAGGATGCGATGAGTGTCCGGTGGAACTGCGCTCGTATCCGTCGTTGCGGGTGGTCCGTCGCGATACGGACGAACTGGCGCGGGTGTTGGGCGAGTTCGAGGTTCAGCAGGTGTGCTACAGCGCCGAGGCGGTCAATTGCGCGTTGCCTGACGCGGTGCGCCGTATCTGGCCGACGGCCGCGCATACGGATTTCAGCCCGGTCGAATCGATGCGGGTCGGCAAGACGCCCGAGGTGCTGGACCAGTTCCGCGACGCGTTCGCGCGCAGTTCGGCGGCGATTGCCGAGACCATGCGCTGGACCAAGTCGGGCGATGGACAACGCCGCTCGGAATACGATCTCGCGCGCACGATCAACGACGCTTATGGCGCGCGTGGCGCCGTCGGGCTGTCGTTCACGTCGATTGCGGCGAACGGCGCGAACAGCGCGTCGGCGCATTACTCGGCGGCCAGCGCCGAGGTCGATCTGCAGGAAGGCGAGTTGGTGCTGCTGGATAGCGGCGCGTACTACGAAAGCGGTTTCGCGACCGATTGCACGCGCGTGGTATTGCGCAAAACCGATCCGCAGACCCGGGCGCGACCGTGGCAGAAAGAGATCTACACGGTCGCGTTGAAGGCGTGCATCAAAGGTCTGGTCACGCAGTTTCCCGCCGACACGACCGGCGCGGAAGTCGACGCCACCGTGCGCGCGGTCTGTCAGCAGCACGGCTACGATTTCGGGCACGGCACCGGGCACGGCGTCGGCATTCACGTTCATGAAAGCGGCGTGCGCTTCGCGCCGGGGGCGACGTACGGTCTCGTGCCCGGCGCGGTGATTTCGGTCGAACCGGGCATCTATCTGGCGGGCAAGGGCGGCGTCCGGATCGAGAACATCGTGATCATTCATCCGAGCGCCACGCAAGCCGGCAAGATGGAATTCGAGAATATCGTGGCCGTGGGTTACGACTGGGATCTGATCGACCTCGATCTGCTCGACGAAAGCGAGCGGGACTATCTGCGTGACTACGAGCGGCTGTGTGCCGAGCGCGGCACGAGTGTCACGGCGTGCCCGTTGCTGTAGGCCAGTCTTTCAGGCGGCCTTGCGTCGCATCTGGCCGACGGACAGCCACAGCGCGGACACCAGAAAATAGATCGCGCCCACCGCCGCGTACGCCGCCACTCGGGAGATAACCGGCGGCGTGGCCGTGTGGGCTTGCACGATAAAGAACGTGCCTGCGATCGCCGACTGCGCGCCGCTCAAAATCATGGCCCACTGCGCGCCGAATTGTTTCCAGCGGCGCGCTGCCGTGCCGAGTTGAAGCAGCCCGGCCAGTATCGCCCAAATGCCAAACACGCCCAGTACCCAGCTCATGTCGACGCTCAAGGCAACGACCACCGCGGTCGTCGTCAGGATACTGATGACGACATTGATTGCCTGAGTACGGCTTTCGGCCATTCCGCCCGTGCGCGACATGTCGATGTAATTAGCCAGCGCATCCCATGCCGGATAGACGACCAGCAGCGCGGCGCCGGCCTCCGGGGAATGCTGTCCGAGGGAGAAAGCAAGCGCGACCCAGGCAACGGAAAACGCTGCCCGAATGAAGTAATACTGCGTGAGCCACCGTTCTTCGCGAGCACGTGTGGGATCGGTGCGGCGATCGTTCATTGCAACTCCTTCTGGATTGTCGACGACCGGAGTCGTCGATAGATTCTGGGCGCCTGGTCGGCCGACAACGCCAGGCGGTTGCCCGCGCAGCGTGCGTCGGCCGCATGACTTACATCGGGGGCGCGACGCCGTCCTTTTCGACGACGACGAAGTTACCGTCGTAAGCGCCGTCTTTCCCATGAATCGCCACCACGAAGACCTGCTTGCCTGCCTTCAGATCGTCGCGCGTTGCGGGAATGAGCGTGACGACCGGCGCGTTGGCCGGCACGTTGATGACGTTGGTGCCGCCCTTGTACGACAGTTTCAGATCGCGGCCGCTGGTGCCTTGCACCACGGTGTCGACGTTGGCGTTTGTCATCGACGTGTTGGCGCCGAGGTCCCAGGCATAGTGTCCCTCTCCCGTACCGCGCGCGGCTTCGGGGAACACCAGCACCTCCTTGGCGACCAGCTTGCCGTCCGGTCCGGGCGTTGCCGCAGCGCCGACGTATGAGCCGGGTTTGATGTCCGAAAGCTGGACGGCCTTCACGGCGTTCAGGTGCGTCGAGTCCTTCATCTGGATCGTGACGGTGTCGCCGCTGCGGCGGTGTACCTGCAGCGTGTTGCCCGAGAACGACTCGATCGCGCCTCGGATCCGTTCGGGCTTGTCGGTGGACGATTGAGCGAAGGCCGTTCCGGCGAGCGTCAGCGCCAGGGTGGAAATAGCGAGTTTGAGGCGAATCGACATGAATGCTCCGTATGTGCAGTAGTGGTGTGAAACTTGAAGTTGAAGCTGGAACTTGAGGCTTGACGTTGAATCTTGATGTTGAAGCTTGGCGTGAGTGAAAACTTGCGGCGCCGGCTCAGGAACCTCCGAACCAGTTGTACCCCTGGTTTTCCCAATATCCGCCGGGAAACTCGTTGGTGATCGTGATCGCCACGATGTGTTTCGGGTTCTTGTAGCCGAGCTTGGTCGGCATCCGAAGCTTCATCGGGAAGCCGTACCGCGCGGGCAGAATGTTGCCGTCGTAGGTCAACGTGAGCTGGGTCTGGGGATGCAGTGCCGTGGGCATGTCGATGCTGGTCCAGTAGTCGTCGGCGCAATGCAAGGCGACATACTTCGCCGTCGTATCCGCTTCGACCAGCGCGAGGAAATCGGAAAATCGCACGCCGCCCCATTTCCCTATGGCGCTCCAGCCTTCAATGCAGATGTGCCGGGTGACCTGGCTTTGTTGCGGCAACGCGCGCAGTTCGGCGAGCGTCCAGCGGGCTTTGCCTTTGACCCGTCCTTTCAACTCGAGACGATAGGCCTGAGGATCGACGACCGGCACCTGATCGATGTCGTAGTACGCATTGAATGGAAACGGCTGCGTGATCATCGACTCGGGGTAAGTCGGCGCGAGCTCGCGCGGGTCGAACAGGCGTGCCTGGGCGTCGTCGTTGAAGGCGGAGACTCTGCGTAACATCGTCTCGACCGATTTGTCGGTCTTCAGGTCGCAACCCGACAGCAGCATCAAACCGCCGAGCGTGAGGATTCTTTTACCCAGCAAGCGTCGTGCGAAGGATTGAAGTTCACCTCGTGCATCCTTGACGATGGAAGCCGCGTCGGGTCGATATGCCGGAGCGGGCATAGCGCCGCGTTTTGGGGAGTTCATCTTTAGCGGCCTCGAATGATCGTCAGCAAGGAACGTGGAACTAGGGCGACCATGGTTACGTGCACGATCAGAAATCCAACGAGTCCACTCATGGCGACAAAATGGACGACGCGCGCGTTATCGAAGCCCCCCATCAGCGTGCGCAGAAGCGGGAATTGCACGGGTTTCCATACCGTCAGACCCGACAGAACGACAAGTGCGATGTCGGCAAGCACGGCAAGGTAAGCCAACTTCTGGACGGCGTTGTACTGGGTCGGATCAGCGTGCGCCAGCTTGCCTCGCATGGCGGCAAGCAGATCCGAGCCGACGGCGCGAAGCGTGACCGGAAACAGCTTCGTGCGCAGGCGTCCCGTCGCGATGCTCAGCCCCAGATACGCAACAAAGTTAATGACGAGGATCCACATGATCGCGAAGTGCCAGAGCAGCGCACCGCCTAGCCAACTGCCCAGCGTGATGGCGGCGGGAAACCTGAGGCTCGGGAAAATAGGCGACGCGTTATAGATCTGCCAGCCGCTCATGCACATCGCAATCACTGCGGCGGCATTGAACCAGTGAAAAATGCGGACGTAAGCGGGGTGGGCAAGCGTGCTGTTCATGGGAGCATTGGGCATCGGGTTGTCGGCGTGACGGCGTGACGGCGTGTTGGCGTGTTGGCGCAGGAAGGAGGCCGTCTCGGGCGACTCGATCGATGGGCTTCGGTTCGGTGTGAGAATCGCATCCGGCGCAGGTTGACGCCATCGGTCGAATGACCGATCCCCGGGGTAGGGAGGTGGTGAGGTGGGGTTTCGGTTTGTTGCGCCCGCTGCGTCACTGGCGTGCCGCAGGGCTTCGGCGATCGGCTTGCGCTGACTGGGATCAGCGCTGCCGGTCGTTTTATCTGATAACTACCGCGCAACAACCGCGCGATGCGTCACGCAGCATTGCGCGGCCGCTGCCGTCAACTTCGAATGGCGCGCGGCCGCATGGCCCGCTTTCACCCGCATGCGCCGACCTCGCCGCACGCCGTGCAAAAGTCGCAGCCGTCCTTGCGAATCACCGCATTCGCGCCGCACGACCCGCATTTGCGTCCGAGCATGGTCTGCAGTCCGAGCACGCCGCCGGCCTGCGCCGACGTGGCGGCGTCATCGCCATCGTCCGGAGTCGGCCGGATGCCGAAGTCCGCCGACAACGCCGTTTCCGCCTTCATCTGCCCGCGCGGCAAACGCGCCAGCCTACGCGACGGCACCTGATTGCCCTCGGCGTCGAGAAAGCCGCGTCGGTGCAGAATCTGCTGGATCGCGAACGCGAGCGCGGCCACTTCCGAATCGTGCCAGCGTGGCGTGCGATGACCGTCGAGCCGCTGCACGTCGCCGAGCCGCACCTGCCCGCGATCCCACGACACCTTGCGCATGTCCTGCAGATTGCGCGCGACGAACCCGCCGCGTGCGGCCAGCGACAACGAGCGCATGGTCGCCGTGATCCATTGCTGCGATTCGTCGCGCTGACCGGTCGGAATAAAGAACTCGATAGGACGCTCGATGCTGACCTCTTCGCCGCCCAGCCGCCCCGTGACTTCGATAAACGACACCGCCACATACAGCGACTTCTTGCCGGCCTGGGTCAGATATTCGACCTTCTCGATGATCGCCGGCAGTTCGCCTTTGGGCCGATGGTCGATCGCGATTCGCAGCGGATCCTGATCGTTGTCGGCCAGCGAGTCCTCCGCTTGCGCCGGCGGCGGGCTCACGCTGAGCACCGCGCCGAGCGTCTCGTTCGGGCGATACGTGGCGAGGCCCTTGAGGCCGTTTTTCCAGGCGTCGAAATAGAGGCTTTCGAACGCGTCGAACGGATAGTCGGCGGGGACGTTGACCGTCTTCGAGATCGATGTGTCCACATACGGTTGCACGGCCGCCATCATGTCGAGATGGTCGCGCGCCGACATCTCCAGCGCGCTGACGAAGTACTCCGGCAGCTTGCCGACATCGCCGCCCAGCTCGCGATATAGCCGGTATGCGTAGTCTTCGACGTCGAACGATTCGCGGCCGCCGTCGGCCATCACCTTCATGCGCGTGTAGGTCCACGAGAAGGCCGGCTCGATGCCGTTCGACGCGTTGTCCGCGAACGCGAGGCTCACCGTGCCGGTCGGCGCGATCGAGAGCAGATGGCTGTTGCGAATGCCGTCGCGGCGAATCGCCGCCTTCAGGTCGTCGGGCAGACGCGACGCGAAGGTGCCCGCTTCCAGATAGCGGCCGGCGTCGAACAGCGGAAACGCGCCGCGCTCGCGCGCCAACTCCACCGATGCGCGATACGCTTCGTCGCGCATCAGCCGCGCGATCCGCACCGCGAAGTCGCGGCCGGCCTGCGAGTTGTAGCGCAGGCCGAGCATCACGAGCGTGTCGCCGAGCCCGGTGAAGCCGACGCCGATGCGCCGCTTCGCGTGCGACTCGTCGTATTGCTGCGGCAGCGGCCACAGCGTGACGTCGAGCACGTCGTCGAGAAAGCGCACTTGCGTGCGGGTGCGTTGGGCGAGGCCGTCCCAGTCGAACGACGGCGTGCCGCCTTTCATCTGCGCGAACGGTTCGATCACGAAGCGCGTCAGGTTGAGCGGCCCGAGGTTGCAGCAGCCGTACGCAGGCAACGGCTGTTCGCCGCACGGATTGGTCGCGCGGATGGTTTCGACCGCGCGCAGATTGTTGTCCTCGTTCATCCGCGAGATGAATACGATGCCCGGTTCGGCGACGTCGTAGGTGGAGCGCATGATGCGCTCCCAGATCGCGCGCGCCGGGCGTTCGCTGTACACCCACAGGCCGTCGTCGCGCTGCCGCATGTCGTTGGCCGCGCGTAGCGCCGGCGACGGCTCGCCGCGATGCACGAGCTGCCAGGGCTGATCGGCTTCGACGGCCCGCATGAAGGCGTCGGTGACGCCGACCGAGACGTTGAAGTTGTTCCAGCGGCCTTTCGAATGCTTGGCCTCGATGAATTCGAGCAGGTCGGGGTGGTCGCAGTCGAGCACCGCCATCTGCGCGCCGCGCCGCGAACCCGCGCTTTCGACGGTGCGGCACGACGCGTCGAACACGTCCATATAGCTGCACGGTCCGGACGCCGATGAACTGGTGCTGTGAACCCGCGCGCCCTTGGGGCGGATCGCCGAGAAGTTGTAGCCGACGCCGCCGCCGCGGCGCATGGTTTCGGCCGCTTGCAGCAACGCGACGTAGATGCCGGGCAGGCCTTGTTCGTCGACGCCCTGAATCGCGTCGCCGACCGGCTGCACGAAGCAGTTGATCAGCGTGGCGGCGATGCCGGTGCCGGCCGCGCTCATGATGCGGCCCGCGCCGAGCGCACCGTGCCGCAGATTGTCGACGAAGCGCGCTTCTACGGATTCACGTAGCGCTTCCGGCTCGGCCTGGGCGACGCCGTGGGCGACGCGCTGGAACACGTCGTCGACCGATTGCTCGTCGCCTTTCGCGTATTTTTCAAGCAGGACGTCGACGGAGAACTGTTGCGGTGCGACGAGCGGGGCCGGGGCGGCCGATGCGGTGCGGGTGTCCGGCGTGTCTTCTGCCATGGTATGCCCTCGGACGACGCCGCGAGACACGCGGCGCGCTGGGTGGAAACGCGAGAGTCACGGTAGCCGGACAGCGAAGCCGGCGCGGTGACGGGGCGCAATCTCCTGCACCTTAGCTCAGCGCGCGAGGGGTCGCAATCGGAAGGGGTTTTGCATCGCGGGATGACACGTGGCGCCTGAGGGAGGCGCTATGCGGCGGGTCTTGTGGCGGGGCCACCGGAAAACGGAAAAACTTCAGGCTTCGGCGAATTCACCCAGCAGTTCGGCGCAAATCATTGCCGACGCATTCGCGGGCGCCGGCCGCTCGGCCGGTTTGAACACCGCGTCGCCGCGGCGGATCTTGCGGCGCGACACCGCGCAGGTGCCGGACGTGTGCGCCGACCGGCGGCGCCAGCGCTGCTCGCCATAATGACATTTCCCCGGTTCGACCCATCGGATCACCAGCGTCGTATCGGAGCGTTCGAGAATTTCGATGCGCACGCCGTTGGTACCGTCAAGGGGGATGGACTCTAAGGTCATCATCATCGGCTCCGTATTGTGGTGTGCCGAATGTAGTCCTGCGCGGGCTAGATAGCCATTGTGTCCGAGTTGAAACACTGTTCTCGAATTAGCAACAATGAAACTTGACATTCACCTGTGCCCGCCACGGCGGGGTTTTACGGGCCTGATGACGGCAATTTAGAGATAAGGCGGATTTTTGCAACGCAGTGTTGTTCGTAGCGCGACGAGAGTCCCGCCCGTTAAGGCCGACGGCGCTTCCTTTAAGATGTCGTTATCGATGAGCGACCGTGGCATGCCAGTTTAGCGGTTCTGGTTTTTTCCGGTCGGCTCGCGCGCACTTGAGGAAAGTTGCCTTGGGTCGCGCTTCCACGCTTTGATAAAACCACCAGAGATCACATGAATTCACGCCCGCCTGTCACGCCACCTGAGTCGCCATCCGTCACGCCACCCGAATCGCCAACCTCGCCCGAGCGTCTGAAAAAGCAGCGGACCGCGTCGCTCGTGCTGTACATCGGGTTGGTGCTGCTGGCGTTGTGGGTCGTGCGCGATTTCATCGCGGTGGCGGCCTGGGCGAGCGTGCTGGCAATCGCGCTGTGGCCGCTGCTGCGCAAGATCGAAGGGCACGGCTGGTTCCGTGGCCGCACCACGTTGATCGCCACGGTGTTGACGCTCGCGATCGCGTTGCTGGTGGTGCTGCCGGTCGGCATCGGGATTGCGCAGGCGTTACGCGAGGCGCACGACATGACCGACTGGTTCAAGACCGTGCAGGAAAACGGCATTGCGTTGCCGGACTTCGTTCAGCACCTGCCGTTCGGCGTGCAACAGGTTTCCGCGTGGTGGCAAGCTAACCTCGCGCAGCCGCTGCGCGATTCGGCGGCGATGAAGGGCTTGCACAGCACCACCGTGATGACGCTCGGCCGCCATTTCGGCGCGCGCGCGGCGCATGCGGTGATGGTGTTCGCGTTCATGCTCGTCACGCTGTTCGTGATCTTTCAGGCAGGGCCGCGTTTGTCCGGGTCGCTCTCCACCGGTATGCGGCGCGGTTTCGGCGAGGCTGGCGCGCAGCTTCTGCAACGCATGGCCACGGCCGTGCGCGGCACCGTGTCGGGGCTGGTGGTGGTGGGACTCGGTGAAGGTGCGTTGCTCGGCGTGGCTTATGCGGTGACCGGCTTGCCGCATGTCGCGTTGCTCGCGTTGATCACCGCGATCGCCGCGATGCTGCCGTTCTGCGCGCCGCTCACGTTCGGCCTCGCGGCGTTGTGGCTGTTGTCGCAAGGGTCGGTAGCGGCGGCCATCGGGCTCGCGGTGTTCGGCTCGGTCGTGGTGTTCGTCGCCGAGCATTTCGTCCGGCCTGTGCTGATCGGCAACTCGACGCGCCTGCCGTTCCTGCTCGTGCTGTTCGGCATTCTCGGCGGCGCGGAAACCTTCGGTCTGCTGGGCATTTTTATCGGCCCGGCGTTGATGACCGTCTTGATGGTGTTGTGGACCGACCTTGTGCAATAGTTGCACGCGGATTTCAGGTCCGTTTCAAGGGCGGCCGGTCGAGGGGTGATCCAGCGGTTGTGGTGGCGTTGGCGTTGGCGTTGGCGTTGGCGTTTTCACGCAGCCGAGCGTGTACTTCAGCGCGGCCGGTAGCAGCGCGCTCCAGACATCCCACGTGTGGGCGCCGTCGACGATACGCAGCGCCGCCGGATTGCCCGCCAGCCGCAGATGCGTGTACAGCGACGACGCATCGGCCTGGATCGCGAGATCGTCGTCGCCGGCGGCGATGAACATCGGCAGACGATACGGCCGGCTCATATAGCGGTCCCACTGCGCCGGATAGTTGAGGTCATGCCAGACGCGCGGATCGAATTCGCGCTCGCCGAAGACCCCCACGCGTCGCGCCGCCGACGCGCGCGGCGGTTCGTTCGCGTAGATCGCGGGGCTCAGCAGCATGGCGCCGCAAAAGCGTTCCGGCTGCGTCAGCGCGTAACGCAGCGCGCCGAAGCCACCCATCGACACTCCACCGATCATGCGGCCGCCGCGCTGCGTCGACACGGCGTAGCGTGATTCGATCTCGGGCAGCAGATCGTCGAAGAACGCTGTCTCCATCTTCTCCTTGCGATCGACGTACCAGTCGGTGCCGCCTTGCGGCATCACGATCGCGACCGGCGGCATGTCCCTGTGGTCGATCAGCGCGTCGGCGGCGCTTTGCAGATGGCCTTGCGTGAGCCAGTCGTTGGCGTCGCCGTTATTGCCGTGCAGGAGATAGAGCACCGGAATGCGGGCGGCGTCGTGACGATAGCCGGTCGGCAGATAGATCGTGTACGACCAGTCGCGGCCGAGCGCGTCGGCATGGAAGCTGCGGCTGATCACGGTGCTGGCGCAAGCCGCGCCGTGAGCGACGACGCACAGCGCAACGAGTGCGGAGTGTAGGAATGGACGCATTCAAGGCGAGGTACGAAGCCGCGCGCCGACCAGCCGCGAAGCGAGCCGCTTGAGCGGCTTTTCCCCCAGCGCGACGGCCAGCAGCGCGCCGACCGCGACGGCATCGGCGAGCAGGCCGAGCGGGTAGTTGAGGTAACCGTCCGTGGCCGCATACAGCACCGAATCGACCACGAGCGAAATCACCGCGCCGGCGATAAAGCACAGCAGCCCCTTGCGGCCGATCACGCCGACCCACGGCAGCCATTGCGCGAGTTTCCTGGCCCAGCCAAGCTGAATCAGATTCGCGACGAGCCATGCAATCGCAAGAAAATTGACCGCGCGCAGATAGGACAGGTTCTGTTTGAAACTCGCATCGAGCGGCTCGCGCTCGATAAACAGTTTGTAGTAAGCCCCGGCCGCCACCGCGGCGAACGCCAGCACGCTGACCAGCCAGCCGAACCGGTGCGCACTGATGCGCTGATACACCGGCTGGCAACGGGCCAGCACGCCGAGCACGAACAGCAATTGCCACGCGAACGGGTTGAAGTCCCACTGCATGTCCGGCGCGGCGGGCAAATACGCGGTGATCGCCGGGGCGCCTGCCCACAGCGCGACGCTGCCGGCCAGCAACCACCACGGCTTGCTGCGCGCGAGCGGCAGGATCATCGGCACCAGTGCGGCGAAGAACGCGTACATCGGCAGCACGGAGGCGAGATACGGCTGGCGGCGGAACAGCAGGATGTCGCGCAACGCGGCGACGGGGGCGTCCATCAGATCGTCCAGGTCGGTGGTGGCGAGATTCGGCCCGTCGATGCTGAACGCCGTCAGCACCGCGCTGACTAGCAGCATCAGCGCGGCAGTGACCAGGAACGCCCGGTAGATTTCCAGCGAACGCCGCAGGAAGCGGCCGCGCGCGATCGTCTCATTGCGCCGTTCGGCCAGCGCCGCGTAGGCCGTGGCGGTGGCGAAGCCGCCCAGGAACACGAAGACTTCGGCGGCATCGCACAGCGCGTAAGCGTGCAGCGTGACGCGCGACAGAATGCTGCCGCCAATATGGTCGACGACGATGATCAGAAGGACCAGTCCGCGGAAAAAGTCGAGCTCGATCAGACGGGATTGCGATGCTTGCATGGTGTGACGCCAAAAGCAGCCTCGTGGGACGGCGCGCTGCTTCAGCGCGGCAAACGTCTCAAGTGACTTTGGAAATGGGGGCGAGCTGCGGCGGATGAATGATCTACGCGCTCGGCGTCGCCGTTTTCAATCGGGCGGCCTGGGGCAGGCTCGATTGCAGAGGGCAGTAAAAATGACCCGTGTGACGACGCTGAGTTCCGCTGCAGCGCCGCGAAAGCTTACGATTATATTTCTTTCCGTGACAGAGCTTGGGCGAGTCGGGTAGCGCGCCGAGCGCGAAAAGCAGCCCAAAACCGGCCTGTACTTCAGTCAGGGCGGCGCGCTGCCGTTTACCTGAATGAGCGCCGCGATAAAAGGGGCGCTTGCACGAAGTGGAGATTTCGCAACAATTTGAGATATCGACGTGACACCCGATGGACGTGCAGCTAACGGCGTGTGAGGATTTCCTGAAGGCGCACGGGGGCCGTTGAAAGCCCTGACAAAGCGTCAAGAACAAAGCGGTTGGATCGAGTTGTCCGATTACTCGAGTGCAGGGAGATCATCATGAACAAGCAAGTGTTCGCGCTGGCTGTCTCCACCGCTTTGTCCGCCGCTTTTGCCCAGTCTGCCTCCGCGCAGACCAGTGTGACGCTGTACGGCGTACTCGATGAGGGCATCAACTACACCAATAATGTCGGCCGCGGCCACGTCTACGAACTGGCGAGCGGCGACGCGCAAGGCAGCCGCTGGGGCCTGAAAGGCGCCGAGGAACTGGGCGGCGGCCTGAAGGCGATCTTCCAGCTCGAAAACGGCTTCGACGTCAGCTCCGGACGCCTCAATCAGGGCGGCCGGATGTTCGGCCGCCAGGCCTTCGTGGGTATCAGTTCGGATACTTTCGGCAGCTTGACGTTCGGGCGCCAGTACGATTCGGTGGTCGACTACCTGGCGCAGACCACGGCCAACGGCAATTGGGCCGGCGAACTGTTCTCGCACCCGTACGACAACGACAACACCGACAACTCGTTTCGTCTCGACAACTCGGTCAAGTTCACCAGCCCGTCGATCTCCGGCTTCCAGTTCGGCGGCGTCTACAGCTTCAGCAACGACACCAACTTCGCCAATAACCGCGCGTACAGTTTCGGCGGCCAATATACGTATGGCGGCCTGCTGGTCGCCGCCGCTTATCTGCAGGCCGACAATCCGGGCAATGGCGCGAACGGCGCGATCACCGCGAACGACGCCAGCTTCATCGCCGGGCGCATGCGCGTGTTCGGCGGCGGCATCACGTACACGTTCGGTCCGGCGACGGCCGGCTTCGTTTATACCAACTCGAATTATCTGGATCCGACCGGCAACGGTTATCTCGGCATCACGCCGCTCGTGCCGCCGGGTATTTTGCTGAACTCGCTGAAGTATCAGAACTTCGAGGTGAACGGCAAATATCAGGTGTCGCCGATGCTGTTCGTCGGCGCGCAATATGTCTACACGATGGAAAGCTACGACGCGTCGAATGGCGGCGTGAAGCCGCGCATTCACTCGTTTGGTTTGATGGCGGATTACAACCTGTCCAAACGCACCGACGTCTACATTCAGGGCGAGTATCAGCAGGTGACGGGCGACTCGACCTACACGATTCTGGACGATGCGTTCACGCCCGGCACCCAGTCGCCTTCGTCGACGTCGAAGCAGGTCGTAGTGCGCGCGGCGATACGGCATAAGTTCTAGGCGAACGCAGGTGGCGATTGCGTGAACGGCTCAGTTCATCACGTAATGCTGAAACAGAATCCCGACTACCACGCCGACCGGAATGCCGAAGCTTCGGCCGCGCAGCGTCGCGCTTAAATCCTCGTCGAGGACGAAGCTGCAGCGGCGCTCGCGCCACACGGTTTTATACGCCAGTGGTTTCGCGCCGACGATTACGACGGCGATCAGCACCGTCACGACGACCTGCCCAAATGCGTGCAACTGGGCCGTGAACGGCGAAAGCTCGCCGGCATTGCATAGCAGCACCATGACGACGGCAGCGATCAACGCGCCGAAGAAAAAACCGTTGATGAACCGGTTTGCCGATTGAAGAGAATCCACTGCAACCTCAACGCGTTCGCCACCAGGATAAACGTGACGAACGTAAAAAATAGACGGACGGGAAGGGTGTTCGATTTAATCGACCCGCGACGCGTTGCAATCCAGCGCGAGGCGAGTCGTTTCGAAACGACCCGTCAGAATATTTTCTTTGGCTGCTGCTACCTAGCGTCCGTTTCCCAACGCCTCACGCGATAAGTCGGAAACGACCGCCGCAGAAATGGCCGCCTACTCGCCCAACAGATTCAGTTTCGCGTACTGCAGCAGCATGATCGTCTTGCCGTCGACGATCTCGCCGCGCTCGATCATCGCGAGTGCGTCGTCCACCGGCAACTCCAGCACCTCGATATCTTCGCCTTCATCCGCGATGCCGCCGCCTGCGCCGACCTTCGCCACCGCGTCGTATTCGGCGACGAAAAAGTGCAGCTTCTCCGTGACCGAGCCGGGGCTCATGAACGCTTCGAACACCTTGCGCACGTCGTGCACGCGGTAGCCGGTTTCCTCTTCCACCTCCGCGCGAATCCGTTCTTCGGGCGACGCGGCTTCCAGCAGCCCGGCCGGCGCCTCGATCAACATGCCGTGATGACCGTTGACGAACGCCGGCAGTCGGAATTGCCGCGTCAGCACCACCGTGCGGCGGCGCGGATCGTACAGCAGCAGGGTGGCGCCGTTGCCGCGGTCGTAGGTTTCGCGGCTTTGGCGCTGCCAGCTACCGTCGGCGCGTTGATAGTCGAAGGTGGTTTTCTTCAGCACGTACCAGTCGTCCGACAGCACTTCGACGTCGACGATACGGACCCGTCCGGCGGTTTGGTTCATGGCTCGCTTCCTGTTTTCATGCTTCCTGTTTGCATGGACAAAGGACAAAGCGGTCGGCACCGCATGCGAATCATGGTATCGTGCAGTTTCGTGCAAAAACAAGTGATTTCGTGCAATCGCGTTGAAATGCCCCTGACACCGACGAGACTCTCACCGTGCTGACTTCGCAAAGAAAACAACTGATCCTCGAGGCGTTGAAGCGCAACGGGCAGGTGATCGCCAAGACGCTGAGTGTCGAATTCGACGTGTCCGAAGACACGATCCGCCGCGATCTGCGCGAGCTCGCCGCTGAAGGCCAGCTTCAGCGCGTGCATGGCGGCGCGTTGCCGGCCTCGCCGGCGGCGGTGGATTTCGCCGGGCGCGAGCGGATCGAGTCGGTGTCGAAAGCGGCGATCGGCCGCGCCGCCGCGGGCATGATCGCGCCGGGCCAGATCGTGTTCGTCGACGGCGGCACGACGGCCGTGCAACTGGCGCGTCATCTGCCGCGCGACTTGCGGGCCACGATCGTCACGCATAGCCCGAGTATCGCGGTTGAACTCGCCGAGCACGCGCAACTTGAGGTCGTGATGATCGGCGGCCGTTTGTTCCGGCATTCGATGGTCAATGTGGGCGCGGCCGCCATCGAAACGCTCAGCCATATTCGCGCCGATCTGTTTTTCATGGGCGCGACCGGCGTGCATCCGCAAGCGGGTCTGAGCACCGGCGATCGCGAGGAGGCCTACGTGAAGCGCGCGTTCGCTGAGCATGCGGCGGAGACGGTGGTGTTGGCGTCGGCGGAGAAGCTGCATGCGGCGTCGGCGTACAAGATCGCGGACGT
Organism: Paraburkholderia bryophila; assembly: GCF_013409255.1. Classification (NCBI taxonomy): domain Bacteria; kingdom Pseudomonadati; phylum Pseudomonadota; class Betaproteobacteria; order Burkholderiales; family Burkholderiaceae; genus Paraburkholderia; species Paraburkholderia bryophila. The sequence goes on from NZ_JACCAS010000002.1 coordinate 3,129,850, forward strand.
GACGGCGGCCAGTGCGATCGTCGTGGAACGCGGCACGGCCGAGGCGCTCACCGCGCCATTCGAGGCGCTTGGTATCACGATCGTGCGAGCGTAATTCATCGCGGTTCCAGCGCTTTTCGAAGGCATCCCATGCTGAATCCGTTATTTTCGAGATAGCGGACAAAATTTGACGCACCCTGCCACGAATCAGCGCGATAATCGCGGCCTTTGCCCTTCGCTGGGCAGACAAAAAGGCAACTCACGGTAGTTCAAAGGTCAATCAGATCGAATGCGGCGCAACCGGAACATGGGTCGTCGCAGATCGCCGGTACGCACGGGCGCGCATGAGCGCCTGTGGTTCGAACACCTCCTTCGTGGTTCCACTGCCGTCCCGCACGCGAGCGCCTGCGTGCGTGTCAGCTCGCGCGTCGTCGCGCCTGCGGCAGCGGGGAAGCAGGGGAAGCGCGCGTGTTCCGCCGACGGGTTGCCGCCGTGTTCACTTAAGGAGAAGTCCATGGGGAAACTCGACCTTTCGCGTCGTAGTTTTCTGAAGGCCAGCGTCGTGGCGGGTGTGTCGGTGTATCTCGCGCCGATGGGCAGCCGCGCATTCGCTGCATTGTTCGAAGAGAAAATTCTGACGCCGATGCAGTGGGACGCGGCCAACGGTCAGGCGAAATTCCGTATCGACGGTGTCGCCAAGGTGACCGGTGCGAAAGTGTTCGCACGCGACATTCGCGCCACCGACATGCCTCACTGGCCGCAGCAGCAGTCGCACGCTTTCATTCTGCGCACCACGCAGGCCGACCGTAGCTACGAAGGTTTCGACCTGTCGCTGCTGGGCGCCGATCTGCAACCCGACCGGGTGGTGACGGCGGCCGATCTGACGCGCGACGGCCTGATCTTCCCGGCCTTCTACGGCGACGACATGCTGCTGCCGCCGGGCAAGACGCCCGCGTACCTCGGCCAGGCGGTCGCGATCCTGATCTATCACGACTTCGCGCGTTTCCGCTTCGCGAAGAACACGCTGAAGTTCCAGGATCAGATCATCCGCTACGGCGCGCAGACGGGGCCGCTCGAACGCGATCCGTGGGGCACGTTCCGCTTCGTGCGGGTCGGCGGCAAGACGCCGTACGACGACGATGTCTTCTCCAGCCTCAAAGACGCGCCGGTGTTTCCGAGCATGATGCGCAAGCACAAGCCGGTGTGGCCCGACGGCGTCGAGCACGGCAAGCTGGACGAGCAGGGCATGTTCCACGCCGCGCAAATCCAGCAGAACCTCGATCACCCGTCGGCGGACTGGCTGGTGATAGAGCGCGAGTACAACACGCAGTCGATCGATACCGCCGCGCTCGAGCCCGACAACGCGAACTGCTGGTACGACGCCGCGACGCAATCGCTGCACATGGTGGTGCCGACCCAGGCGCCGTCCGAAGTGGTCGATAGCGCGGCCGGCATGGTCGCGAAGTGCGCGTTCCCGGTGAAGAATCTGTTCATTCACCCGTGCTACACGGTCGGTTACGGCTCGAAGGATCACTTCAACGTGCCGTTCTACGGTCTCGTCTGCGCGATGTATGCGGACGGCCGCCCCGTGCGTCTCGCCAACGACCGCTACGAGCAGTTCCAGACCTCGTTGAAGCGCCACGCGTTCAAGATGAACTACCGCATCGCCGTCGATAAAAAGACCGGTCTGCTGCAATCGTTCAAGGCGGAGATGGAAGCGGACGGCGGCGGGCGCTGCAACTTTTCGCCTTCCGTGGCAATGGTGGGCGCGACCGCCGCGCAGTCGATCTATTACTTCCCGAGCAACGATCTGTCGGCGGTGGCGATTGCGTCGCGCGCGATCGACGCCGGTTCCGCGCGTGGCTACGGTACGCTGCAGAGCATGGCCGCGACCGAAATGATGGTCGACGAAATCGCCGCGCAACTGAAGCTCGATCCGATCGATTTCCGCCTGAAGAACGCGTTGCGCTCCGGCATGAAGAACACGCAAGGTGCGGTGCCGGCCGGCGCGATTCGTGTGGACGATGTGTTGAACAAGGCCAAGGTGCATCCGCTGTGGGTGAATCGCGCGAAGCGCAAGGCCGAGTTCGAAGCCGCGCATCCGGGCAAGCGTTACGGCGTGGGTTTCGCGTGCGTGCAGAAGGACTTCGGCACCGGCGCGGAGACTTCGTTCGCGAAGGTCGAATTTAGCGCCGACGGCAAGATCAGTTTGCAGCACACGGCCGCCGAAATCGGCACCGGCGTATCGACCTCGCAGGCCGTCGCGGTCGCGAAATGGCTCGGCAAGCCGGCCACCGACGTCCATGTCGCGATCACCGACTGGCCGGATCTGCCGGTCGTTACGAGCGGCGATCCGTACATGATGTCGCAGTCCGATCAGGACAAGCTCGCGGCGAATCCGCGGTGGTCGCCGGGTTATGCGTCGCCGTCGAGCGCGACCAACTCCGCGTTCTATTTCACGCACAGCACGCGCGAAGCGGCGCGAGTCGTGTTCGCGCACGGTCTGTGGCCGGCGGCGATGGCGATCTGGCGTCAAGGCGGGGGCGGCGGTCAGGCCGCGCCGCTGGTGGTGCGGATCGAAGACGCGCGCTGGGTCGACGGCAAGCTGTCGGCGGCGGGGCTCGAGGCGTTGCCGTTCGAACAGCTCGCTAAGAAAGCGCACGAACTCGGTCTCGTGACCGGCGCGACCGTGCACGTGTTCAATCGCTGGCAATGGACCGAAGCGGACTTCGAGATCGACGGCGCCATCGAGCGCTTGCCGCTCGATGGCCTCGCGCTGCGCTACGGCGACAACGCCCCGGACGAGCGCAAGAAACTGCAGACCACGGCGAATCGGTATCGCGTGCTGGATCGTCAGCGCGTGTTCATTCCGCCGGTTCAGCGCAACAACGCGGCCGTGACGTACTACAGCGCGGTCGGCACGCTGGTCGAACTGTCGGTGCATGAAGCGAGCGGCAAGGTGGACCTGCTCGCGCATCACTCGATCATGGAGTGCGGCAATCAGATCTCGCCGCAACTCGTGTCGGGCCAGTTGCAAGGCGGTCTGGCGATGGGCATCGGCCACGCGCTGCACGAGTATCTGCCGCTGTACGAAGACGGTCCGGGCAACGGCACGTGGAACTTCAACCGTTACCACTTGCCGCGCGCGACGGACGTCGCCGTCTGGACCCAGACCGGCGAAGTGTTGCCGCCGCTCACCGAGACCGATCCGCCGAAGGGCATTGCCGAAGTGGTGATGATTCCGGTGGTCGGCGCGATCGTGAATGGGATCGCGCATGCGATCGGGCATCGGTTTACCGATCTGCCGGTTACCCCGCAACGTATTCAGGAGGTGCTCGCATGACGGCCCCCAAGCAAGATTTGACGAACGCCGCGAGCCAGACGGGTGGTGCGGCGGTGGCTTCTGGTGTTGTCGCCAGTGCGCCGGCCGCTGCGTCAGCGGCTCCGGTCGCTGCTGCGTCCGCATCCGCCGGCGCTGCCGCCAGCGCGCCCGCCGCCGCTGCGGTCGAGCGTCCGTTGACGCATTTCCGCACGCTGCCGCTGTCGATCAAGGTCAACGGTGAGATCGTCGGTCCGACCGACGTGCCCGCCGGACTCATGATGATCGACTACCTGCACGAGTATCTGCATCTGACCGGGTCGCGTCTCGGCTGTGGCCAGGGCGTCTGCCACGCGTGCGTGGTGATCGTCGACAAACCGGACGGCACCAGCGAAGAAGTGCGCACCTGCATCACCGGTGCGAATTTCTTCCACGGCAAAACCATTCGCACGATCGAAGGCCACGCGAAGCGCAACGACGCGGGCGAGGTGATCGGCGTGTCGCCGATCCAGCAGAAGTTTCTCGAGCACTTCAGCTTTCAGTGCGGCTACTGCACGCCGGGTTTCGTCAACGCGGCCACGGTGTTGATCGAACGTCTGCAGCGTCAACCGGTTGCCAAAGACAAGGTCGAAGCGACCATCACCGAAGCGCTGAACGACCACATCTGCCGCTGCACGGGTTACGTGCGCTACTACGAAGCCGTCAAGGAAGTCGTGCTGACGACGCCTGGCCTCGTCAAGGAAGCCGCATGATGCGCCGCCCGATCACTCTGCGCCGCGCGCTGCTTTTGCTCGGCGCGACGCTCGCGTTGAGCGCGTGCGGCAAGCACGACGATTCCGCCGCGATGACCGCCGCCGCGTTGGGGCCGCAGTCCACCGCCGCCGATCCGCTCGCGCGCGGCCGCTATCTCGTGAAAGCCGCCGATTGCGCCGCCTGCCACACTACCTCGGACGGCGCGCCGTTCGCCGGCGGCGTGAAACTGGCTTCGCCGTTCGGCACTTTCTACGGCACCAACATCACGCCGGACAAAGCGCACGGCATCGGCAGCTGGAGCGCCGACGATCTTTACAAGGCGCTGCACGACGGCGTCACGCCGACCAAACAGTTGTATCCGGCGATGCCGTACACGTCGTACCGTCAGTTGTCGCGCGCGGATAGCGATGCGATCTACGCGTATCTGATGGCGCAGAAACCGGCCGCCGTGCCGAACCACGAACCCGAACTGTCGTTCCCGTTCAACCTGCGTTTCGGCGTGCGCTTCTGGGACTGGGTGTTCCTGAAGGACGCGTTGCCGGATGCGTCGAACCAGGCGTCGGCCAAGGGCGCTGCCGCCACCGGCACGGCGGACTGGTATCGCGGACGTTATCTGGCGAGCGCGCTCGGCCATTGCGCCGAGTGCCACACGCCGCGCGGCAAGTTCGGCCAGCTCGACGGCGCGAAGCCGCTGGCGGGTGCGGCGCTCGGCCGGATCGCGGCGCCGGACATCACGCCGCACGGTCTGGCGGCGCGTGGCTGGACCGCCGCCGACCTGCAGACGTTCTTCGCCACCGGCATCGCGCCGCAAGGCTCGGCGTTCGGCGAGATGTTCCCGGTCGTGCATCTGAGCAGCCAGTACATGACGCACGACGATCTGCGCGCCATGTCCACCTACTTGCTCGGCGATCAGCCGCCCGCGCCGCAACAGTTGCAGTCCTTGCAGTCAGGTTCGGCCGATGCCGCTCAGCTCGAAGCCGGACGCAACGTGTATCTCGCCGTGTGTGCCGGTTGTCATGGCATCAACGGCGAAGGCAAGCCGCACGTCGCGGTGCCGATGCACGCCAACTCGACGCTGCGTCAGAGCGATGCGCACAACCTGATCGTGGCGATGCTCGACGGTCTCGGCGCGCAGGATTTCCCGGGCCTCGAACGGATGCAGGAAATGCCGGGTTTCGCCACGCAACTCAGCGACGAAGAACTCGCGCAGCTCGCGAACTATCTGCGCGCGACGTGGGGCGGCCAACCGGCCGACGTCACGGCAGATACCGTAAAAGCGTTGCGATGAAGTAATGGCGCGGTGAACTCGACCGCGCCGACCTGCTCAAACCGTATCGCGTCGCCGGCTGGCGGCGCGCCTTACGGTTCGCCATCGATCAGTCTGGTTTCTTCCACGGAGACTTCATGAGCAATGTGAGCAATCGCGCGACAGAGATTCTTCCGCACCACAGCTACGTTCATTCACTCGGCGCGCCGCTCGCCTGTGTGCAAGGCACGATCAGCAAGGTATTCCCCAGCCCGGACAATCACCACGGCGCGAATCATCAGCAATTCGTGATCAAGATCGACAAGGTGCTGAAGTTCGAAGGCGGCACGGAGAATCTGGTGGGCACCGAAGTGTTCGTCGCCGTGCGTTTCGGCGACGACGAAGGTCTGGCGCACGAGATCCCCGGCTTGCAGGCCGGTCAGCCGATCGAGGCGCAAGGGGAATATATTCCCGATTCCACCGCGTATCCCACCGCCGACAACAACAACCCCGTGCTGCCGGTATTGCATTTCACGCATCATCCGGTCGGCTACGTGCGCTACGACGGGCAGTACTACAGCTAAGCCCGGTCTTCCTCGACGCGCGGACGGACATCGCGCCGTTCGCCTGCCGGCACGCTCATCTTTGCCCGTTCCCCGTTCCTGTTACGTCTTTTGCGCAGTGAAAACGATTCAAGTTTTCGCGGCGCTTTGCCGTTAAAGCAAAAGTTACCGACTGATTGCCGAGGTGTTGCCGTTTCCGTTGCACGCGCAACGATGTCCTCGATACCGCGGGTAAGGTTTGTATCAGATTGTGTGGAGCGGGGCGTTTTCTGCAAAACGCACTTTACAATTCCGCTGGAATTTTAATCGGCAATCTGGCCCTTTTCGCAGAAGATCGGCTGTTTTGGGTGAGTCCACGTCGTATGGACTTCCGGACATCGGGCGATGACAAAGGGTTGGGTTGTTCGGCAGGACATGGGATGGGCGTCGCGCGAGGCGGCCTCGCCGTGTCGCGAAGATAGGCCGCGCGGCGTAGGAACGCGCGCATCGCACGCGACGAGGCGTGCATCCGGTCCGCCATAAAAAAGGCAGGAGTCGGACATGGTGGAAAAGCGTTTCGACAGAACAATCAAGGCCAGTCTGGCCGGCGTGTGGGTCGCGCTGGCCGTCAGCGGTTGTGCGAACGTCGGGCAGCAGGGCGCGCAGACCGGCGCGGCGCCGGATACGACGGCGGCTTCCGTGGCGCCGGCGGCAAATGCGTCGGCCGCAACGGCGGCGAGCGGCGCCCAGCTGAAGATTGGCGCCGATGCGGGCGCGCCGCTGAAGAAATCGCCACCGCTGGTTTATCGCGTCAAGCGGGGCGATACGCTGGCGCGTATTGCGCAGCATCATCATTGCAGCGTCAGGCAGTTGCAAGCCTGGAACGGTTTGAAAACCAGGTCGCGTTTGAAGCTGGGGCAGGTGCTGCATGTGGCTTCGCCGGAAACCGTGCGGGCCGTGAATGCGGCTAACGCGGCGGCGGCTGCTTCGGCCAAGACGGCAGCGGCTTCGGCGCCTGCTACACCGGTGGCGCAGCAGGCGGGCGCTTCGACGAATTCGGCTACGGCGAGTGCTTCGGTTGCGGCAGCCGCATCGGCAACCCAAGCCACTCAGGCAAGCCAGGCGAGCCCGGCCACCGCCGCACAAGCGGCCTCAGCCGCGCCGAGCGCCGCCGAGGCACGCGAAGTCGCGCAGCAAACCGCGCGGCACGCGAACGGCGTGGCGCTGGCATGGCCGGCGGGCGGGCGCGTCGTCGAAGGATTCCAGGCGGGCGAGACGCGCGGCATTGAAATCGGCGGTAAGCCGGGCGATCCGGTGCGTGCCGCCGCCGACGGCAAAGTGATGTACGCTGGCACCGGCCTGAATAGCTACGGCAGTCTGATCATCGTCCAGCACAACAAGGACTTTCTGACCGCTTACTCGCATAACCGCAAGCTGCTGGTCAAGACCGGCGACATCGTCCGCCAGGGGCAGCAGATCGCCGAGATGGGCGACGAAAACAACTCGCGCGTCTCCGTGGGTTTCGAGTTGCGGCGCGACGGCAAGCCGATCGATCCGATGCCTTATCTGCCGCAAGGGCGCGGCTAAGCCCGCGTCTTTACGCGAACCCGCGCACCGCTCAACTGCATTCAACTTTGGCGGTGCAAGGGCGCGGTTAAACCCGCGCCCTCAAGCGACCCAGCGCAGCGCCGCAGCGACGATCGCTTCCGGCGCGTCTTCCTGCATCAGGTGGCCGGCGTTCGGCACCGCCTGAAAGCGTGCGTTCGGCATCGCCGCAGCCAGTTGACGGCCGCGCGCCAGCGGAATCCACTGATCCTCTTCGCCCCACAGAATCTGCACCGGGCAGCGCAGTTGTGCATAGCGCGCTTCGACCTCGTCGGTATAGCGCTGATCCATCTGCGCGATCTGCCGGTAGAACGCAGCCTGTCCCGTCGCGCCGAGCCACGGCGTCACATAAGGCGCGAGTTCGCCGTCCGGCATCTCACGCGCAATCGCGCCGCGTAGATACGCTGTCACCACCGCTTCGTGGATGTAAGGCGGCAGCCCGGCAAACGCGTCGCCGTGCTCGCGCACGTGGCGCACGAAGGGCGACCCCCACGGCGCCACCGCAACCGGATCGATCAGCGTGAGGCTGCGGTACTCGCAACCATCGATCAGATGCGCGCGCAACGAAGTCGCACCGCCGAAATCATGCGCGACCACGTCCGGCTTCTCCAACTGCCAATGCGCGAGCAAGGCCGCCAGCAGCACGTTCTGGATGCCGAGCGAGACGTCTTGCGCCTCGCGTTGTTCGGATTGGCCGTAACCGAGCAGGTCGTAGTAGTAGACCGTGTGGTTTTGCGCGAGATGCGGCGCGATGCGATGCCACACATACGAAGAAAACGGCGTGCCGTGAATCAGTACCAGCGGCGGACCCGTGCCGGTTACGTTGAAGCGCACGGTCTGATCGCGGAACGAGTAGCTTTCGGGGAGCGGCCAGTTTTGCATGGCAGTGAATGTCGCAAGAGAGTTCGCTTACCTTAGCAGGGCACCGCGAAGCGCGCTGATCGGGTTTTCGTAGCGGCAGGCGTGCGGTTCCCGAAAAAGCTCACCTTGAGTTTATTCAGCAAAGCCAGGCAAATTCGATTTTGAGTGGGTCGCCGGCCGATTCAAATCGCAAACAACACACGCCTGCGACGCCCACTCTTACGAATCGCGCATAAATCGGCCTGAAATAAGGGCTTTTCGCATCTGCTGAATACCGGAAGCCTGGTAATTCCTGATAGCTGCCGATGGTCGTACTCAATCCGACCACGCTCAGCCTATCAAAAAGCGCACTTCTCAATGGTGAGGAAATTCGGGAGCCGACGGCGCGCATCGCGCATTCGAGCAAGCCGGCGCGCGTCGACTCACGCCGGCCTTAAAAAAACATCACAGCCAACCGCTCACTTCTCCGTCACCCCACGCAGCAACTGCGCCACCTGCCCATGGTGATGCAGAATCGCCGGGTCGGCCTGCAACAACGGCAGATAGCGCGGCAGAAAAATATTGTTCGGCGCGTCGGGCGAGAAAAGTCCCGTGACCGCTTCGGCTGCGCCGACCCGGTCGGCGGTGTCGGCTTCCTTGTCGTCGAGGATTTCGTCGACGCTCGCGATCACCGTCGAGAGCGGCGTGAGCCAGCGAAACCCCGAGCCGTTGATGAGCACTTGCAGAAACGCCGCCGGCGTCACCGGACCGAATTCCTTTTCATACGCCGCGCGTTCGTGGTCGAGAATCGCTTTGTGCAGAGACAGCAGAGGTCGGCGAATATCCGAGAGGAATTGAGTGCATTGCTGGTCGTTCATCGTGCTGCTCCTTCGGAGTGTCAGGCCGGATCGCATCCGGCATTCGGGTATTCAGGTATTCGGGTACATGCAATCGTTCCAAACCGGAACCATGCTAGCAAAATCGGCGGCCCATGACCGCTAAAGCATTTCAACGGGCCACGCGCGCGTGGGGGTCGCTGCGAAATTATTTATCCGCGACTACAATTTGCCGATCATCGCCGACGCGTTCGCGCCCTGCATCGAATGCCTGTTTGAACTGAACGCGAGCCGCCGCGCGTATTAGTCCGGCTTATCGAATAAACGCGGCAAGGCTCACCGTTTTGGTTCGACGTCTCTGTCTAAACAGCCTCATCAACAATAAACCCCACTCGGAGCCGCTCAATGACAACCCTGAATATCAACGGCGAAACGCATACCGTCGACGCCCCACCCGACATGCCCCTGTTGTGGGTCTTACGCGACCTCGTCGGTTTGACCGGCACCAAGTTCGGTTGCGGCATTGCGCAATGCGGCGCATGCACCGTGCATCTCGACGGCGTCGCGGTGCGCTCTTGCGTCTTGCCGGCCGCCGCGGTCGGCGACCGCAAGATCACCACCATCGAAGCGGTCGGCAGCACGCCCGCCGGCCAGAAAGTGCAGCAGGCCTGGCGGCAACTGGACGTGGTGCAGTGCGGCTACTGTCAGTCGGGGCAGGTCATGTCGGCGGCTTCGCTGCTCACGAGCAACCCGAACCCCAGCGACGCGGATATCGATGCCGCCATGGCCGGCAACATCTGCCGCTGTGGGACGTATAACCGCATCCGCGCGGCGATCAAGCAAGCCGCGAAGGGAGCCTGACATGTCCCAGGGATTGCTCGATGCAGGCAACGGCGCACAGCCGTCCGGTGCGAAGGCGGGGCGCGTGTCGCGCCGCACGTTTCTGAAATTCGGCGTGACGGTGGGCGCGGCGGCCGGCGGCGGTTTGCTGCTCGGCTTCAGCCTGCCGGCGGCCAGCCAGGATCAGAAGGCCGGTAAATCGGTGATTGGCGGCGATGGGGTCGAGACGCCGCAAAGCGGCGTGTTCGCACCGAACGCGTTCATCCAGATCGACACGGCGGGCAAGGTCACGCTGGTGATCCCCAAGGTCGAGATGGGCCAGGGCGTCTACACGTCGATCCCCATGCTGATCGCCGAAGAGCTCGAAGTGCCGCTCGATTCGGTCACGGTCGATCACGCGCCGCCCAACGAAAAGCTCTTCATGGACCCGCTGCTCGGCGGCCAGTTGACCGGCGGTTCGACCTCGATCCGCTACGCGTGGGAGCCGATGCGCCGTGCCGGCGCCGCCGCGCGCGTGGTGCTGATCCAGGCGGCCGCGCAGCAATGGCAGGTCGATCCGGCGAGCTGCCACGCACAGGCCGGCCAGGTGATCCATGCGGCCAGCCAGCGCAGCCTCGGTTACGGTCAATTGGCGGACGCCGCGGCCAAACTGCCCGCGCCGCAGAACGTGCCGCTGAAGAACCCGAAAGACTTCAAGCTGATCGGCACGTCGCCCAAGCGTCTGGATTCGCCGGAAAAAGTGGATGGCACCGCCCTGTTCGGGCTCGACGTACGCGTGCCCGGCATGGTCTACGCGGCGATCGCGAACTGCCCGGTGTTCGGCGGCACGCTCGCGAGCGTCGACGATACCAACGCGAAGAAGATTCCCGGTGTGCGCCAGATCGTCAAGATCGACAACGCGGTCGCGGTGATCGGCGACCACACGTGGGCCGCCAAACGCGGCGTGCAGGCGCTCGACATTAAATGGAACGAAGGCGCGGGCGCGGCCATTTCGATGCAGCAGATCGTCGGCGATCTCGCGACTGCATCGGAACGCAACGGCGCGGTGGCGCGGAAAGACGGCGACGTCGGGAAAGGGTTTTCGGATGCGAAGACCCGCGTCGACGCGGTGTATCAGCAGCCGTTTCTCGCGCACGCCACCATGGAGCCGATCAACTGCACCGTGCACGTACGCCCCGACGGCTGCGACGTCTGGCTCGGCTCGCAAGTGCCGACGCGGGTCGTGGATGCCGCGGTGGCGGTCACGGGTTTGCCGGCCGACAAGATCGTCGTGCATAACCATCTGATCGGCGGCGGCTTCGGCCGGCGGCTCGAATTCGACATGGTCACGCAGGCGGTCAAGGTAGCGAAACAGGTGTCGTCGCCGGTGAAGGTGACCTGGACGCGCGAAGAAGACATTCAGCACGACATGTACCGGCCGTACTACTACGACAAGATCTCCGCCGGTCTCGACGCGAACGGCAAGCCGATCGCGTGGCAGCACCGGATTGTCGGCTCGTCGGTGATCGCGCGCTTCGCACCGCCCGCGTTCAAGAACGGCATCGATCCCGACGCGGTCGAAGTGGCCGCCGACCTGCCGTACGACCTGCCGAATCAACTGATCGATTACGTGCGCCAGGAACCGCACGCGGTGCCCACCGCGTTCTGGCGCGGCGTGGGTCCGACGCGCGGCACCTTCGTGGTGGAGAGTTTCATCGACGAACTCGCGGCGCAGGCCAAAGTCGATCCGGTCAAATATCGCCAGGATCTGCTGGGCAAGACGCCGCGCGCGCTGAACGTGCTGAACGTCGCGACGCAGTCGGCGGGCTGGGGCAGTGCGTTGCCGAAGGGCCAGGGCCGCGGCGTGTCGGTCATGCATGCGTTCGGCAGCTTCTTCGCGATCGTCGTCGATGTGGCGGTGGATCAGGGCGAGGTCGCGGTCAAGCGGGTGGTGTGCGCGGTCGATTGCGGCATGGTGGTGAATCCGAACACGATCGAAGCGCAGGTGCAGGGCGGCATCATCTTCGGGATCACGGCGGCGCTGTACAGCGAGATCACGATCAAGGACGGCCGCGTCGAGCAGAACAATTTCACCGACTACCGGATGCTGCGGATCGACCAGACGCCGCCTATCGAGGTGCATATCGTGAAGAGCGGGGAGGCGCCCGGCGGCATCGGCGAACCTGGCACGGCGGCGCTCGCGCCTGCGCTGACCAACGCGATCTATGCGGCCACTGGCAAGCGCCTGCGGCACTTGCCGGTCGGCAGCCAACTGCAAACCGCCTAACCGGAGCCCGATCATGAAAAACACACTGAAGGGTGTCGGCGCGGCGTTGTGCGTCGCGTTGCCGTTGCTGGCGCTCACGCAAGGCTCGGCCTATGCCGCCGCACAACCCGCCGATCCCGCACTGGTGCAACGCGGCGCCTATCTCGCGAAGGTCGGCGACTGCGTGGCCTGCCACACCGCGCCGAAGGGCAAGCCGTTCGCGGGCGGCCTGCCGATGACCACGCCGATGGGCCAGATCTACACCACCAACATCACGCCCGATCCGAAGACCGGCATTGGCGGCTATACGGAGGAAGACTTCGCGCGAGCAATGCGCGAAGGCGTCGCGAAAGACGGCCACAACCTGTATCCGGCGATGCCGTATCCGTCGTATGCGAAGGTCAACGACGACGACATGAAAGCGCTGTACGCGTATTTCATGGGCGGCGTGGCGCCAGTGCAGCAGGCGAATCGCGAAGCGGACATCAAGTGGCCGTTGAACATGCGCTGGCCGTTGAAGTTCTGGAACATGGTGTTCCTGGAGAAGGGCGCCTATCAGGACAAACCGGGCAAAGACATGGCGTGGAATCGCGGCGCGTACCTGATTCAGGGCCTCGGCCACTGCGGTTCGTGCCACACGCCGCGCGGCATCGCGTTCCAGGAGAAGGCGCTCGACGAAAGCGGCAGCGCGTTCCTGACCGGTGGCCTGCTCGACGGCTGGTTCGCGGCGAATCTGACCGGCGAGCACAACGTCGGGTTGGGGCGCTGGAACGATCAGGATCTGCAGGCGTTCCTGAAGACCGGTGCGAATCGCCATGCGTCGGCGTTCGGCTCGATGACCAGCGTGATCAACAACAGCACGCAGGGCCTGAACGACACCGACATCGCCGCGATGACGACGTATCTGAAGTCGTTGCCGCCGGCGGGTGGCAGCAATGCGCCGCCGTACGCGTACGATCCGCAGGCCACCAAGGTATCGCTGAACCGTCCCGCGAACGACGCCGGCGCACGCGTCTACACCGCGTATTGCATGCACTGTCACGGCGTCGACGGACGCGGCTTCGCGCCGATGCTGGCGCCGCTCGCGGGCAATCCGAACGTGCTCGAGAAGGACCCGTCGTCGCTGATCAACGTGACGCTGAACGGCACGGAAGATCTGGTGATCGGCGGCATTCCCGCGCCGTATCCGATGCCGAAGTACGCGCCGGTGCTCAACGACCAGCAGATCGCCGACGTGCTGAGCTTCGTGCGATCGGGCTGGAACAACGGCGCGCCGACGGTGAGCGCGGCCGAGGTGGCGAAGTTGCGGAAGTCGACGCAGGCGGCTCGATAGTTATACGGGCTTCACGCTGAACGCTCAACGCTGCGAAAGTTGGGCTGCAAAAAAAAGCGGTAACCGTGTTCGCCACACGGTTACCGCTTTTTGCATTGAAGCCGCTGCGTCAACGAAGCATCAACGAAGCCCCAGAAAACTCACCGATGCTGTCCCACCTTCTGCCGTTTCTCCAGCACCCGCGCGTACCACGTCAACGGAAAACACATCGCGAAGTAAATCATTGCGACCATGCCGTAGATCGGAAACGGGCGGAACGCGGCGTTGGTGATCATCGAGCCGGTCTTGGTCAATTCGGTGAAGCCGATGATCGACGCCAGCGCGGTGCTTTTCACGACCTGCACGAGAAAACCGACCGTCGGCGCCACCGCGATTTTCAACGCCTGCGGCCAGACGATATAGCGCAATTGCTGGCTGAACGTCATGCCGAGACTCGCGCCCGCGGCCCACTGACCGCGCGGCACTGCTTCGACGCAGCCGCGCCAGATGTCGACCAGATACGCGCTCGTATAGAGCGTGAGCGTGACAGCCGCCGCGACCCACGGCGAGACGTCGACACCGAGCAGGGGCAAGCCGAAGAACGCGAGGAATAGCTGCATCAGCAGCGGCGTGCCCTGAAACACTTCGACGTAGACGATCACCACGCGCCGCAGCCAGGCAATCGGTGACACGCGCATGGTGAGCAGTATCAGCCCGACGATGCCGCCGCCGACGAACGCGATCAACGACAGCAGCACCGTCCAGCGCGCGGCGAGCAACAGATTACGGGCGATGTCCCACAGCGTGAATTCGACCATGATCAACGCTCCGTGGGCAGAGTGCGGGCGCCGCGCCACATCAGGCGGTCGCGCCAGTTACGCGGCGCGTTGCCGCTGCCATGGCTGTTGCCGCGGGCGGCCCGGCCCGCGAACAGGCCGCGCCCGAAGCGGTTGAGCAGTTGCCGCAAGACGATCGACAACACCAGATACGTGATCGTGATGATCACGTAGCTCTCGAACGAACGGAAGTTACGCGACTGGATGAAGTTGGCCGCGTAGGTGAGATCGGGCACCGAGATCTGCGACACCACCGCCGAGCCGAGCATGACGATCAGCACCTGGCTCAGCAGCGCGGGAAACACGTTGGCGATTGCCTGCGGCAGCACCACGAAGCGGAACACCTGGCGACCCTGCAGGCCGAGCGCTTGCGCCGCCTGCACCTGGCCGCGCGGAATCGAATCGATACCGGCGCGCACGATCTCGATCGCGTAGGCGCCGAGATTGACGGTCATGGCCAGAATCGCGGCCTGCACTTCGTCGATATGAATGCCGAGGCTCGGCAAGCCGAAGAACACGAAAAACAACTGCACGATGAACGGTGTATTGCGGATCAGCTCCACATAACTCGCCACGACCCAGCGCGCCCATTTCGGCCCGGCCACCGCGATGCTCGCACCGCCAATGCCGACCAGGCCGCCGAGCACGGTGGAGACGGCGGTGAGCCCGAGCGTGACGGCGGCGCCGCGCACGAGCATCCCCGCATAGAGGCCGAAGCCGCTGAAATCGAACGCATAAGTCATGGCGTGGCGCTCATCGTGAGGTCAGACTCCGCCGCGTTTCCAGGCCCCGAGGCAATCCTCTGAAGGGATACCTCGGACAGGTCGCGCAAAAAAATGTTAGAGGTCGGCCGGCAGCGGCGCGCGCAGCCACTTCTGCGAAATCGCGTTCATGGTGCCGTCCTTGCGGGCCTTGGCAATCACGTCGTCGACTTTCTGCTTCAGACGCGGCTCGTTCTTGTTCAGACCGACGTGATCCGGCGAGCTGAACAGCGAGAATTTCTGCTCCGGATCGTTCGCGGGATGACGCGCGAGAATCGTGGCGCCGACGTCGTTGCCGACTACCATCAACTGTACCTGACCAGAAAGGAACGCCGATATTGCGCCGTTAGGATCGTCGAATCTTTTGATGTTGGCCGAGGGCGGGGCGATCTTGGTCACGCTCAGGTCTTCCAGCGTGCCGCGCGCCACCGAAATCGACTTGCCGGCGAGGTCGGCGGCGTTCTTCACGGGCAGCGACTTCGGACCGAACACGGCGAGGTAGTACGGCGCGTACGGTTGCGAGAAGTCGATCACCTTGTCGCGCTCCGGCGTCTGGCCGACTGAAAGCAGCATGTCAGCCTTGTGGTCGGCGAGATAGGCCATACGGTTGTCTCCCGTCACCTGCACGAGTTCGACCTTGGCGTTGAGCGCCTTGCCGATCAGATTGGCGACGTCGATGTCGTAGCCCATCGGCTTCATGTCCGGACCGATCGAGCCGAACGGCGGGTAATCCTCGAACACGCCGATGCGTACCGTGCCCGATTTGGCGATGCTGTCGAGCGCATCGGCCTGCGCGGCCGACGAAAACGCGCACAGCGCGCCGACGCCGGTGAAGGCGAGCGCGGCGGCGAGCGTCGCGAACACGCGGCGCGTGCTGGAGTGAGCGGCTTGAGCTTGGGTCATGGTCTTTCCTCTGTCGAGTGGATCGGTATTGGAATAGGTTTTAGTGGGCGCGCGCGGCGATCAGTTTGCACGCGTGCGACGGCAATTCCGCGAGCACCGGCATGCCGAGCGTTAGGCCCGGCGTTTCGCGCGGCGTGGTCGCGGCGGTCAGCGTGAAGCCGCTGCAATCGATCGTCGCTTCGAGCGACGCGCCGACGTCGCGGATAAACGTGACCGTGCCGGCCAGCCGGTTCGGACCCGCGGTGTCGGAAGCCGGTTTGACGCACACGTCCTCCGGCCGGATCAGCAGACGGATATCGCTGCCGGACTCCGGCATGCGCGCGTTTTGCGCCACGCTGATGCGCCGGCCGCCGGGCAGATTCACGCCGCCGGCGCCATCGTAAGTGACCGGCAGGATATTGCCCAGCCCGATGAAATCCGCCACGAACTCGCTGACCGGATCGCGATAAATATCCAGTGGTTTGCCGACTTGCGCAATCCGGCCTTTCTCCATCACGACGATTTCGTCGGCCATGGTCATCGCTTCGCGCTGGTCGTGCGTGACCATGATCGTCGTGATGCCCAGGCGCTGTTGCAGCAGGCGAATTTCCACCTGCATTGCTTCGCGCAGTTTGGCGTCGAGCGCGGACAGCGGTTCGTCGAGCAGCAGCAGTTTCGGTTGCGACGCGATCGCGCGCGCAATCGCCACGCGCTGGCGCTGGCCGCCGGAGAGTTGCGTGACCGGCCGGTTCGCCATGTGCGGCAACTGGATCAGCTCCAGCAATTCGGCGACGCGGCGCGCCTGCTGATCCCTGGCGGTCTTGCGTAATTTCAGCGGATAGGCGACGTTCTGCGCGACCGTCATGTGCGGAAACAGCGCAAGCGACTGGAACACCATGCCGAAATCGCGCTGATTCGCCGGCAGCCGCGTGATGTCGCGGCCGGCGAAATGAATGCTGCCCGAGGTCGGCGTTTCCAGACCGGCGATCATCCGCAGCAAGGTGGTCTTGCCGCAGCCGGACGGGCCGAGAAAGCACACCAGCTTGCCATCGGGCACGCTCAGATCGACGCTGTCGACGGCCTGCGCCGCGCCGAAGCGACGGGTCACAGCCTGCAAGGTGAGATGGGTCATCGAATGCTCCAGCAAAGAGGTGTCACGGTTCGCCTGGTCCAATGCGATACAGGCGGCGCTCAAAGCGCCACGCCTTCATCGCCGACCAATTTTTCGAGCAGCCAGATCAGCGCGAAGTCGATCGCGACGATGAACACCGCGAAACAGAACACGGTCGGATCGAGCGATGACACCGTGCGGCTATACAGCCACACCGGCAAGGTCATCGTATCGATGCCGTACAGAAAGAAGGTCACCGTGAACTCGTTGAACGAGACGATGAACGCGAACAGCATGCCGGCGAGAATGCCCGGGCGCATCAGCGGCAGGATCACGTCGACCAGTGCGCGCAGCGGGCTCGCGCCCATCACGCAGGCGGCTTCCTCGAACTCCGGGCCGATCGAGGCGACCGAGGCCGCGCAATTCTTCACAGTGAAAGGCAGCGCCAGAATCACGTGCGCGATGATCAGGCGGAACACGCCGAGCTCGACCGGCAGCACGTTGAACACCAGCAGCAGCGACAAGCCGAGCATCACCAGCGGATAGACCAGCGGCAACGCCACCAGTTGTTCGACCGCCGGCTTGCCGCGAAAACGGTAGCGGCTCAGCGCGTAGGCGGCGGGCACGGAGACGAGCGTGGCGATCAGCATGGTTGAGAGCGCAACGATCAGGCTCGTGCTCAACGCGGCGCCCATGGAGAGCGAGTCGCTCGCATCCGGCGACACGAAGCTATGCCATGCCGCGCGATACCAGTGCAAGCCGTACGCGTGCGGTGGGAATTCGAGCGTGTCGGCGGCGCTGAACGACATCGTGATCATCGTGAGGATCGGCAGCGCGGCGAGAAACAGCACGATCGCGGCGAGCAACGCGGCGGCCTTGCCGAGTTGGCCCGGCATGGTCGCGGCGGGCCAGCGCGGGAAAAGCGGCGGACGGGGCTGAAGATCCGCGCGGCGAATGGGCGTGCTCATGCGTGGGGCTCCTCCGCGAGACGCTGGGACCGGCGCACGAGGCGCTGCGACAGCGCCATCACCGTTAACGTGGCGATCATCAGAACGACGCCCGACGCAGACGCCGCCGGCCAGTTCAGCAAGGGCGCAACCTGATCGTGGACCAGCACGGCGAGCATCGGCACGCGCCGTCCGCCGAGCAGCAGCGGCACGGCGAACGCGCTGGCGTTGTAGGCGAACACCAGCAGCGCGCCCGACACCAGACCGGGCATGGCCAGCGGCAACAACACGTGACGCAGCGTTTGCCAACGCGTCGCGCCGAGCGTGGCCGCGGCTTCTTCATACGAGCGGGATACCGCGCGCATCGCGCTGGACAGCGGCAGTACGGCGAGCGGAAAGGCGGTCTGGATCAGGCCGAGCAACACGCCGTTCTCGCGATACAGCCACATCAGCGGACGCTGGATGAGCCCGCAGCCGAGCAGCGCGTGATTGAGCAAACCGGCCGGGCCGAGAATGATCAGCCAGCCATAGCCTTGCAGCAGCAGATTGACGAGCAGCGGCAGTAGCACGCCAGCCAGCAGCAGGCGGCGCGCGAGCCGCGATTGGGTGCGCGCCATGGCCAGCGCGACCGGAATGGCGAGCAGCACCGCGCAGATCATGCTTTGAAACGCGAGCTTCAGCGTGAGCCACAACGACTTCAGGAAGTAGCTGTCGAGCAGGTCGGCGTAGTTCTGCAGCGTGAAGCCGCGCCACTCGTTGCCCTGCGTGCCGAAGCTCATGCGCAGCACCACCAGCGCCGCCGCGCCGAGCACCGCGAGAAACAGCAGGATCGGCGCGAGCAGCAGCCAGGGGCGCGCTTTTTCCATCGCGGAGGCGGCGGGCGCGTCCGGTGTGGGGGAGCCGACGGCGGCTTCACCAGAAGCCGCCGTCGACGCAGCACGCCGCGAAAAGCGCGCGAGCATCGGTGTCATGCCGAGAAAATTTCGGTGTAACGCTTGATCCACGCCGGCTGCACGACGGCGAGCGCCTTGTCGTCATGCAACACGGCCTTCTCGGCGATCTGCTTCGGGCTCGGCACGAACGCGCGGCTCTCGGCCGGAATCACGGCTTTCGAATTGACCGGGCCGTTCAGCACGTCGGCGGCCATGCGGCCTTGCACACCCGCGTCGAGCGAATGGTTGATGAAGGCGTGGATCACGTCGCTGTCGGCCGGATGCGCTTTGGGGATCACCGTGAACATGAGTTGCGTGGCGAAGCCTTCTTTCATGCCGTAGGTCACGCCCATCTTGTATTCGGGCTTGCGGATCTGGTCGGGGAAAAAGGCCGGCGAATAAATCCCGCCGATGTCGAGCGAGCCGGTGCGGAACAGATCGGCCACCTGGTTCGGGTTCTCGCCGAGCGTCATCACGCGGTCTTTCAGTTCCATCAGCTTCTTGAAGCCCGGCTCGATGTTCTGCTGCGAACCGCCGTTCATCTTCGCCGCGATGATCGCGAGGTCGACCGCTTCGGCCCACTCGGGCGGCGGCAGGAACAGGCGGCCGGCGTACTTGGGATCCCACAGCGCTTCGTACGAGGTGGGCGCGCTCTTGACCGTCGACGTGTTGTAGATCAAGCCGTCCGACCACAGCAGATAGCCCACGCCGAAACCGTTCGCGCCCGTGCGGTACTGCGGCGCGACGTCCTTCAGATTGGGCAGCTTGTCGAGGTCGGGTTTCATCAGCAGACCGGCGTCGCCGAGACCCGACGCGCCCACGCCGGCCAGCGTGATGACGTCGTAAGTAGGGCGATCGCCTGCGGCCTTCAGCTTCGCGACCATGCCCGAAGTGCCGTCGGCGCGGTCGGCGATCACCTTGCAGCCGGTCTTCGTTGTGAAGGTTTGGGCGATGTTGCGCAGCGCGGCGGCGCCGGTGTCGTCCGACCAGGTCAGCAGGCGCAAGGTCTTGCCGCTGAAGTTCTGTTCCTGCGCGCGCAGATTGACGAACGGCATCGGCAAGGTGGATGCCGCCAGCGCCGCGCCGATCGCCTTGATGGCCTGCCTTCTACCCCGTTTGATCTCTTGCATGGCGGTCTCCCGTGTTGAACGCCTGTTGCCTGATGAAAATTACTGTGACCGCTGACGCTGCACCGCCCGGTTGCGCGGCGTGTTGATGCACTCTAGGTTTGCCAAAATCCCTCAACAAACGAAATATGCGCATGACGGGCATGACGGAATCTCATGCGCTGGGGTTGGCGCGGCGGACGGGACGAATTAGTCGCGCTCGGCCAGAGCACCGAGGGCGGGGCGTATGCGGGTTAACGTCCACGGTTCGGGTACGCTTGAGGGGCGCGTGGAGGTATGAGGAAAGCTCGGTTCTGGTGCGATGCTTTGGCGGCTTGCCCCGGCATGGTGCGGAATGGCGCGTTCAGCGTGCCGTTTTTGCGGAAGCATGAATTCGGCGCATGCGGCTGGGGCGCTTCAGCCCTCGTGTGGGCCTGTCCGATCGCGTATCCTGTGGGCTTGACAGCGAGTTGGGCGATGCGCGTCGCTTCGCCCAAACAATGACTTTTCCTGATCCCGGACGACTCCGATGCGCCGCCTTCCGCCACTCAACGCGCTGCAGATTTTCGAAACCGTCGCGCGCCATCGCAGCTTTACGCGCGCCGCCGACCACCTGTGTCTCACGCAAGGCGCGGTCAGCCGGCAGATCATCGCGCTCGAGGATTACTACAAGTTCCCGCTCTTCAAGCGTCACGCAAAAGGCCTGACGCTGACCGCCGAAGGCGAAATGCTGCTGCCCGCCGTGAAGGAGAGCTTCGCGCGCATCGAAGAGATTTCGTTGCGGCTCACGCGGCAGCGCACCGATCTCGCGCTGAAAGTGCCGACCTGCGTAATGCGCTGGATGCTGCCGAAAATCATGCGCTTCCAGGCCGAATACCCGGATCTGCATGTGCAGATCACCACCACCTGGCAGCACGACGTCGATTTCCAGAGCGAGCCGTTCGACGCCGCGATTATCTACGGCTCGTCGCCGGGCGCGGGCGTGCAGGCGGTGCCGTTGTTCGAGGAGCGTCTGACGCCGGTGTGCGCGCCCGATCTGCTGAAGGACAAGCCGCTCGCGCAGGTCGCGGACCTGGCGCGCCACACGCTGCTGCATCCCACTCGCGATCATCGCGACTGGAAGATGTGGCTGGCCAAGGCCAGCGAAGGCGACCCGACGCAGGCGCCGGCGGTCGACGCCGAGCACGGCCCGAGCTTCGACACGCTCGATATGGCGACCAATGCCGCGCTACAAGGATTCGGCGTGGCGATCAGCGACCTCGCGCTGATCGACGAAGACGTCACGGCGCGCCGCCTCGTGCGGCCGTTCGATACCGTGCTGAAGACCGGTTGGCGCTATTACTTCGTATATCCGGACTCGGTGGCGCACCAGCCGAAGCTGAATCTGTTCCGCGACTGGATCGCGGCCCATTGGGAGGAATAATTCAGGTCAAGGCGTCAGGTCAAGGCTTCAAGGCGCGAACGACAGAAACAGATACGCCGCGAACAGCGACAGATGCACGGCGCCTTGCAGAATCGTGGTGCGCCCGCTGCTCAGCGTGAGCGTGCCGACCAGCAAGGTGAGGATCAGCAGCACGGTTTCCTTGCCGTCGATGCCGAGCATGAGCGGCTGGCCGTTCCACAGAAACACCGCGGCGACGGTCGGAATCGTCAAGCCGATACTGGCCAGCGCCGAGCCGAGCGCGAGATTCATGCTGTTCTGCAAGCGATCGGCGCGCGCCGCGCGCACGGCGGCGAGCCCTTCGGGCAGCAGCACCAGCGCCGCGATCACGATACCCACCACCGCCGCCGGCGCGCCCGCGTTCTTTACCGCGGTTTCGACGATCGGCGACAGGATCTTCGCGAGCAGCACGACGGCGACGAGGCACACCAGCAGCAAGCCGCCGGCCGCGAGCGCGACGCCGACGCTCGGCGGCGCGGCATGAGCATCTTCGTCCGACGCATCGGCGAGAAAGTAATCGCGATGGCGCACGGTCTGCACGAACACGAACACGCCATACAGCACCAGCGACGACACGCCGGCAAAAGCCAGTTGCGAAGGCGACAGGATCGGGCCGACGCTGGTGGTCGTGTAGTTCGGCATGACGAGCGTCAGCACCGACAGCGACGCCAGCACGGCCAGCGCCGCCGATGCGCCGCGGCTCTGAAAATCCTGCTCGCGATGGCGGATGCCGCCCACCAGCAGGCAAATGCCGACAATGCCGTTGCAGACGATCATGACCGCCGCAAACACCGTGTCGCGCGCGAGCCCGGCTTTTTCCGGGCCGGAGGTGAGCATGACCGAAACGATCAGCGCGACCTCGATTACCGTGACGGCCACCGCCAGCACCAGCGTGCCGAACGGTTCGCCGACGCGATGCGCGACCACTTCCGCGTGATGCACCGCCGTGAACACCGCGGCGCACAGCGCGACGCCGACCAGCGCGAGCAGCAGCCCGTTACCCGGCAGTGCGTAGGCGAGCCCGAGCACGATCCACGCGACGAGCGGCGCGGCAATAGTCCAGCGGGGCAAAACGGTCGCGGGCGTGGTCATTCGGGCTTCCTTTTCGATGCTGGTATGGGACGGGGGCGAACGGCCGCCGTCTGGAGCTTGAAGCGAGCGCGAATGCTAACGCATCGTGTCAACAATGCGCTCTAACGCATTAAATTATAAAGGATAGTTTTTGCAGCCAGTGCTTGATCGCGGGGTCGTGGCGCGGCGTCGGCGGAATACTCGCGCGGAAGTCTCGACGACCCATAAACGGAAACGGGCGCCAATGCGTTGTGATAACGCATTGGCGCCCGCGTAGAGCCGGCGACGGCTCGACGACGCTTACTGGCCGACCGGACGGATCGTCAGTGCGTTCTTGACCGACGTCACGCCAGCCACGCCTTGCGCGGCCGTCGTGGCCAGGTCGACCTGCTGCTGCTCAGGCACGGAACCGGCGAGCGTCACTGCACCGCCGCGCGCACGCACGGTAATGTTGTTGACGCTCAGGCCCTTGGTCTTCGCCAGTACGCTGCGGACCTTGCGGCCGAGCGCACGGTTCGCCGCCTTGGCTTGCTTGGCGGACGGCGCCGACGATGCAGCCATCGGGGCCGCAGCCATCGCGTCGCTGCTTTGCGCATACGCATTGAGGGACGCCAGAACGATCAGCGCGCCGCCGACCATCTTGATTGCCGTGAATGCTTTCATTCAACTTTCTCCTGTTGTCATGGATACGACGATCCCCGGATGGGGATCTGTGCTTCGCCTGCGGATACATCGGGATCGACACTGAATGAAACGGTGCTGCGGGTCGTGCGAAGGCTTTCAAATTGCCTGCTGATTCAGGCCGACCGTGCCACGCGCAAGCCGTTGAAGGCTGTGCCGCGGGCCGGAAACACACGATACTCCAATTAGTGCCATGGTGAATAAGACGGTGCCAGGAAATGAGGTTCTGGTACAACGAATCGGCCGATCGCAACAGGCCGATGGCGTCGTATTGCTGATCGCGCAACCGTGCCGGAGCCACTACCACGCGCATTGAAAACAAGGTCCACTGCATGCGAAAACCGTTGCTGCCCATCGTGCCATTGCTTCGTGACGAATTACCGCTCGATACGGTCGAGCTGGCGCGCTTCATGATCGGCAAATATCTCGTGCGCGATGTGCCGGCAGGGCGCATCAGCGGACGGATCGTCGAAACCGAAGCGTATCCGCTCGGCGATTCGACCAGCCACGCGTTTATGGGCCGCCGTCCGTACAACCTGCCGATGTTTCTGGCGCCGGGCTTTGCCTATGTGCGGCTCACGTACGGCGTGTCGTACATGCTCAACATGTCCGCCGAAGCGGAAGAGATCGGCGCCGGGATTCTGTTTCGCGCGATCGAGCCGCTCGAAGGTCTGCCGCTGATCGAAGCGCGCCGGCCCGGCGTGCCGCTGCGCGACCTCGCGCGCGGGCCGGGGCGGCTCACCAACGCGCTCGACATCGGGCCGTCGTTCAATGGCTGCGATCTGTGCAGTGGGCGCGACTTGTGGATCGGTGCGATCGAGCGCGGCGAGACGCCGATCGGCGTGACAACGCGGATTGGCTTGTCGCGTGAAATGCATCAGCCGTTGAGGTTTTTCGAACCCGGCAGCGCGTTCGTCAGCGGGCCGCGAAAACTGCTGTTGCCGACGCAGGCCGTTCAGCCGAAGCGGGCGAAAAAATGACCGTCAGGCGAGTGGGTCGCCGGTCAAGATGGCCGGTTCGGACGCATTTCGAAACGTCAGACACAAAATGTTACGATCCCGACAATTATTACGGTAAGAGCGAAACTTGGCACCGACTTTCCGGTGATTCATCGCGCATTCTTGCGAAAACAACAATTATGTATCTCTGAATTAAGGGTTTTCCCGAGACGGTCGGGTGTCTAGACTGGGATCACTCGCTTCTCACAACGTGTGACAGGCGAAGCCAAAAAACCAAATCTGGAGGTAGTGATCATGAAGTCGCTCATCAAGGCAGTCGCCATTGCAGTCGTTCTCGCCGCTCCCGTCGCAGCGTTCGCTCAAGCGAGCCAGCAACCGGTGACCCGCGCCGACGTTCGCAACCAGTTGATCCAGTTGGAACAGGCCGGCTACAACCCGGCGAACAGCAGCGACCCGACCTATCCGGCCGACATTCAGGCCGCTGAGCGCCGTGTCGACGCACAGAACCCGGCGGCGGTCGCGCAGACCCAGGAACCGGTTGCCGACACCAGCGGCTACGGTGGCGCGGCGAGCGGTTCGTCGCAAGCGGGTGGTGTAGTCCAGCCGATGTCGGGCTCGAAGTCGGTGTATTTCGGTAACTGATCGGGCAGCGCAGTCTGGCATTAAAGCCGTTGAAGTGTTGAAGCCGTTGAAGGATTAGCAGCGTGTGCGCCGTCAGCGTCGGCGCACACGGCATCGCGAAGTGTTAAAACTTCGACGATGCAGAAACGTAGACGTGAATTCGCGCGCGCGACCTGACGATCAGGTCACGCGCCGCGCGAACCGAGTGCAAAGAACCTCCGCTGCCGCAAGGTAGCTTCGCCCAACCTTTTGAAGGATTGGGCTTTTTTTGCGCTCCGGTTTAGCAGCGGGTGGACACGCCAGCGGTTTTTTTCAGGGCCGCTCGCCGTGAATATAGAACTCGAGTTGCTGAATGGTGAACTGCTGTTCGGCGATGATGTTCTTCACCAGGTCGCCGATCGACACCATGCCGATCAGGCGATCATTCTCGATCACCGGCAAGTGCCGCATGCGCCGCTCGGTCATCAGCGCCATGCAGTCGTCCGTGGTCTGGTCGGGTCGCACGAAGCGCACCGCTTTGCTCATGATGTCGCGCACCGGCGTGGCCTTCGACGAACGGTCCATCAGCACGACCTTGCGCGCATAGTCGCGCTCCGTGACGATGCCGGCGATGCTGTCGCCGTCCGTCACGACCAGTGCGCCAATCCCTTTTTCGGCCATTAGCTTGATGGCGTCGTAGACGGAATCGTCGGCCCCGACCGTAAAGACGACGGTGTTATCAGGTTTAGTTTTAAGAAGCTGTGCAACGCTTGTCATGGAGCGGCTCCGTTTCGCAGTGCAGCACGCCGGCGTGGCGTGCTGTCGTGAGGGACAGGCCATTCCAGTATAGGCGTGGCGCGCTAGCGGGATACCCGGGAATACCTGTGGCGCGTCAGGCGTTCTATGCTCAAGCGCGGTCCAACACACCAACGCGCATCCGTGCGATCCGCATGGCCATACGGTGCTGCATGCCGTTTAGCGATAAACTCCTGTCTCATATCTAATCTCCCAGTTGATCGGGTTCATGTCAGCACCACTGTCTAACGCCATGCTCACGTCTCACGATCCGTCGCCCGCAGCAGACGGCGCACTCAACAACGGCGAATGCGTCATTCTCGACGCCACCGCCACGCTCCCCACGCGCTACGGCACGTTCACCTCGTACGTGTTTCGCGTGTGCGAAAGCGGCGCCGAACATCTCGCGCTCGTGATGGGCGACGTCGCCAACCAGTCGTCCGTGTTGACGCGTCTGCATTCCGAATGCCTGACCGGCGACGTGCTCGGCTCCTACCGTTGCGACTGCGGCGAACAACTCGACCTCGCGCTGCGCTATATCGCGGCCGAAGGCTGTGGCGTGCTGCTGTATCTGCGCGGTCACGAAGGCCGCGGCATCGGGCTGTCGAACAAGATCCGCGCATACGCGCTGCAGGAGCAGGGACGCGATACGGTCGAGGCCAATCTCGATCTCGGCCTGCCGGACGATTCGCGCGAATACGATTCGGCGGCCGGCATTCTGCGCACGCTGAAGGTGACCTCGGTGCGTCTGATGAGCAACAATCCGGAGAAGTTCGACACGCTGTCGAAGCACGGTATTCCGGTGTGCGAGCGGGTGGCGCTGGCCATTCCGATGCGCGAGGAAAACGAGCGTTATATCCGCACCAAGCAGGTCAAGTTCGGCCACTACTTCGACGAAAACGAATAAGCGGTTGAAGCGCGCCGGCCGCCGTTGGTGACACACGGCGGCCGGCGTTTTTGCGTGGATTTCATCAATCTGTTGCGTGACTGATTCTGCTGCGAGCCGGGCGTTGCGTCGACCGGTACGCACGCGGCGCGATAGGACGTCGCGCGTCAGCGCGATCAGAACAGGCCGAAGTCGTCGTTGCTGTCGGGAATGGCGTTGAGCACGTCCCGCAGCGCGTGCCATCCCAGCCATCCCAACAGACCGACCGATAACGCCAGCCAGCGGTGCGCGTTGGTTTGCGCGTGCGCGCGGTTCAGCGGCGTTCGGTATTTCGCGGACGTGCGCGATTTCATCGAAGCGCGCAGCAAAGGGCAGGTGTGCATGCTGTCTCTCGTGATGCGCGCTGTCTAGCGGGAGGCCGCCACGGCCGCCACCGCCGGCAACATCCCCGCCAACGCCTGCGCCAGCGTCGTCGCCCCGAAATACCGTTCGCTGACCTCCTTTTCGAAGTCGATACGCCCCGCGTTATGCGCGTCGTACAGATCGACGATCAGCCGCGCGTATCGCTCGCCGAGACCGGCCGCTTGCAGCATGGCGTTCCACTCGCCACGCGGCACTTCGCGCGCGATCACCTGACTGCCGGCCAATTCACCGACCGTGCGCGCCACCTCGAACGTGCTGACGCGCTGTTCGCTTTCGATACTCACCACGCGCGGCGACACGTTCAGCGCCCGGTCGTCGAGCAGCAGTTCAGCGGCGAGCACACCCACATCCTGCGCGGCGACGGTCGGATACAGCTTGCTCACCGGATGATGCAGGCTCGGCAGCACACCTCGCGCGAGCATCAAAGGCAGCATGCGCGTCCAGTTGTGCATGTGCTCGGCGGAGCGCAGGAAGGTCAGTTGCGTATCGACGGTTTTTAGCTGCGTTTCAAGGTAGTGGAACAGCGTCGAGATACCCGTGCCGCTCGCGTGTTCCGCGCCATAGTCCGATAGCGCGAGAATCCGTTGCGGCGGATTCGCCTCCAACGCGTCGACGCTCGAGTTGATCATGCGCCGCATTTCAGCGGCCGGATCGGCGTGCGCGCGCGGCACCGGACACAATATCTGCACCGCGTACGCGCCTTCGATGGCCCTCGCCACCGATGCCGTATCGAGCAGATCGGCGAGCGCGATCTCGCAGCCGATCCGCGCGAGCTCCTCGCCTTGCTGGCGGTCGCGGACCACCGCGCGCACCGCGTGACCGGCTTCGCGCAAAACCGTCGCGCTGACTTTGCCGACCTGGCCGGCGGCTCCAAAAATCACGAACATGTTGATCTCTCCTGGTCCCGTGCAAGGGTGTGTGGATCGGTTGTCATGGCGTCATCCTAGAGAGACGGCGACGTAAAAACGCGCAGACAGGGATCGCATTGCGCAGATTCGGATGATGGTCTGCATTGCGGCGCTGCAACACGCGAACGGGATCGCATCGTGTCGAGCGCCGCCGCGAAAAACCCCGCACAATGCACGCACCCAGGCCGCCATCCACGAGGCACGCAATGAACGCCGTGACACCGATACCGCTAACGCACAGCGGCTCCCGCATCGCCTTACGTTCCAGCCAGTCGCTGGGCTGGCAGGGCTTCGGCGCGGAACTGGTCAATGTGTCGGCCGGGCTGCATCGGGTGCCGGCGTTCAAACATCATCGGGTGGGCGTGCATGTCGGCGCGCCGGTGCGGGCGCGTTGCGTGTGCAACGAGCGCCGTTCTTCGCGCATCCAGGCGCATGGCGACGCCGACGTAATCCCCGCGGGTCTCGACGGGCAGTGGACCGACGAATCCCCTTGCACGATTTTCAGCGTGTGGATCGGCGAAGCATTCGCGCAGCGCACCGTCGAGCAGTTGGCCCTGAAGTCCGCCGACGCGCAGCTTCGGCCGCAATTCCAGATGCGCGATCCGCGTTTTCAGCATCTGGCGTGGGCACTCCACGCCGAACTCGAAGCCGACGAAACCTCCGATCCGCTGTACGCCGAAAGCCTTTGCACGGCGATGGTGGTGCGCCTGATCGGCGGTGCGCCCAGCCTCGACAACAAGCGCCGCACGCTCGCGCCGACCATGGCCACGCGCGTGATCGATTTCATCGAAGCGCACCTCGATCAGCGTCTCACGCTCGGCGAACTGGCCGCGTTGGCGGAGTTGAGCGTGCCGCATTTCAAGGTGCTGTTTCGCGAGACGCTCGGCACGCCGGTGCATCAGTACGTGGTGCACCGGCGCGTCGAAAGAGCACGGTCGCTACTGCTGCAAGGCAAGCTCAGCGCGAGTCAGATCGCGTTGGAAACGGGCTTCGCGCATCAGAGCCACATGGCGCATTGGATGGTCCGCTTGCTGGGCGTCACGCCGCGCGAACTCGTCAAGTCAAGTGCGAATGCAGGCCGCATTGTCGAGCTTTCCACGTTAAATGCCCGCCGCATTGCAACAGCGCGATAAACGTTCGAAACGCACTGCAGCATGCGGGGTTTGGAGTTCGCGCTCTATTGCCGTTCATCGATTTGTATAGCTAAATACCCGGACTTCGCAACTGGAGGCTGTACATGTCGAAATCGAAAGGTTCCCGCTTTGTCGCCTGGGCAATGGCCGCTGCGCTGACTCAGGCGCCGCTCGCACTGTTGCTCACATTCGCCACGCCAGCGGGCATGGATCGCGCGGTTGCCGCGACCGCTACGGCTAACGCCAGCGTCGATAGTTACGCGGCCACACGCTATCCGATCATTCTCGTGCACGGTCTCGCGGGCACGGACAAATACCTCGGCGTGCTCGACTACTGGTACGGCATTCAAGCCGATCTGCAGCAGCATGGCGCGACCGTATACGTGGCGAATCTTTCGGGCTTTCAAAGCGACGACGGCCCGAACGGCCGTGGCGAACAACTGCTCGCGTACGTGAAGCAGGTGCTCGCGGCCACCGGCGCACCGAAGGTCAACCTGATCGGCCATAGCCAGGGCGGCCTGACTTCGCGTTACGTCGCGGCGGTCGCGCCGGACCTCGTCGCTTCGGTCACGACGATCGGCACGCCGCATCGCGGCTCGGAATTCGCCGACTTCGTCACAAGCGTATTGCAGAAGGACCCGACGGGTCTGTCCACGCCGATCATCGGCGCGTTCGCGAATATCTTCGGGATCCTGACGAGCAGCACGCACAACACCGACCAGGACGCGATAGCCGCGCTGCAAACGCTGACCACCGCCAACGCGGCGGCCTTCAATACGCGCTATCCGAGCGCCGGACTCGGCGCGCCCGGCTCGTGTCAAACGGGCGCGGCGACCGAAACCGTTAACGGCAACACGCATCTGCTGTATTCGTGGGCGGGTAGCGCGATTCAGCCGACGTCGGTACTCGGCATTCCCGGCGCCACCGACACCAGCGTCGCGCTGATCGACCCGGCGAACGTGCTGGACCCGTCGACGCTCGTGCTGTACGGCACCGGCACGGTGATGCTGACACGCCAGTCGGGGCAGAACGACGGGCTCGTCTCCGTGTGTAGCGCGCTGTACGGCAAGGTGCTCGGCACCAGCTACAAGTGGAATCACCTCGACGAGATCAACCAGTTGCTCGGCGTGCGCGGCGCGAATGCGGAAGACCCGGTCGCGGTGATCCGTACTCAGGCGAACCGGCTGAAGACGCAAGGCGTTTGAGCGGATGGCGCAAGACGAACGGCAACGAGGCGGTGCGCGCAAGCAATGGTTCGCCTACGTCGCGGTCGGTGCGATATCGGCCGGCGCGGCGCTGTGGGTGAATCGCGCGCCGACTGCGCAACACGAGTCCGTGGCGCGGGTGGGGCAGGCGGCCAGCGCCGCGCAAACGGCGCCTGCGTTGGGGCAAGATCCGAACGCGTCGGCGGCGGGCGCGCTGCCGGCCTCGCTCGACGGCTCGTCGCCGCCACGTTTGCCTACCGACGGGCGCGGTCATCTTGCACGCACGCGTGCGGTGCGCGATTTCTTCGACTATTTTCTGACGACGCAAAACGAAATTCCCGCCGCGACGCTCGACGCGTTAGTGCGCCGGCAGATCGCCGCGCAACTCGACGGCACACCGGCCGCGGACGAAGCGCTCAACGTCTGGCAACGCTACAACGCCTATCTGAGCGCAGTGGGGAAGCTGCCGCAAACATCGGCTTCGCCTTCGCCTTCGCCGTCACAAACCGGCGCAAAGCCGAATCTCGACGCGTTGCAACTCGAACTCGATCAGCGCGACGCGGTGGGCACGCGACTCATGGGCGAATGGAACGCGCCGTTCTTCGGCGCGGAGTCGCAGCAGCAACACACCGATCTGGCGCGCTTGAGCATCGCGTCGGATGCTTCATTGAGCGACGCGCAGAAAGCGGCCCGTCTCGCGGCGCTAGATGCCGCGTTGCCACCCGAAGTGCGCGCCGCGCACGAGCGCATCCGTCAGCAGCAGGCCGCGCTCGACACGTTGAGCCAGGCGCAAGCGCAGGCACAGAAGCAGGGCGGTTCGCTCGACGCAATGCGAGCGCAGATCACGCAGACGCTGGGGCCCGAAGCGGCGGAACGCGCGGTGAAAATGCAGCAGGCCGACAACGCGTGGCAGGCGCGCTATGCCGACTATGCCAATCAGCGCGCGCAGATCGACAAACAGAATTTGCCGGCGCAGCAACGTGACGCGCAGGTCACGCAACTGCGTCAGCAGTTCTTCACGAATCCGAGCGACGCGATGCGGGCGGCGTCACTCGATCGTGGCAGCGGTTCCGGCGGTTGAGGGCGCGCCCCACCCTCAACCCGGCGTGGCCCCCGTCAACTGCGAATACACATCGTGCGACAGCTGCAACAGCTGCTTACGATCGATCCCACCCGACACCGCATAGCCAAAGTCGCCGTCGACCCAGTAGAAGACATTCACCGGCCCGTCCTGATACAGCTTGAACGCGGTGGTGTTCGAATTCACCTTGCGATGCGAGATGCACAGCGTCACGCGTTCGCCGTTCGGCCCGCGATACATGAACTGCGCGGTCGGGCCATCGGCGCCGGGCAACAGCCGGCCGCCCGACAGATCGAAGCCGCTCTTCGACAGCACCGGCGGATGCACGTTGGTGCCGAGCCGGTTCGACAGCCACTGCACGAAGTCCTGTTCGTGGTCGGCGTTCATCTCGGCCGGGCGGTCGATCGCGGGCATATAGACCACATGCGCGATCGCCGCCTGGCGCGCGAACATTTCGCTGCTGTCCGCGCTGACCGGACGCGTATCCGAATGGCTCGCGCCCATCGGCATCGCCACGTCCTGCCCCATATGTGTGCCCACGCCGATACCGATCCCCAGCACCAGCGCCGCCGCCATGCCCGCGAACTGCGGCCAGTTGGCGGCCATGCGCCAGCGGCGCGGCGCGGGCGCCTGCAGCCGTTTCGGCACGGGCTCGCTCAGCACGCGGTCGTAGCGCTCGTGGAACAGGCTGTTGAGCGAGAAATAATCGCTGACGCGCGCGGCCAGCTCGGGGTTCTGTTCGAGCGCGCGCTCCACCTCGACACGCCGTTCGTCGGACAGCGTGCCGTCCGCGTAGGCGTGCAGGTCTTCTTCGCCGATCGGCATGGATTGGTCGCTCATCGCACCACCTGTAATTTTGCACCGGGCTGCGAGCCCGCCATCAACGCTCGCAACCGCTCGCGGCCGCGCGACAGACGCGACATCACCGTGCCGAGCGGAATATTCAACGCGAGCGCCACGTCGGCATAGCTCATTTCCTCGAGGCCTACCAGCAGCACGACTTCGCGCTGTTCCATCGGCAGGCGTTGCAGCGCGTAGTCGAGATCGCGCATTTCTAGTGAGCGGGTCTGGTCGGACGCTACCGCGAATTCGCTTTCGTGGACGCTGTCGTCGTCGACCGCCACGTGAACGGCGCGTGCCGACGCCTTGCGCGCCTGATTGGCGAAGACGTTGTGCATGATCGTGAACAACCACGCGCGCAGATCGGTGCCCGGCTGGAACAGGCCGGTGCGGCCGAGCGCGCGTTCGAGCGTGTCCTGCACCAGATCGTCGGCGAGGTCGCGATTGTTGATCAGCGCCCGCGCATAGCGCCGCAAACGCGGCACATGCTCCATCAACTCGTCACGGACATCCATGGTTCATCCCAATTGTGGGGCTTGTGTGAGACGGAAGACCGACGCGCGCCGAGCGCGCCACCTGCGGTATTCCAGTGGCTAACACGCCTGGGCGGAGTTTATTCCTTCGCGTTGCGTGATTGTGAGGACGAGGGTAGGAGACGGCGGCGTTCATCGCAGGGTCATGGCGTCGGCGGCACGCATCAGGCCATGGGTGCGGGCGTCGCCGGCGACCACGAAACGCTGCCGCTGCGCGGTCCAGCCCAGCAGCCGCAGATCGCCGATGCGCCGCGCGGTCCACTGCGGCCGATCCGACGCCAGCAACGCGAGGGTCGAGATCAACACCACCGGCTGATTGTCGCCATTCAGGTAGACGAATTCGCTGGCGCGCTGAAACGGCCCGAGCGACAGCACGCGCTGGTCGACGAGCCGCAGGCCGATGCCCGACAGATTCGGCGCGGCCGGGTCGGCGCGGGTCGGCGACGTCGCGGAAAACGGCGTCGCGGCGGTTTCGGCCAACGCCATGACCGCGGCGTTGTTGAGCGCCGACGCGGATACCTGGGAGGCGGCGAGCCAGCCGCTCGCGGCCGCCACCGTCAGGAACAGCGCCGCCAGCGTGTTGAGCAGGCGGTTAGGGCGCATCGTCCCGTGCGCGCGTTCGCGCCCGCCGCGTGAACCCTTGACGTGCTCCGGTGCGGGTTCGTCGGTGGTTTGAAAGGCGGCCTGGATCTGCGCATTGAGCCGGCCGTAAAACGCCACCCGGCGCGCCTCCGCGGGTTCCTTGCCGAGATAGTCCTGCAGAAACGCCGCGCGTTCCGGCGTCAGGGTGCCGTCGGCATAGGCCTGAATGTCGGCTTCGGAAAGCGGCGAGTCGGGCGGGGCGTGGGTCGAGGTCATGGTATCGGTGTGCGTCGAAGGGGTGCCGAAGGTGCGTCAGAGGTGCGTCAAAGGTCGGCTATCGAGGAGGCGAACACAGGGCGGGGCGCATTTATTCCATTGATTCTCCATGATGCGCGCGTCATTTTTATTGTGTGTGGCGACGCGAGCTAACCCACTCAATGCGCCTTTTATTCCCACCTGGAAATTTGTTTTTTATCGAGCGTGAACGCAGGAATAAAAGCCCGCAACGTGTGGTTCTCCCTCATGCAAACCTGCACAACACTCTCAGGAGTTCATCATGAAGAAGATCGCTTTTGCCGCTTTGTCCATTGCTATTCTCGCCACCTCGTCGGGCGCTTTCGCACAAGCCAAGACCCGCGCTCAGGTCTACCAGGAATTGATCGAGGCGCAACAGAACGGCCTGGATTACGTGACCGACACGTCGTATCCCGAAGTGAACCCCATCTTCGCGCAGCAGGTCCGGCAGCATAAGCAGGCGCTGGCGGCCGAAGCCGCTCGCGCGGCCGACACCGGCGGCGTCGCGAGCGGCACCGTGGAGTCGGGCAGCGCCAATTGAACGTGCCGGCTACCGGCGCGACGATCGAACGGGCGCGCCGGAAGTCGATTGGAATAGATCGCTGAATTGCGTGTTAGCCGGTCAGTGCATCTATCCGAGCAACCAGGAGGCTTCGTGCCCAAACCCCCCGTTCCCCTTTCCGGCTCAGTCTGCGTACCGTGCCGGCTCGCCGCGATCGGCGCTGTCGTCGCGGTACTCGCCGGCGGTTTCGCGTACACCGCGGGCTGGCTGAGTCCCGCGCGATTGACCACCTCGCGCATCGTCAACACGTTTCAGGCGGCCGCCGGGCAGCCGCATCCGGGCTACCGGCGCAATCATGCGAAGGGCCTGTGCGTGGAAGGCCATTTCGATAGCAATGGCGACGGCGCGGTATTGTCGAGCGCCGCCGTCTTCGCACCCGGTCGCACGCCGGTCACGGGACGCTTCGCGATTCCCGGCGGCAATCCGTCCGCGCCGGATACGAGTACGCCCGTGCGCAGCCTGGCCTTGCTGTTCCAGTTGCCGAACGGCGAACAGTGGCGCACCGGCATGAACTCGACGCCCGTGTTCGCGGTGCATACGCCGGAGCAGTTTTATCAGCAGTTGCTGGCCGCCAAACCCGATCCGGCAACCGGCAAGCCGGACCCTGTAAAGCTCAAGGCGTTCTACGCCGCCAATCCCGAGACCCAGCCGTTTCAGGCATGGGTGAAGGGGCATTCGCCTTCGTCGAGTCTGGCCAATGGCGCGTACTACGGCATCAACGCGTTCCTGTTCACGGACCGTGCGGGCAATACGCGCGCGGTGCGTTGGGCGATGGTGCCCGATACGCCGTATGCGCCGATCACCGACGCGCAAAAGGCCGCCAGGAACTATCTTGCGGCCGATCTGAATCAGCGCCTCGACAGCGGACCCTTGCGCTGGCATCTGATCCTGACCGTCGCGCAACCGGGCGACCCGATCGGCGACGCCACGTTGCAATGGCCCGACGATCGTCAGCATATCGACGCCGGCACGCTGGTGCTGGAACACACGACATCGCAGGAAGACGGCACGTGCCGCGACGTCAACTTCGACCCGACCGTCCTGCCGTCCGGCATCAAGCCTTCCGACGATCCGCTGCTCGCGGCGCGTTCGGCGGCGTACGCGGTGTCATACCAACGCCGGACTCGCGAAGAGGCATTGAACCCCGCGCTGCATCGAACCCAGGCCAACGGAGATCACTCATGACGCCGACGCGTACCCATTTCAGTCCGCTCGCGCGTCTGTTGCACTGGCTCATGGCGCCTCTGATCATCGCGATGCTGTTTATCGGCGTGGGCATGGTCGCGACCGTTTCGCACGCGCACAGCACGCTGATCGCGATTCACAAACCGCTTGGCATTGCGTTGCTGCTGCTGGTGGTGCTGCGTGTGGGCGTGCGTATCCTGCGCGGCAGCCCGCCGTTGCCTGACGACATGGCCGCGCCGCAGCGTTTTGCGGCCAAGGCGTCGCACCTCGTGCTGTATGCGTTGATGGCGGCGATGCCGTTGATCGGCTGGGCGATGCTGTCGGCCGCGGGCTATCCGCTGCCGCTGCATCTGCCGCCGATCGCGCCGCATAACGTCGCGCTATTTGCGCTGTTGCGCGCGTTGCATACGTGGCTCGCGTTCGCGTTGTTCGCAACCGTTTTGCTGCATCTCGCGGCGGCGCTGTTTCATGGCCTGATCCGCCGCGATGGCGTGTTTTCGAGTATGGCGCGGGGTGGGCGTTAGGCGGGGTTTGGGCCTAACCGTTAGGCCCGGACGTTAAGCCCGGACGTTAAGCCCATAAGTTAAGCCCGGAGTTAGCCCTTCACCCGCTCCGAACGCGGGTCATACGGCGCCTTCAGATGCAAGGTTGCCGGC
Source organism: Paraburkholderia bryophila (assembly GCF_013409255.1). NCBI lineage: Bacteria > Pseudomonadati > Pseudomonadota > Betaproteobacteria > Burkholderiales > Burkholderiaceae > Paraburkholderia > Paraburkholderia bryophila. The sequence continues at coordinate 3,165,777 of NZ_JACCAS010000002.1, forward strand.
AGCAGATCGCCGGCAACGTCGATGGCGTACGTTCCGCCGGTCAGATACGCAGCATCCGCGACGCCGTCCGGATGGTTCACGTAGCCCATCGCAACCGGACAACCGAGCGTGTGTCCGAACGCCGCCGAAGTCACGAAGCCCACCGGTTCGCCGTCCCGCAGAATCGCTTCGCCGCCCCACAGCATGCGGTCGGTGGCGCCGTCGGCGGTCAGCACGACCATGCGGCGGTGCAGCGGTTCGGCGCGCAGTTTCAGCAGCGCGTCGCGGCCGCGGAACGGGATGTCCTTATCGAGCTTGCACGCGAACGACAGGCCCGCTTCGAACGGATTCGTGTCCGGTGTAAGTTCGCGGCCCCACGCGCGATAGCCTTTCTCGATCCGCAGCGAATCGATCGCGTAGTAACCGGCGTTGACGAGACCGAACGCTTTACCCGCTGCGTGCAGCGTCTCGTACACGCCGACCGCGAATTCGACCGGCACATACAGCTCCCAGCCGAGTTCGCCGACATAGGTGAGCCGCGTGGCGCGGACCGTCGCATAACCGAGGTCGACCTCGCGGCTTTGACCGAAGCCGAACGCCGCATTGCTCCAATCAGCTTTCGACACGCTTTGCAGCAGCTCGCGCGATCGCGGACCCATCACGGCGAGCACCGCGTACTGGCCGGTCACGTCGACCAGCGTGCAATGTTTGTCGCGCGGAATCGCCTTGTCGATCATGTCGAAGTCGCGCGTGGTTTGCGCGGTGCCGGTGACGAGCAGGTACTGGTCGTCGGCGAGACGTGTGAGCGTGAAGTCCGACTCGTACGCGGCACGCTCGTTGAGCATGCCGGTGTACACCGTGGTGCCGGGCGGCACGTCGACGTCGTTCGCGACGAGGCTTTGCAACACGTCTTGCGCGTCGCGTCCCTTGATCAGAAATTTGGAGAACGACGTCATGTCGAATAGCGCGACGCCTTCGCGGCACGCGCGATGTTCGGCGCCGCTCCAGGGCAGCCAGTTCTGCTGGCCGAACGCGTAGTCGATCTGCGCTTGCGCAGGCGTCGGCGCGAAAAAGTTGGCGCGCTCCCAGCCCATCTTGCTGCCGAAGCACGCGCCGTCGTCGCGCAGCAGGCCATACAGCGGCGAGCGGCGGAACGGCCGCGCGCTGTCGAGTTCGCGATTCGGCCAGGGCATCGCGTAGTGCAGGCCGAGCGTTTCCTTCACGCGATCGTGCAGCCACGTGTCGTTGCCGTTGAAACGCGCGAAGCGGCGGATATCGACCGGCCACAGGTCCATGGTCGGCTCGCCCGCGACGATCCATTCGGCGAGCGCCATGCCGGCGCCGCCCGCCGACGCGATCCCCATCGAGTTGAAACCCGCGCCGACGAAAAAGCGCCGCAATTCAGGCGCTTCACCGAGCATGAAGTTGTTGTCCGGCGTGAACGATTCGGGGCCGTTGTAGAACTGCCGGACCTGCGCGGTTTCGAGCGCGGGCACGCGTTGCAGCGCGTTCTCCATCAGGATTTCAAACTGGTCCCAATCGTCCGGCAGCAGTTGGAATTCGAAATTCTCGGGAATGCCGTTCATGCCCCACGGTTTCGCGTCCGGTTCGAAGCCGCCCATCACGAGGCCGCCCACTTCTTCCTTGAAGTAGATGAAGCCGTCCGGGTCGCGCATGACCGGCAGGTCAGGGTGTACGCCGGGAATGCGTTCGGTGACGATGTAGTAATGCTCGGCCGAATGCAGCGGCACGGTGACGCCGCACAGGCGGCCCACGGCTTTGGCCCACTGGCCCGCGCAATTCACGACGATGTCCGCGCCGAGCGTGCCTTCTTCGCCTTCCTTGTTGCGCCACGCGAGGCCGCTGACTTCGCGCGCGCCGTTCGCCTGGGCGCCTTGCTCGGTGCGCGTGTGGATGGCGGTCACGCGGGTGTTTTCGACGATGCGCGCGCCACGCGTGCGGGCGCCGCGGGCGAGTGCCTGGGTCAGATCGGTGGGATTCGCCTTGCCGTCGCCGGGCAGCCAGACGGCGCCGAGCAGGTCGTCGGTGCGCATGACCGGCCACAGGTCGCCGGCTTCGCGCGGGCTGATCACGTCGCACGCCACGCCGTACGCGCGCGCGACGGCGGCGGTGCGCTTGAGCTGCGTCATGCGCTCGGCCGTGCGGGCCACCGACAGCGAGCCGCATTGCTTCCAACCGGTGGCGAGGCCGGTATCGGCTTCGAGTTCGGCGTAGAGCGCGGTCGAGTAGCGGATCAGCTTCGTCATGCTTTCCTGCGCGCGCAACTGGCCGACGAGCCCGGCCGCGTGCCAGGTCGTGCCGCACGACAACTGACCTTGTTCGAGCAGCACGACGTCGGTCCAACCCAGCTTGGTCAGATGGTAGGCCACCGAACAGCCGATGATCCCGCCGCCAATGATGACAACTCGGGCATGGGAAGGAATGAGTGTGGGCATGTGTGGATATGCATGGTTTTGAGATGCGTAGAATGCGACAAAATTTTGCAAAAAGCAACGATCGAAGTTGTTACTATTGCCGATTTAACCAAGTAGGTTAAATCGCAAAGCCTGACCGTAGTCGAAGATGTCCTGGTCGTATCGTTCGAGGAGTGGTGAGCACGAAATGTCCGAGCTGCGGTGCGGCCGAACTCGTCAGGGAAAGTCGCGACATGCGTTATGTCTATAAAGGCGAGGCCACGGTGTTCGACGCCGTCGTCGGCGAATATTGTCCGGCCTGTGGTGAAGCCGTGCTGAAGCTGGACGAGGCGACTCGCACCGGCCAGTTAATGCTGGCGTTCAACAAACAGGTGAACGCGTCGCAGGTCGATCCGGCGTTTATCGCGGCGGTGCGCAAGAAATTGCAACTCGATCAACGCGAGGCAGCGGAGATTTTCGGCGGCGGCGTGAACGCCTTTTCGCGCTACGAAAATGGCAAAACCAAGCCGCCGGTCGCGCTGGTGAAATTACTCAAAGTCCTCGATCAGCATCCGGAACTATTGGTTGAGATAAGGGCGACTTGACGCCTCCATAGTGGGGCGTGGCTTTATGTGGGGTTGTGTTGAGGTAAACTGGCAAAAATTGTTGTATTTGCTAGACTCGACCGCTCACTATCTGTCCCCGCAGCCATGTTCTCCAACCAGCGCCAAGCCGAAATCCTGCGACTCGTTCGCGACGAGCGCACCTGCACGATCACCGATCTGGCCGGCCGCTTCGACGTCTCCGACGAAACCATCCGGCGCAATATCAAGCCGTTGATCGCGGAAGGCCTGCTGATCAAAGTCCACGGCGGCGTGATGCTGCCCGAGCGTCTCGACGAGCCGCCGTTCCAGCGCCGCATGGTGGCGAGCCTCGACGGCAAACGCGCGATCGGTGCGCGTATCGCCGAACTGGTGCGAGACGGCGAGTCGTTGATTATCGAAGGCGGCACGACCTGTCTGCGCATCGCCGAGGCGCTGGCCGCGCGCTCGCGTCTCACGGTCGTCACCAATTCGATCGAAGTCGCCCGTGTGCTGAGCGCGCGCAACGGCAACCGCGTCTTTATCGCGGGCGGCGAGCTGCGCGCCGACGACTCCGCCGCGTTCGGCGACAGCGTGCTGGCGTTCCTGCGCCAGTTTCACGTGCGCTATGCGATCGTTTCGGTGACCGCCATCGACCTGCAGGCGCGTTTCATGGACGCGCTTCCCGCCGATGTGGCGTTTGCGCAGGCGGCGTTCGCCCAGGCCGAACTCCGGCTTGTCGCGGCGGATCACGCGAAGTTCGGGCATAGCGCGCTGGTGCATGCGTTCGGGGCGGACGCGGTCGATCTGCTGGTCACCGATCAGACGCCCGCGCTGGTGCTCGGGCAAGCATTGGCGGCGGCGGATGTGGAGGTCCTCGTGGGCGCGAATGCGGGGCCTGCCGCGGAAGTTTGATTGGGCGCCTGCGCTCGACCCAGAGCACCGGCGCTCGCCCCAGTGCACTTGCACTCGCCCCAGCTCACGGCTCTCGCCCCAGCGCGCTTGCACTAGCTCCAGCCCACTCGTGCTCGCCACACTTGCCCCGACGCAAAAACACCCACCACAGCGTAAGCCCGCCACCGCGTAAAATGGCCGGTTACCGTAGGCAAACGGCACCGAAGACTCACTTGCGCGGACCTCAGCCGCTTTCCACGCAAGCGCACGATCCGCACGATCCGCGCTCGGCCGCCTGCGCCTTTGCCAGAACAGATGAACCCCGGGATGGACCCTGATGTCGTCAGTTTTCTTTGATCGGGAACGGATTACGGAATGGCTCGGTGATCACACCGTTGCCAAAGCGCGCTCGGTCGGCGCCGTCACGAATGTGAAGTGGCACGGCGATTCCCTGAGTGGCAACGTGCAGGGCACGCGCCCGCTGCCGTACAAAACGCGCGTGCGATTTCGCACCGACGGCGGCCGGCCGTGGGCGCTCAGCGATTGCTCCTGCCCGGTGGGCCGCGATTGCAAGCACGTGGCCGCACTGTTGCTCGCCGAACTCGACTATCACGACGAGATGGACCACATCACCAACGTGAACCTCGACGACAGCGGCGAACCCTATCCGTCGGCCAGCTCCAGCTCCGCGGAAAAAGCGACACCGACACCGACGCCGCCCGCCGGCGTGCGCCCTGAACTGGTCAGTTGGCTCGAGCGTTTCCGCGCGCGCGCCGAAGCCGCCGATGCCGACGCCCAGAAAGCCGGCGCCGCGCGCAGCCAGACGCTGGCCTATCTGCTGAACTGGTCCAACTTCCACATGCGCCACGAGGTCGTGCTGTACCGCGCGCGCTGCAATCCGGACGGCACGGTTTTCGAAGTCGACGAGCCGTGGGCCAATGTCGAAGCCGCGCTGCTCAAGCAACCCAAATTCGTTTCCGACGAAGACCTGTCGATCTTGCGCGGCCTGTGGCTCGGCCGTTCGCGCGAGGACTTCGGCCAGTTCATCCTGCGCGGCACCAGCGGCGCCGAGATGTTGCAGAAGCTGATCGCGACCGGCCGTCTGTTCTTCGAATTCAGCCCCGCGTTCGGTCGCGAAGGACCGGCGCCGCTGTCGCGTGGCGTCGACCGGCCCGGCCGGATCGAATGGGAGCCGCTCGCCGACGAGCGCCTGCGACCCGTGCTGTGCACCGAGCCGCGCGCCAGCATGGTGCTGCCGACCGAGCCGGTCTGGTACGTGGACGGCGTCGCGAATGAAGCCGGCATCGTGCAGTTGTCGCTGCCGTTTCAGCAGTTGCCCGATTACCTCGCCATGCCGCCCATCTCGCTCGCCGAAGCGCCGCTGGTTGCGTCGGTATTGCGCGAGATCGCGCCGGAATTGCCGCTGCCGCCCACCCACGACAATTCCGCGATCCGCGTGATCGACGTCGACCCCGTGCCTGTCTTGACGCTGAACAGCCACACGCTGCCGTCGACGGGCAAGGCGGGCATGCGCAAAACCGAGGCGGTCGAACTGGCCGCCGTGAGCTTCGACTACGACGGCGTCAGCATCAACGTCGACAGCAACGTCACGCTGGTGCCAATGCCCGGCGGCGACGTGATTCATATCCGCCGCCGTTACGAGGCCGAGAAGAAGCGCCTGCTCGAACTGCGCCGCACCGGCTTGCAGAAAGTGCCGACCAGTCGCGTCTACGCGTCGCGTCTGCTGCCGGACACGATGCTCGGACTGCCCGATGCCGACGCGTGGTCCACTTTCGTCAACGACGCCGTGCCCGACCTGGTCGGCCGAGGCTGGCGCGTCACGATGGCGCCGGCGTTTCGCTACAACGTGATCGAGATCGACGCGATCGACGGGACCGCGCATCAGGCCGGCGACGGCTGGTTCGATCTGGAGATGGGCATCCGCATCGGCGAGCGCAACGTGCGGCTCGAACCGCTGCTCGCCGACCTGTTCCGGCGCGACCGGCGCTGGCTGAGCGGCGCGCTCGAAGCGATCGCCGACAACGAACCCATCGAGCTGAAGACCGAGGAGAACAAGCGTCTGCGGCTGCGCGCCGACCGCCTGAAGCCAGTGGTGCGCGTGCTGGTCGATCTGTTCGACGCGCTCGGCGGCGCCTTGGCCGATGGTGCGCCGCTGCGCGTGCCCGCCGTCGACGCCGGCCGGCTGGAAGCGTTGAACAGCACGGGCCGCTGGCAATTCCACGGCGACGACTCGGTGCGGCAACTTGCGCAGCGTCTGCAGGCGGGACCGGGATTGCGCGAGGTGCCGGTGCCGCGCGGCCTTAAAGCGGACTTGCGCGCTTACCAGCAGCAGGGTCTCAACTGGATGCAGTTCCTGCGCGAACAGGATCTGGCCGGCGTGCTCGCCGATGACATGGGCCTGGGTAAAACCGTGCAGACGCTCGCGCATATCCTCGCGGAGAAGGAAGCCGGGCGGCTGACGCGGCCCGCGCTGATCGTCGTGCCGACCACGCTCGTGCACAACTGGCGCGAGGAGGCGCGGCGCTTCGCACCCGAGCTGAAAGTACTGGCGCTGAACGGCCCGCAACGCAAGGAGCGCTTCGAGCTGATCGGCGAACACGAACTGGTCCTGACCACGTATGCGTTGCTGTGGCGCGATCAGAAAGTGCTCGCCGAACACGACTACCACCTGCTGATTCTCGACGAAGCGCAGTACGTCAAGAACGCCAGCACCAAGGCCGCGCAGGCGATCCGTGGCTTGCGCGCGCGGCATCGGTTGTGTTTGACGGGCACGCCGCTCGAGAATCACCTCGGCGAACTGTGGTCGCAGTTCGATTTTCTGCTGCCGGGTTTTCTCGGCAGCCAGAAAGACTTCACCAAACGCTGGCGCAATCCGATCGAAAAGAATGGCGACGGCGTGCGCCGCGCGCTGCTGGCGCGGCGCATCCGGCCGTTCATGTTGCGCCGTCGCAAGGACGAGGTCGCGAAGGAGTTGCCGGCCAAGACCACGATTGTGTGTTCGGTGGATCTGGAGGGCGCGCAGCGCGATCTGTACGAAACCGTGCGCACGGCGATGCAGGAAAAAGTGCGCGCCGCGGTCAGCGCGCAGGGTCTCGCGCGCAGTCACATCATCGTGCTCGACGCGTTGCTGAAGCTGCGCCAGGTGTGCTGCGATCCGCGCCTCGTCAGAATGCTCAGAACGGGCGGCGAGGCGGAGCAGTCGCTCGATAATCCCGTCGGCCGGCGCGCTAAAGCGCAGCGAGCGGACAAAATGGACAAAGCGGACAAGACCGACAAAGCCGCGCGCGCGATGCGCTCGGCCAAGCTGGATCTGCTGCTTTCCATGCTGCCGGAACTGATCGACGAGGGGCGCCGCGTGCTGCTGTTCTCGCAGTTCACCGGCATGTTGGCGCTGATCGCCGAAGCGCTCGACGAAGCGGCGATTCCGTACGTGCTACTGACCGGCGACACGACCGATCGCGTCACGCCCGTGCAGCGATTCCAGCAAGGCGAGGTGCCGCTGTTCCTGATCAGCCTGAAGGCGGGCGGCGTGGGGCTGAATCTGACCGCCGCCGACACCGTCATTCACTACGATCCGTGGTGGAATCCGGCCGCCGAAAATCAGGCGACCGACCGTGCGCATCGGCTGGGTCAGGACAAGCCGGTGTTCGTCTACAAGCTGATCGCGGCAGGCAGCATCGAGGAAAAGATCGTGGAGTTGCAGGAGCAGAAAGCGGGGCTCGCGGACAGCATTCTTTCCGAAGATGCCGCCGGCGCCACGAAGTTCTCCGACGACGACCTCGACGCGCTGTTTGCGCCGATGCCGGAGATTGAAGGCGGCCGATAAGAGGCAGAAAAGGCAGAAAAGGCCGCCGAAAAGCGGCATTTTCCCTGCATGAAAGCGGCGACCTTAAACGCCGCCACGATTTCGCCTCCGTCGCGAACGCTGGTACTAAAAAGACGCGTCTGTAACAAACGTCTTCGTATGTAAATTGACCTTCGCCAACGTTTAAATTCAGACGATTTTGTCGCTCGGCGCAGCCTTGATCCGGCGAGGGCGGTGTTTACGTCACACGTAATAGCTACCTCTCGCGCCGTTACAAAGGCAGTTCTTTCATCTTGAGCGGATTTTTCGAAGCGGCTACGTTGAGCTCACTCGTGCGGCTTGACCCCCGCGAGCGTGTGGTGTGTTGAGCGGCGTCGGCTTCGTCAGCGAAGCGACGCCGCATTTTTTTGCGAGATCGTCACGGCGCACCGTCCATCCGCTTAACAATATTTAAACGATTTATTTTGAGACTGTTCCTATACTGACTCGCAAATTGTCAAATCGTCGCATCTCGAATCGACATGCGATGTGGATATCCAAAGGTAGACGGGGCCAATCCGCGAGCGAGACCAGAAACGATCCGCGTAATGACTCGCGTAAATACTGAGTAATTACCTTTAAGGGTCGACACCAGCCTTCCGGCGGAACCTGAGAGACGGCGGGGCGAAGCCCAAAAGGCAGCTCCAATCGGTGAGCCGCCTGGATAGCGGCATCACCGCATCCGCCGAAAAGAACGGCCGTTTTTTCGATTATGATGAAGTAGTCCCCCCTCGATAATCTGCGCCATAAAGCCGAATTACGCGCAAATTTTGAGACGAGGCGGCGGCAGAACGGAACAGGGCGCAAGGCAAAGGACCGTAAGTCGAAGAAATGCAGCCGGAGTTGGAAAGGGAACTCGGATCGTTGGCGCCTATGCCGGCATCCCGGTCATCTGCCGGCCAGCCGGCCATCAGTTACGTAGTACGTTGTCGCGTTGCGGGGTTTTATGAGAATTGCTGTCCTGGATGACGATTCGGCTCAGGCCGATCTGGTATGTCAAACGCTGTCGGCCGCCGGCCATATCTGCCACGCATTCGGCGCGGGCCGCGAACTGGTGAGGCAGTTGCGGCGCCAGACCTTCGATCTGCTGGTGCTCGACTGGAATGTGCCCGATATGTCGGGCGAAGAGGTGCTGCACTGGGTGCGCGAGAGCCTTTCCGAACGTCTGCCCGTGCTGTTCATGACGAGCCGCGGCCGCGAAACCGATATCACCTCGATCCTCAACACCGGTGCTGACGATTACGTCGTCAAACCGGTTTCGGCCGCCGTGCTGCTGGCGCGGGTCGGCTCGCTGTTGCGCCGCGCGTATCACCTGAAGCCGACCGCGGTGAAGGAAGTGTTCGGCGAATTCGAGTTCGATCTGGGTGCCAAGCACGTGGTGGTGCGCGGCGCGACCGTCGCGGTGACGCAGAAGGAATTCGAACTCGCGCTACTGCTGTTCCAGCACCTCAGCCGGCCGCTATCGCGCGCGCATATTCTCGACGTGATCTGGAAACAGGCGACCGACATTCCGTCGCGCACCATGGATACCCACGTCTCGATGCTGCGCAGTAAGCTGGGCCTGCGGCCCGAGCATGGCTACCGCCTGACGCCGATTTACGGGTATGGCTATCGCCTTGAGCGGATCGAATCCGCCACGCAGCCGGTAGCCGCCGACGAACGCCCTGAAGCGGGGGAGGCGTGACGGTTTCCACGGGGGTGGCAGGGCGCGGCAGTGCGAATTCGCAGCGCCGCGGCGGCGCCGTGTGGCTGGCCGCCGGGTTGGTCGCGTTGACTTGTGTTGCGTCGATGCCGGCGCAGGCGCAAGTGCCGCGCGAAGCGAAAGCGCATCCGCCGACGGCGGCGCCTTCGTACGTTCAGTACACGACTCACGACGGCGACACGCTGTATGAGATCGCCGGCCGCTATTTGCGCGATCCGGACGATTGGGCCGTGCTGAGCCGCCTCAATCGTGTTGCCGCGCCGCGCCGTATGCCCGCGGGCATCGCGTTGCGCTTGCCGGCCGACGAGCTCAAACAGGATCAGGAATCCGCGCGCGTGATCGCGACGAGCGGTCCGGCCGAGCACGCGTTCGGCAAGAGCCCGTTCATGCCGCTCACGGAAGGCGCGACACTCGGCGAAGGCGATCACATCCGCACCGGCCGCAACGGCTTCGTCTCGCTCGAATTGCCGGACGGCTCGCACGTGACGGTGGCGCAAGATGCCGAGGTGGACATCGCACGGCTGCGGCGCACTACGCTGACCGGCGCGGGCGATCGCGTTCTCGATCTGCAGCGCGGCGAAGTCGAAAGCCAGGTCACGCACGCGACGAAAAAAGACGACCGCTTCCAGATCCGCTCGCCGTCGGTGGTGGCGGGCGTACGCGGCACGCGTTTCAAGGTGGCCTACGACGGCGACGCGCACACCACGGCGGTGGAAGTGCTGGACGGCGCGGTCGGTGTCGATCCGGCCACGCTCGACGGCCACGCGCCGGCATCGGCGCCGCCGCCCGGCGTGCCGTTGCAGGCGTCCGCGCAACTCGTCAAGGCGAGTTTCGGCAGCGTCACGCGCACGGGCGAGGCGATCGGCGATCCGGTGGCGTTGCTGGCGGCGCCGGCGCTTACGCAGCCGGCCAGGGTGCAGGACGGCAAAACGGTCGCGTTCGATCTCGTGCCGGGCAGCGCGGCGGTGGGCTACCGCGTGCAGATCGCGCGCGACGCCGATCAACTCGACCTGATCCGCGATCTGCGCGTCAGCGGGCCGCACGCGGACTTCGGCGATCTCGCCGACGGCACGTACTTCGTGCGGATCGCCGCGATCGATGCGCACGGGCTCGAAGGCCTGCCCCAGGTGTACGCGTTCGAACGGCGTCAGCTCGGGCTGTCCGCGTCGGCGGAGCCGCGCGCCGGCAGCCGCGACTATGAATTCCGCTGGTTCGTCAGCCGCAGCACGGTCGAGACGCGCTTTCGTTTCGTGCTCGCCGCGAGCGCGGATCTGAGTCATCCGCTCATCGATCGTACCGATCTGAAGGGCGGACAACTGGTGGTGAGCAACCTGCCGGCCGGCGTCTACTATTGGACGATCGTCGCCGAGCAGTTCGAGAACGGCCGCTTCTATGAGAAGAGCAGCGCGGTCCGCTCCTTTACGCTTGCGCGCTGAGGCTGGTAGATTCTCGGGAGCGGGCCGGACGTCGGCCCGCTCCAACGATTCCAACCACGCAACGCCTTGTCGATCACACCCACGCGTCTGAGCCTCGATCCGCGCGCCCGCCTGGGGCGGCGCGCCGGTCGCCGTTTCCTGATCGAATGGGTGGCGATAGGCTGCCTCGGCATCGTAGTGATTCTGCTCAGTTCGCTGGGTCGGCTGAGCGCGAGCGTCGATCATCTGGTCTACGACCGCTTTCTGAGCTTGCATGCGCAGCCTGTGCTGCCCGATATCGTGGTGGTCGAAATCGACAACGCAAGCGTGGCGCAACTCGGGCGCTGGCCGTGGCCGCGCAGCGTTCACGCGCGGCTGCTCGAGCAGATCGCCAAGGCCAAACCCGCCGCGGTGATCTACGACGTGCTGTTCACCGAGGCCAATCCGGAAGACGCGGCACTGGCTCGCGCGATCGCGCTGAGTCCGACTTATCTGCCGGTGCTGCTCACTGCGCCGGACAGCGCGGGGCGCCGCAGCGTGGTCGAACCGGTCGCGCCGTTGGCGCAGGCGGCGGCGGGGCTCGGGCATATCAATTTCGAAGTAGACAGCGACGGCATTGTGCGCAGCGTGGCGCAATTCGAGGGCGACGCGCAGTCGCGCTGGCCGCAACTGATGGTGCTCGCCGCGCAGGCGGTCGAGCGCGGCACGCTGCATTTGAATGACGTGAGGCGGGACGGCGTGGTGGCGGGGAGCGGAGCTGCGGACGGTGCGACGGGCGAAAGCGGCGCAACGACCACGAGCGGCGCGACGCCCGCCCAGAACGAAGACAGCGGCGACGAAGGCCGCTTCCTCATCCCCTTCGGCCCGAACGCACAAAGCTACACGAAGCTAAGTTTCGCGAAGGTCCTCAGCGGCGACGTCCCGGCGGACCAGTTGCGCGGCCGCATCGTGCTGATCGGCGTGACCGCGTCCGGTTTGTACGACCGGTTCGCGACGCCGGTGTCCGGCGAACTGGGTCCGCTGCCCGGCGTGTATATCCACGCAAACGTGCTCGACACGCTGCTCACCGGCCGCCAGATCGAGCCGGCCGAGCCGTGGGTGTTGTGCGCGGTCTCGCTCGTGCCGCTCGGCGCGTTGCTGGCCGGGTTTCTGGTGTTGTCGCCGCGCCGCTCGATGTTGCTGACCGGCGCGCTGTGCGCGCTCGCCGCGGCCGGCAGCGCCGCCTTGCTGTTCGGCGCACGGCTCTGGATGTCGCCGGTCCCGGCGATCGTCGGCGCGGTGGTCGTGTATCCGATCTGGAACTGGCGACGCCTCGAAATGACGATGGCCTATCTGCGCGGCGAACTGCAGCGTCTCGCGGATGAACCGCATCTGCTGCCGGAGACGCCGTCGCGTGGCCGCGAGTTCGGCGGCGACGTGCTGGAGCAGCACATGGCGCTGATGGCGCAGGCCGCGCAGCGCGTGCAGGACATGAAGCGCTTCGTGTGGGACAGCCTGGACAGCATACCGGAGCCGATCCTCGTGAGCGATGTGCGCGGCGTCGTGCTGATTGCGAACCATGCGGCGAAGGCGCATTTCGCGCGGCTCAATGCGCCGGCGCCCGAAGGCCGTTCCATGCAGGCGGTGCTGGGCGGCCTGACGCTGGTCAAGACCATCGACCGCGATGCCGCCACGGACGGGGACAACAATCTGTTCGCGCACGCGCAGTGGCCTGCGCTGCTCGATCCGGCGCGCCGCGAATTCGCCGGCTTGATGGCGCAGGGTGTCGAAGTGCGGGACGCGAGCGAGTGCGATTATCTTCTGCGCTACGCGAATTGCACGAACGAACAGGGTGAGACGACGGGGTGGATCGCGGGTCTCGTCGACGTGTCGGCGCTACACGCGGCTGAGCGTCAGCGGGAAGATGCGCTGCGGCTGCTGTCGCACGATATGCGTTCGCCGCAGGCGTCGATTCTGGCGCTGGTGGAGATCGAGCGCGCCCGCGACGAGCCGGTGCTCGCGCGCGGCTTGCTGGAACGCATCGAGCGTTATGCGCAGCGGGCGCTGACGCTCGCCGACGACTTTGTGCAACTGGCGCGCGCCGAATCGCAAGCGTATGTGCTTGAGCCGGTGAGTCTGACCGAGTTGCTGATCGACGCCAGCGACGAGGTCTGGCCGCAGGCGCACGCCAAACGCATCACGCTGCAAACGGTCACCGGCGAGGGAACGCAAGCTCAAACGCAAGCCGATGCCGATGCCGATGCCGATACCGAAGAAGGCCACTGGATCTGCGCCGACCGCTCGCTGATGACGCGCGCGCTGGTCAACATTCTGAACAACGCGGTCAAGTACAGCCCGCCGGACACACGGATCACGTGCAGCCTCGCGAGCCTTGAATCGACGTCCGTACGCGGCGGCGCGCGACGCGTGTCGTGCACGATCCGCGACGAAGGCTACGGGATTCCGATGGAACAGCAGGCCGGGTTGTTCGAGCGTTTCCGGCGCTTTCACGAGACCGAGCGGCCCGAAGTAGGCGGCGCGGGCTTGGGCATGGCATTCGTGAAGACCGTCGTGACGCGCCATGGCGGCGATGTCGCGGTGGTCAGCGCGCCTGGCAAGGGCACCGCGTTCACGATTGAGCTGCCGGCGCTCGACGACGCGCAATCCGAGGCGTCCGAGTTGCGGCGCGCCTGACACGACGATGAATACGCACTTTATTGAAGCGAGAAGATGGTGAAAGCGATCCTGATCTGTGCCGCGCTGGCCGCGGCGAGTCTCACCGGTTGTGCGGGCCTGAGCGCCGACGTGCACACCGCCCACGCTACGGATGCCGCGGCGGCGCTGCAAGGCGAGCGGACCTATGCGCTTGAGCGCATGCCGTCGCAGGATGCCAGCGCGGATCATCCGCAATTCGAAAGCTTGCTGCGCGACGTGTTGGCGAAGCGGGGCTTCGCCGAGACGCCGGGCAAATCGGCGCGTTATCTGTTGTCGGTCGCGTACGACACCCGGCCGGCGGCGATCGGCGTCGACGTGAAGGATTGCGCGCCGGGCGATTGCGGCCATCAGCCGGGCGCGCCGTTCGCGCTGTTCGGCGGCCCCGCCTACCGGCATGCGTTGACGCTGAGGTTTTTCGAGCGCACGACCGGCCAGGAGGTCTACAAGGTCAGCGCGGTCAGCAGCGATCGCGACGCCGATCCGCTGCACGCCGCCCCGGCGCTCGTGAAAAGCGCGCTGGCGCAGTTGCCGTTCGCGGCGCCGGCGGACTGGCACGTGAAATTGCGCGAGGATAAGACCAGTGGCGTGCCGGATGTGGTGTCGGTGAAGCCGCTGCAGCCGTAACGCGTGGAGTTTGCTGCAACGCTACAGCAGCCTCATCGCGCCCCGCTGACGGGATCCTCTCCCTGTTCCGGCCAGCGGTTTTCAAACACGCATTCCGCGAGCGGCATGCGGCTCGCCCAGCGCTCCGTTTCAAGCATCGGCTCACTATAAAACCGGTCGACGTGGCCGAGACACAGAATCGCCACCGGCCGCGCGCCCGTCGGCATATGCAGCAGCGTGCGAACCGTGTCGACGTCGAACAGCGACACCCAGCCCATCCCCAGTCCTTCCGCCCGAGCGGCCAGCCACATGTTCTGGATCGCGCATGCAACCGACGCAAGGTCCATCTCCGGCAGCGTACGGCGGCCGAAAATATGCCGCTCGCGGCCGTCCATCAGCGCCATCACCAGCAGTTCGCCGCATTCCAGCATGCCTTCCACTTTCAGCTTCATGAACTCTTCGCGGCGCTTGCCGAGCGCGTCGGCGGTGGCGAGCCGTTCGCTTTCGACGGTGGCGTGCAACGCCGTGCGCAACGTCGGATCGGTAATGCGCGCGATGCGCCAAGGCTGCATATAGCCGACGCTCGGCGCGTGATGCGCCGCGTCGAGCAGACGCTGCAGCACAGCCGGATCGACCGGATCGCGCACGAAGTGGCGCATGTCGCGGCGTTCATAAATGGCGCGGTAGACGGCGTCGCGCTCGGAATCGTTAAAAGGCGTTGCCATGGAACAGGGCGGCCGTGAAGGCCGGGTTGGAGGGCCAGTAAGCGTGCATATAGGTTGCCACGATGGCGCCGTGACGATATAGGGCTTCGCCCGATGTCGCGCTGTTCGGCCGCGTGGCGTGGTGCAGCGGCGTGAGCGGCGTGCTCAGCTTCGAGTAGTGAAACGTGTGGCCCGTCAGCGCGCCGTGCGGGCCGTCGAGCTGTTGCATGCCGAGCGCGGTGAAGCGCGTTTGCATCGTCGCGTGACCGGGCAGCAGGCCGAGCATCGGCGTGCTGGTGCCGTGCGTGTCGGTGAGCTGGTCGAGCAGGTACAGCATGCCGCCGCATTCGGCGACGACCGGCTTGCCGGCCGCCACATGCGCGCGAATGCTTGCCGCGCTGCGCGTGTTGCTTGCGAGCGTTGCCGCGTGCAGTTCCGGATAGCCGCCTGGCAGATAGAGGGCATCGGCATTCGGCGGGAGGGCTTCGTCGGCGAGCGGCGAGAAGTCGGCGAGGCGCGCGCCGAGTGCTTCCAGCAGCGTGAGGTTGGCCGGGTAGATGAACGAGAACGCGGCGTCGCGCGCGATCGCGATCGTTTTGCTTTCCAGCAGGCGCGGCAACTCGGCGGCCGACGGTGGGCCGAACTCGACCGGCGGCGGCAGCACGGCCAGCGCGGTTTCGCCGAGCGTGTCGGCAGCGCGATCGAGGCGCGCGTCCAGATCGTCGATCTCGGACGCCTGGTGCAGACCGAGGTGGCGATCCGGCAACTGGATTTCGTCGCTGGCGGCAATGTGGCCGCACCAGCGCAGCCCGGCCGGCAGCGCTTCTTCAAGCATCTGCGCATGCCGCGCGGAGCCGACGCGATTTGCGAGCACGCCGTAAAACGGCACCTGTGGCCGGAATTGCGCAAGACCGAAGGCGACCGCGCCGAAGGTCTGCGCCATCGCCTTCGCTGAAATCACCGCGAGCACCGGCACGCCGAACGCGGTGGCGAGATCGGCGCTGCTCGGCGTGCCGTCGAACAGGCCCATCACGCCTTCAATCAGGATCAGGTCCGCTTCGGCCGCCGCCTGCGCGAGCAACGCGCGGCACGCGGGCTCGCCGACCATCCACAGATCGAGCGACAGCACCGGCGCGCCGCTCGCGCGCGCCAGAATCATCGGATCGAGAAAGTCCGGGCCGGTCTTGAACACGCGCACGCGCTTTCCCTGGCGCCGGTGATAGCGCGCGAGGCCCGCGGTGATCGTGGTCTTGCCTTGTCCTGAGGCGGGCGCGCTGATGAAGAGCGCCGGGCACGCGGACATGGCTTAAAACTCCACGCCGCGTTGCGCTTTCACACCTTGCTCGCGGTACGGATGCTTGACGATGCGCATTTCGGTGACCAGGTCGGCGGCTTCGATCAGCGCGTCCGGCGCGTGACGGCCGGTCACGACCACATGCAGCATCCCGGCGCGCGCGTTCAACACGGCGAGGACTTCGTCGAGGGGCAGGTATTCGTACTTGAGGACGGTGTTCAGTTCGTCGAGGATCACCATCTGGTAATCGCCGCTTTCGATCATCCGGCGCGCTTCGTCCCAGCCTTTGCGCGCGGTGGCGATGTCGGCGTCGCGATTCTGCGTGTTCCACGTGTAGCCGTCGCCCATCGTGACGAAATCGCAATGGGCGATCGCGCCGAGGAAGTCGCGCTCCGACGTATGCAACGCGCCCTTGATGAACTGCACGACGCCCAGCCGCATGCCGTGGCCGAGCACGCGCACGGCCATGCCGAACGCGGCCGTGGTTTTGCCCTTGCCGGTGCCGGTATTGACGATCAGCAGACCTTTTTCGACGGTGGCCTGGGCCTGTTTCTTTTCGTGGCCTTCGCGCCGGCGCTCGGTCATCCGTTGATGGGATTCGGGGTCGGTTTTCATGGCAGGTCCTGTTGTTGGATGGCGCGGTCGGTGGATGCGGCGATAGCCACGGTGACACCGGCATGGATCGTCTTGCGGACGATAAGGCGGGCTCGCGACGCCGGCGGTTCGGCCGCCCCAGCCAGCAGCGCGCACGGCTCACACACACCGTCCACGCCGAGATGGGTCTTTGCCGCTGCCGAGTATGTTTCTACCGGCACCGCCGCGATCTGCTCGCGGCTGAAGAAAACCAGCGGCAAAGCATAGCGTGTGCAGAAATCAAGTAAACCGGCTTGCTGCGATTTAGTGTCGATCGAAGCGACGACCCGGATCTGATCGAACCGATACGTGCCGAGCGCGGCACGCACGGCCGCTTCGATCTGTTCGGCCGAACTATGCAAGCGGCAGCCGATGCCGACACTTAGCGTTTTCATTGGGCATTCGCCGTGATTCGCGGCAATGCCGACATCGACGCCGACTTCATTTCGCCGTTGAGCCACGCGCGGCTCATCTCGGCGTGCATCACGTCGTCAGCGGATTGGAAGGACGAAATAGGCAGAAGCGTCTGAGGTCCGGCATCGAGGTCATGCAATACAACTAACTCCCGTTTAACTGCACATGCGAACGCATGGGCAGGCACCAAACGCGCGCATACGATAGCACACGACACCCCGCCCGATAAGCCTTCGCGGCCGGTGTTTCCTTGACGGCGGCGGGCCGCGGGCCTACACTCGCACGCACTTTTGGTGCTCGTGTGCGCGCTCTCGCGCACGCAGTTAAACGGGAAACAGGGTGCCCGCCTGCAAAGGACCGGGTCAACCTGTGCTGCCCCCGCAACGGTAAGCGAAATGTGGCGTCCGGTTCAGTCTCCGGCGTCGCGGAGCCGGCTTCAATGTCCACGCGCAAGGCCGCGTCGGCATGTCACCACTGGGCGAGAAACTCCTCGCCCGGGAAGGGGAAGCGGCGCTTTCGCCAGCCCGGATACCGGCCAGAACATGCAGAACGAACGCCGCGGGGATGCGGCGTGCGCTCATGACCTCCGCACAAAACGAAACGCGCCGGCGTACCCGTGCAACTCCTACGGATGGACCTCACGATGCAAACTCAAATGCGCAAGATTCCCGTCACCATCGTCACGGGCTTTCTCGGCAGCGGCAAGACCACGCTGCTGCGGCACATTCTTCAGCATGCGGGCGGCAAGCGCATCGCGGTGATCGTCAACGAGTTCGGTGAACTTGGTATCGACGGCGAAATCCTCAAGGGTTGCGGTATCGGTTGCGACGAAAACGGCGTCGAGACCGAAGGCCAACTGTATGAACTGGCGAACGGCTGCCTGTGCTGCACGGTGCAGGAAGAATTCTTCCCGGTGATGGAAAAGCTCGTGGAACGCCGCGGCCAGATCGATCACGTGCTGATCGAAACCTCCGGCCTCGCGTTGCCCAAGCCGCTCGTGCAGGCGTTCAACTGGCCGCAGATCAAGAACAGCTTCACCGTCGACGCGGTGGTCACGGTGGTGGACGGCCCGGCTGCCGCGAGCGGCCAGTTCGCCGACAATCCGGTCGCCGTGGACGCGCAGCGCCAGGCCGATCCGAATCTCGATCACGAATCGCCGCTGCACGAACTGTTCGAAGACCAGTTGTCCGCGGCCGATCTGGTGATCCTGAACAAGACCGATCTGCTCGACGACGCGCAGCAAGGCGCGGTCGAGGCCGTGATCCGCGAGGAGATTCCGCCGCAAGTGAAGATCGTGCGCGCACACATGGGCCAGCTCGATCTGCATACGTTGCTCGGGCTCGAAGCGGCGTCGGAAGAAACGATCCATTTGCGCCACGACCATCACGGCTCCGCTGAAGATGCCGATCACCATCACGACGAATTCGATTCGGTGGTGGTGCAGGCGGATGCGCCGTCGCGCGAAGCGGTGATCGCCGCGTTGCAGTCGCTCGTCGAAACCAACACGATTTACCGCGTGAAGGGTTTCGCCGCGCTGCCGGGCGCGCCGATGCGGCTGGTGATTCAAGGCGTGGGCCGCCGCTTCGACAGCTATTTCGATCGACGCTGGCAGGCCGGCGAAGGCGGCCGCAGCCGCTTCGTGCTGATCGGCGAAGACCTCGACCAGGCCGCGCTGCAACGCGCGTTCAACGTCGCGCTGGGCGTCTCGACCCGCCACGAAGCGCAACAGGCGTAAGCGCTCATGCATCTGCTGCGCACGACGCCGGGCGGTTTTGTCGACGATACGCAAGGCGTGATCCGTATCGATCAGCAGCCTGCCGAGATCGTCGTGCTCAGCTCCGCCGACACCACGCTGTCGCTGCTGGCGAGCGTTTTTCCACGTCTGGGTGAAGGCTTTCCGAGTCTGCGGCTCGCGAACGTCACGTATCTGCGGCAGCCGGCTTCGGTCGACTTCTATGTCGAAGACGTGTTGCAGCATGCGCGCGTGGTGGTGGTCGATCATCTCGGTGGCGAGGCGTATTGGCCTTACGGCATCGAGCAGGTGGTCGCGCTCGCCGAGCGTAAGCAGCAGACGCTTGCGATGTTTTCCGGCGACCTGCAGGAAGATCCGAATCTACTGGCGCGCAGCACCGCAGACGCCGATCTGTGCCATCAGTTGTGGCGCTACCTGCGCGAAGGCGGCGCGCAGAATGCGGAAGCGTTTTTGCGCTGCATCGCGCACCGCACGTTCGGCTGGGGACGTGAACCGGCGCCGCCGCGCGCGTTGCCCGCCGCCACGCTCTATCACCCCGAGCGCGATACGCCGAGCGTCGCCGATTGGCAGGCGCGCTGGCGCGTCGGCGCGCCGGTGGCCGCGATCCTGTTCTACAAGGCGCATCTGCAGGCGGCCAATACGGCAGTGTTCGATGCGCTGATCGACGCGCTTGAGGCGCAAGGGCTCAATCCGCTGCCGGTCGCGATTACGTCGCTGAAAGATGCGATGAGCCGCGACGTCGTGCAGTCGTTGTGCGCGCAACATAAGGTCGCGCTGGTGCTGAACACGACCGCATTCGCCGCGTCCGCGATCGACGATCCCGAGCCGCTCGCGCTCGCCGGCGACGCGCCGGTGCTGCAGGTGATCCTGAGCGGCGGCAATCGCGAGGACTGGCTGAAGGACAACCAGGGCCTCAATTCGCGTGATATCGCGATGCACATCGCGCTGCCGGAAGTGGACGGGCGGATCATCACGCGCGCGATCAGTTTCAAGGGTCTGGCCTATCGTTGTCCGCACACCGAAGTCGATGTGGTCCGCTATCAGCCGGATCTCGAACGCGTGGACTTTCTTGCCGAACTGAGCCGCCGTTGGTGCCGTCTCGGCACGCTCGATAACGCGGACAAGAGACTCGCGCTGATTCTCGCCAACTATCCGATGAGCGAAGGGCGGATCGGCAATGGCGTCGGGCTCGATACACCGGCTTCGGTGGTCGGCATTCTGGCGATGCTGCGCGACGAGGGTTATCGCCTCGCCGATTTACCCGCGGACGGCGGCGCGCTGTTGCGGCAGCTCACCGAAGGCGTGACCAACGACCCCGTGGTGCGGGATTTGCGGCCGGCGTTGCAAAGCCTCGCGCTCGACGACTATCTGATTTACTTCAACGCGTTGCCCGCCGATGCGCGCGAGGCATTGAACGCGCGCTGGGGTACGCCCGAGCAGGACCCGACGTTGCGGCGCGGCCGTTTCATGATCGCGGGATGGCGCTGCGGACAGGTGTTCGTGGGCATTCAGCCGTCGCGTTCGCGCGAGCAGGGCGACTACGCGAGCTATCACGACGCCGAACTCGTGCCGCCGCATGCGTACCTCGCGTTCTATTTCTGGCTGCGTCATCAGTTCGGGATCGACGCGGTCGTGCATGTCGGCAAGCACGGTAATCTTGAATGGCTGCCCGGCAAGAGCGTCGCGCTGAGCGAGGCGTGCTGGCCCGATCTGATTCTTGGGCCGATGCCGCATCTGTATCCGTTCATCGTCAACGATCCGGGCGAGGGCAGCCAGGCGAAGCGTCGCGCGCAGGCCGTGATCATCGATCATCTGATGCCGCCGCTCACGCGCGCCGAAACATACGGGCCTTTGCAGGACCTCGAACGCCAGGTCGACGAATACTATGAAGCGCTGATGGTCGACCCGCGCCGCTCGAAGCTGTTGCGGAGCACGATTCTGGCGACCATCGTCGAACATAAGCTGCATGAAGAACTGAGTCTCGCGGCGCCGAACGGGCAGGACGCGGAAGATACGCTGCTGACGCGCGTCGACGCCTGGCTGTGCGAGTTGAAAGAAGCGCAGATTCGCGATGGTTTGCACACGTTCGGCCAATCGCCTGACGGTGTGCAACGGCGCGATACGTTGCTGGCGTTGGGGCGCTTTCCCGTCGGTGACGGGCAAGGCGGCAAGGCTGGGTTGATCGATGCGCTGGCCCGCGATCTGCGGATGGATCATCTGTTCGATCCGCTGTCGGTGGATTGGTCGGCGGTGTGGGACGGGCCGCGTCCTGATGTGTTGCAGCGCGTGAGCGACGCGCCGTGGCGGCATTGCGGCGATACGCGCGAACGGCTGGAATTGCTCGCGGCGGAGATGTTGCGGGGCGTGTGTGGGGATTGTGTTGATCGCGGCGATGGCGACGCTCGCGCCGAGGTGGATTTAACGCCGGCCGCTGGCGGTTTGCCGCAAGCGGAGCGTGTGATCGAGCGTCTGCGCAACGATGTATTGCCTCGCCTCGACGCGTGCGGTCCGCAGGAAATGATGCAATTGAAGCGCGGCCTCGAAGGGCGGTTTGTGCCGCCGGGGCCGAGCGGTTCGCCATCGCGCGGACGCCCTGACGTACTGCCCACCGGCCGCAATTTCTATTCCGTCGACACGCGCGCGGTTCCGACGCAAGCCGCCTGGTCGCTCGGATTGAAGTCTGCCCAGCAACTGATCGAGCGGCATTTGCAGGAGAAAGGCGACTATCCGCGCGCCATCGGTCTCTCGGTGTGGGGCACCGCGACGATGCGCACCGGCGGCGACGATATCGCCCAGGCGCTTGCCTTGCTCGGCGTGCGGCCGAAGTGGGCGCCGGGCAGTCATCGCGTGACCGACTTCGAGATCATGCCGATCGACGCGTTCGACCGGCCGCGTATCGACGTCACGCTGCGCGTGTCCGGTTTTTTCCGCGATGCGTTCGCCAATGTGATGCATCTGTTCGACGCCGCCGTGCAAGCCGTGGCCGAACTGGATGAGCCGGAGGACCTGAATCCGATTCGTGCGCGCGTGCTGCGCGAACGCGACGCGCTGGTCGCGCGCGGCATGGACGCCGCCGAGGCGCGCCGGCGCGCCGGCTGGCGCGTGTTCAGCGCGCGGCCCGGTGCGTATGGCGCGGGTCTGCAGGACATGATGGACTCGCAACAATGGCAGACCGACGCCGATCTCGCGAATGCGTATCAGGCGTGGGGCGGTTACGCGTACACGCAGAAGAGCGCGGGCGAAGAAGCGCGGCAAGCGTTCGGCGTGCGCCTCGCCGCGATGGACGTGGTGCTGCAGAACCAGGACAACCGCGAGCACGATCTGCTCGATTCGAACGACTACTACCAGTTCCAGGGCGGCATGGTCGCGGCGGTGCGGCATCTGGCCGGCGATCAACCGAGCGTGTATCACGCCGATCACAGCAATCCGGCCGCGCCGCGCGTGCGGACGCTGCATGAGGAGATCGCGCGGGTGATTCGCTCGCGCGTGGTCAATCCGAAGTGGCTCGACGGCGTGAAGCGTCACGGATACAAGGGCGCAGCGGAAATCGCCGCGACGGTGGACTATCTGTACGGTTATGACGCGACCGCGCGCGTGGTCGCGGATCATCAATATGCGCTCGTCACCGATGCCTATCTGAACGATGCGGATACGCGCGAGTTCTTGCAGCGGCACAATCCGCATGCGTTCCATTCGATTTGCGAGCGGCTGCTTGAGGCCATGCAGCGAGGGTTGTGGCAGGCGCCGGGTGAGTATCGTGGGCAGGTTGAACGGCATTTGCTCGCGAGCGAGCAGCAGATCGAGGGGGCGCGGATATGAGTGAGGGGAAGCGGGGCGGCGATCAGGGTGTGATTCAGGGCGCGGACCAAGACTTGACGCAGGGCGTGATTCAGGGCTCGGACCAAGGCGTTACTCAAGGCGCAAACCCACGCCTCGCTTTTCCGTTTGCCGCGCTGGTCGGGCAGACGCCGTTGCAGCAGGCGCTTCTACTGGCCGCGATCGATCCGGGGCTGGGCGGCGTGCTGGTCACCGGGCCGCGCGGCACGGCGAAGTCGACTGCGGCGCGCGCGCTGGCCGAGTTGTTGCCGGAAGGCCAATTGGTCAACCTGCCGCTCGGCGCCAGCGAAGACCGCCTGATCGGCACACTCGATATCGAAACCGTGCTGCGCGACGGCGCGGTGCGCTTCTCACCCGGCTTGCTCGCGAAGGCACATCGCGGCGTGCTGTATGTGGATGAAGTCAATCTGCTACCGGATGCGCTCGTCGATGCCTTGCTCGACGCGGCGGCAAGCGGCGTGAATAGCATCGAACGTGACGGCGTTTCGCACAGCCACGACGCGAGCTTCGTGCTGATCGGCACGATGAATCCGGAAGAGGGAGAGTTGCGGCCGCAACTAATCGACCGCTTCGGGTTGATGGTCGAATTGCAAAACTGTTTTGAGCCGCAGGTGCGCCAGCAGATCGTGAAGGCGCGGCTTGCGTTCGATCTCGATCCGCAGGGTTTTCGCGCGGGCTATGCGCAGCAGCAGGCGCTTTATGTTCGGCGGATTCAGGCCGCCCGCGCGACGCTGCCGCAACTCGCGTTCGACGACGCGGTGCACGCGCGCGTCAGCGCGTTGTGTATCGACGCGGCCGTCGATGGTTTGCGCGCCGATCTCGTGATGCTGCGCGCGGCGCGAGCGTTGGCGGCGCTGGAGCAGGCCGCGGCGGTGACGGCCGAGCATGTGGATCGTGTCGCCGAGGCGGTGCTGGTTCATCGGCGTCATCAGCGGGAGAGTTCGGCGCCGGGTGAGTCGCGTGATGGGGATGCCGGGCGGCAGGGGCGGAGTGGAGATGAGCCTGAGCGGCGCGCTGAGTCTTCTTCGTCTGCGGCTTCGTCGGCTTCTTCGTCGGCTTCTTCGCGAGGCGTCGGGATGTCGTCCGTCGGTGCTAATTCCAATGGCGATTCCGGCGAAGCTGACTGGGGTTATTTACCGCCCGAGCCCGCTGGGACCACTCAAGTCAAAGGCGTTATACCGCTCAGCGTAAAAAAACGCTGAGCCATCGGAAGGGCGCAGCCGCTGATTCACGCAGCGGTTTTCGATGGCGGCAAGGCGCGCGCGCGAGCGCAGGACCGCTTTCGGGTCCGCGTGATCAATGGGTCGACAAGCAGGGCAAGCGCATAGCGTGGCCGCCCACACTGGCGGCAATGCGCCGGCAGACGCTGCGAGCGGACCATTTGCGGTTCGTGCGTGAAGCGCCGCGCGGTGGCGTGCTGCATTGTTTTTTGCTCGATTGCTCGGCATCGATGCTGGCCGGAGAGCGACTCGCGCTGGCCAAAGGGCTGCTGATTGGATTGTTCGACCGCGCAAGCGCCGCGCGCGCCGAGGCGGCGCTGGTCTGTTTCGGCGGCTCGGGCGCGGATGTGCGTTTCGGCCCGGCCGTGCCGCGCTGGTGGAACGAGCGTTGGCTCAGGCCCGTGGGTGGTGGCGGCGGGACGCCGCTTGCGGTCGGTGTCGGGCGAGCGGTGCGGTTGCTGGAAGACAGCGCGCGTCGTAGACCTGCCCAGCAGCGCTGGCTGTGGATCTTGACCGACGGCCGCACAAGCGATGAACCGGCGCGGCCGCGCGATGTGGATCAGATCGTAGTTGTCGATTTCGAGCAGGGCGCGATACGGCTGGGACGGTGCGCATCACTCGCCGATGGCTGGGGCGCGCGGTATGTTACGGCGGAAGAGTTGATTGGTTGATTGAATGGGGGGCGAGGCGATTTGATTGAACACCTCGATCGGTCGCCCGGATCAAGCACTTCGATCAAACGTTTCGATCAAAGGCTTCGATCAAACGCTTCGATCAAACGCTTCGATCAAACGCTTCGATCAAACGCTTCGATCAAGCCTCCGATCAAGCCTCCGATCAAGCACTCCGCCCCAAGGCTCCGACCAAACGTCCCGACAACTCCCCAACCGCACGCCCACGCAACACATCCGCCGCGCCGCTCGCCGTTTGCCCCCGCGTCAACCGTTCGTCCAATGCGACACATCGTCCTGACGATCGAACACGAAGACTTTCATCGCCATTTGCTGCGCCGTGTCGAGTTGGTCGAATTCCAGCCCATGGGTCGACGGCTCGCCGGGACTGCCGGCTTTGTGCACATTCCGAATCATCGCGGTGGTTTCAATCTCGGTGTCCATTTCCGCCGACTTCAACCGGAAGGCGACCCGCAGCCGCTCACCAACCGTGCCCACGGTCCACGAAGCGGCCAGCGACATGCCGAGCGCGCTGATCCCCTTCGCGAGCCCGAGGCCTTCATACGATTCCCCGGTTTCGCCAATACCGAAACGCACCGCGAGGTGCGTATTGACGCGAATCGACTTGCGTTCGCGCAGACGGCGGATCACGCCGGGCTTCGACAGCACGACATAATCGAATGGCGAACGGCAGATCGCCTCGATCGTGCAGACGAAGCGGAACACCGCATGGCTCGCTATCGCGACGATTTCGATGTTTTCACCCAGCCCCAGCGGCAGGACCCGACCTTGATGCAGCGGCGGCGTGACGAATAACGCGTGATTCGGCGCAAAGCCGATGATCCGGCACGGATGCATGGGCGCGGCGCTGCCGACTTGCGACCGCACGCCGATCAGCGCGCCGATTTCAAGGTGCATGTCCTTGATTGTCAAAGGGTTTGCGGGATCGGCGTGGAGTTCGGCCTCGGCCGGCTCGTGCGTCGTTCGGTCCAGCAGATCGCCGCGATGCGGCTGGAAGTGCGTGAACAGGAAGTTGCGCTCGTCCGTGGTCGCGAGAATGGTGCCGTTGGAAAACAGGAGCGTGCCGTCGGCGTCGACGATCGGCCATTCGAGCGGCGCGCCTACCGGCACCGCGTCCATTGATAGGGCCGCCGACGAAGCGGCGGGCGGGTTTTCCTCGGAGTGTTGCTCGACTGGATTGTCCATGGTCGGCTATTTTTGTGAGTGACGGGATATCTATGGCTAACGGACGAGTGGCGAAAAACTTTAGTTTCCGGTCGTTCGAGGGCGATCGTGGCTTCGCTATGGTGTTGATTTGCCACGAGATCACTATCGGATCGACGTGAGTGCGATGTTCCTTCGGCAGGATCCCATTTAAATCGGATCGCTAACTAATTTCAAGGATGAGTCGCGGCGACTCATCGAGATCTTCTCCCTCTTCGGAAAATATTGCGTGAAAGGGGTTGACGACCTGCAAGCCTATCTCCATAATCTCGTTTCTCTGCTGCAGATGCAGCGACGCAGAACGAAGCGGTACCGGTAGTTGTGAAGTTGACGACAGCGGTGCGGGTTCGGTAGTGAATGCGTAATCGATCTTTAAAAATTAACAGCCGATAAGTGTGGGCGCTTGATGCGAGACGCGAGGCGGATCTTTCGGGATCTGCCGCAAAGCGAAAGTATCAAGTCTCACACAGTAATGAAAGGAAGGTTTGAGCATCGCAAGATGGTCGAACAATTCGTCAGTACGTTGAGTGAGCGACCGGTTCTTAACGGAACCGAAAAACAGTAACAGGTTTGAACTGAAGAGTTTGATCCTGGCTCAGATTGAACGCTGGCGGCATGCCTTACACATGCAAGTCGAACGGCAGCACGGGAGTAATCCTGGTGGCGAGTGGCGAACGGGTGAGTAATACATCGGAACGTGTCCTGTAGTGGGGGATAGCCCGGCGAAAGCCGGATTAATACCGCATACGCTCTACGGAGGAAAGGGGGGGATCTTAGGACCTCTCGCTACAGGGGCGGCCGATGGCAGATTAGCTAGTTGGTGGGGTAAAGGCCTACCAAGGCGACGATCTGTAGCTGGTCTGAGAGGACGACCAGCCACACTGGGACTGAGACACGGCCCAGACTCCTACGGGAGGCAGCAGTGGGGAATTTTGGACAATGGGGGAAACCCTGATCCAGCAATGCCGCGTGTGTGAAGAAGGCCTTCGGGTTGTAAAGCACTTTTGTCCGGAAAGAAAACTTCTGCCCTAATACGGCGGGAGGATGACGGTACCGGAAGAATAAGCACCGGCTAACTACGTGCCAGCAGCCGCGGTAATACGTAGGGTGCAAGCGTTAATCGGAATTACTGGGCGTAAAGCGTGCGCAGGCGGTCCGCTAAGACAGATGTGAAATCCCCGGGCTTAACCTGGGAACTGCATTTGTGACTGGCGGGCTAGAGTATGGCAGAGGGGGGTAGAATTCCACGTGTAGCAGTGAAATGCGTAGAGATGTGGAGGAATACCGATGGCGAAGGCAGCCCCCTGGGCCAATACTGACGCTCATGCACGAAAGCGTGGGGAGCAAACAGGATTAGATACCCTGGTAGTCCACGCCCTAAACGATGTCAACTAGTTGTTGGGTCTTCATTGACTTAGTAACGTAGCTAACGCGTGAAGTTGACCGCCTGGGGAGTACGGTCGCAAGATTAAAACTCAAAGGAATTGACGGGGACCCGCACAAGCGGTGGATGATGTGGATTAATTCGATGCAACGCGAAAAACCTTACCTACCCTTGACATGTATGGAAGTCTGCCGAGAGGTGGATGTGCCCGAAAGGGAGCCATAACACAGGTGCTGCATGGCTGTCGTCAGCTCGTGTCGTGAGATGTTGGGTTAAGTCCCGCAACGAGCGCAACCCTTG
This sequence comes from Paraburkholderia bryophila, assembly GCF_013409255.1. Lineage (NCBI taxonomy): Bacteria > Pseudomonadati > Pseudomonadota > Betaproteobacteria > Burkholderiales > Burkholderiaceae > Paraburkholderia > Paraburkholderia bryophila. The sequence goes on from NZ_JACCAS010000002.1 coordinate 3,193,358, forward strand.
TCCCTAGTTGCTACGCAAGAGCACTCCAGGGAGACTGCCGGTGACAAACCGGAGGAAGGTGGGGATGACGTCAAGTCCTCATGGCCCTTATGGGTAGGGCTTCACACGTCATACAATGGTCGGAACAGAGGGTTGCCAAGCCGCGAGGTGGAGCCAATCCCAGAAAACCGATCGTAGTCCGGATCGCACTCTGCAACTCGAGTGCGTGAAGCTGGAATCGCTAGTAATCGCGGATCAGCATGCCGCGGTGAATACGTTCCCGGGTCTTGTACACACCGCCCGTCACACCATGGGAGTGGGTTTCACCAGAAGTAGGTAGCCTAACCGCAAGGAGGGCGCTTACCACGGTGGGATTCATGACTGGGGTGAAGTCGTAACAAGGTAGCCGTATCGGAAGGTGCGGCTGGATCACCTCCTTTCTAGAGCTGAACGTGTCGAACGTTGAGCGCTCACGCTTATCGGCTGTAAATTCAGACAGACTCAGGGGTCTGTAGCTCAGTCGGTTAGAGCACCGTCTTGATAAGGCGGGGGTCGATGGTTCGAATCCATCCAGACCCACCACTGTTTCTGCGGTGGCTGTGCTAACCGGTTGAAGGCACCCTTGAAGTTCATGTGTGACTGGGGGATTAGCTCAGCTGGGAGAGCACCTGCTTTGCAAGCAGGGGGTCGTCGGTTCGATCCCGTCATCCTCCACCAATCATCAATGCATAGCGTTCTGCGGAAGTACTGCAGAGGGTTGTGCATTGGCGATTGAGCCAGTCAGAGTGATACGTGGTTATAGCAATCATGATATCGGCTGTCGTTCTTTAACAATCAGGAAGAAGTAGTAAAGAGATTCACGAAAGGCTATCTAGAGATGGGTAGGCGAGTAGGTGAATCAGGGTTGTGATTGTATCAATGTATGAAAAGGTAATCGAAAGATTGCCTTGGAATACGGCGCAACACGAATACTCAACCTGTAACGATGTGACCCGCGCTGCGTTCCGAGTGAACGCGGTGTGAGACACACCCGTTATAGGGTCAAGCGAACAAGTGCATGTGGTGGATGCCTTGGCGATCACAGGCGATGAAGGACGCGGTAGCCTGCGAAAAGCTACGGGGAGCTGGCAAACGAGCTTTGATCCGTAGATGTCCGAATGGGGAAACCCACTCCGAATGGAGTATCCATGACTGAATACATAGGTCATGCGAAGCGAACGCGGTGAACTGAAACATCTAAGTAACCGCAGGAAAAGAAATCAACCGAGATTCCCAGAGTAGTGGCGAGCGAAATGGGACCAGCCTGTACTCTTTATCTTCATTGTTAGTCGAAGGCTCTGGAAAGTGCCGCCATAGCAGGTGATAGCCCTGTAGACGAAAACAGCGAGGAAGAACTAGGTGTACGACAAGTAGGGCGGGACACGTGAAATCCTGTCTGAAGATGGGGGGACCATCCTCCAAGGCTAAATACTCGTGATCGACCGATAGTGAACCAGTACCGTGAGGGAAAGGCGAAAAGAACCCCGGGAGGGGAGTGAAATAGATCCTGAAACCGCATGCATACAAACAGTAGGAGCCTCCTTGAGGGGTGACTGCGTACCTTTTGTATAATGGGTCAGCGACTTACATTCAGTGGCAAGCTTAACCGATTAGGGCAGGCGTAGCGAAAGCGAGTCCGAACAGGGCGATTCAGTCGCTGGGTGTAGACCCGAAACCAGGTGATCTATCCATGGCCAGGATGAAGGTGCGGTAACACGTACTGGAGGTCCGAACCCACTAACGTTGAAAAGTTAGGGGATGAGCTGTGGATAGGGGTGAAAGGCTAAACAAACCTGGAAATAGCTGGTTCTCTCCGAAAACTATTTAGGTAGTGCCTCGTGTATCACCTTCGGGGGTAGAGCACTGTCATGGTTGTGGGGTCCATTGCGGATTACTACGCCATAGCAAACTCCGAATACCGAAGAGTGCAATCACGGGAGACAGACATCGGGTGCTAACGTCCGGTGTCAAGAGGGAAACAACCCAGACCGCCAGCTAAGGTCCCCAAATATTGCTAAGTGGGAAACGAAGTGGGAAGGCTAAAACAGTCAGGAGGTTGGCTTAGAAGCAGCCATCCTTTAAAGAAAGCGTAATAGCTCACTGATCGAGTCGTCCTGCGCGGAAGATGTAACGGGGCTAAGCAATATACCGAAGCTGCGGATGCACATTTATGTGCATGGTAGGAGAGCGTTCCGTAAGCCTGCGAAGGTGCATTGAAAAGTGCGCTGGAGGTATCGGAAGTGCGAATGCTGACATGAGTAGCGATAAAGGGGGTGAAAAGCCCCCTCGCCGTAAGCCCAAGGTTTCCTACGCAACGTTCATCGGCGTAGGGTGAGTCGGCCCCTAAGGCGAGGCAGAAATGCGTAGCTGATGGGAAGCAGGTTAATATTCCTGCACCATTGTTAAATGCGATGGGGGGACGGATCGCGGAAGGTTGTCCGGGTGTTGGAAGTCCCGGTCCTTGCATTGGAGAAGGCGCTTAGGCAAATCCGGGCGCGGAATTCAAGGGTGCGAGGCCATTCACCTAGGTGAAGAAGCAATCGGAAGTGGTTCCAAGAAAAGCCTCTAAGCTTCAGTTTAACAAGACCGTACCGCAAACCGACACAGGTGGGCGAGATGAGTATTCTAAGGCGCTTGAGAGAACTCGGGAGAAGGAACTCGGCAAATTGGTACCGTAACTTCGGGATAAGGTACGCCCCTGTAGCTTGACTGGCTCGCGCCAGAAGGGTGAAGGGGTTGCAATAAACTGGTGGCTGCGACTGTTTAATAAAAACACAGCACTCTGCAAACACGAAAGTGGACGTATAGGGTGTGACGCCTGCCCGGTGCCGGAAGATTAAATGATGGGGTGCAAGCTCTTGATTGAAGTCCCGGTAAACGGCGGCCGTAACTATAACGGTCCTAAGGTAGCGAAATTCCTTGTCGGGTAAGTTCCGACCTGCACGAATGGCGTAACGATGGCCACACTGTCTCCTCCCGAGACTCAGCGAAGTTGAAGTGTTTGTGATGATGCAATCTCCCCGCGGCTAGACGGAAAGACCCCATGAACCTTTACTGTAGCTTTGCATTGGACTTTGAACCGGTCTGTGTAGGATAGGTGGGAGGCTATGAAGCGTGGACGCCAGTCTGCGTGGAGCCATCCTTGAAATACCACCCTGGTTTGTTTGAGGTTCTAACCTTGGTCCGTAATCCGGATCGGGGACAGTGCATGGTAGGCAGTTTGACTGGGGCGGTCTCCTCCCAAAGTGTAACGGAGGAGTACGAAGGTACGCTAGGTACGGTCGGAAATCGTGCTGATAGTGCAATGGCATAAGCGTGCTTAACTGCGAGACCGACAAGTCGAGCAGGTGCGAAAGCAGGTCATAGTGATCCGGTGGTTCTGTATGGAAGGGCCATCGCTCAACGGATAAAAGGTACTCTGGGGATAACAGGCTGATACCGCCCAAGAGTTCATATCGACGGCGGTGTTTGGCACCTCGATGTCGGCTCATCTCATCCTGGGGCTGTAGCCGGTCCCAAGGGTATGGCTGTTCGCCATTTAAAGAGGTACGTGAGCTGGGTTTAAAACGTCGTGAGACAGTTTGGTCCCTATCTGCCGTGGGCGCTGGATATTTGAAGGGGGCTGCTCCTAGTACGAGAGGACCGGAGTGGACGAACCTCTGGTGTACCGGTTGTCACGCCAGTGGCATCGCCGGGTAGCTATGTTCGGAAGAGATAACCGCTGAAAGCATCTAAGCGGGAAACTCGCCTTAAGATGAGATATCCCCGGGGCTTCGAGCCCCTTGAAGGGTCGTTCAAGACCAGGACGTTGATAGGTCAGGTGTGGAAGCGCAGTAATGCGTTAAGCTAACTGATACTAATTGCCCGTAAGGCTTGATCCTATAACAGGTGTGTCTCTCTCGACACACGGTTGAGATCAGTGTTGTGCAATACAGGCACAACCCAAAGTAATACCGAGAGACATTCTCTCAACTACTTCTTCCAGATTGGCTGTATTGCCCAAAGGGCAGTGCGGCAACAAGTCATGCCTGATGACCATAGCGAGTCGGTACCACCCCTTCCCATCCCGAACAGGACCGTGAAACGACTCCACGCCGATGATAGTGCGGATTGCCCGTGTGAAAGTAGGTAATCGTCAGGCTCCCAAGCAGCAACGCAGAAACCCCACCCCAAAAGGTGGGGTTTCTGCGTTTACGGCCATGAAAAAATCGCAAACAACCACCTGTCGCATACCCCTGCAAAACTGATCCCGATCAAGCTTTTACTCCTTGCCAATCCGCAGCGCATCCGCATAACCCGTCAGCTCCAGATAGGCTCGTCCCACGTCCGCGCCGTCACGGCTCACGCGCACTGCGCCTTCCCAGTACACCGCGCCGGTCGATTGCCGGGAATCCAGTTCCTGATCGTCCATCAACGGATCGAGTCGCCATGTCAGCCGGCCCGTTTTCACCGACATCGACACGGGATACGACGTGTTCGTCCGAGGTGAGCGCCACGTACGAACCGGCGTGAAATCCACCTCATCGCGGCTGAACTGCGTTACCTGACCATCGGGTTGGCGAAGCGCCGCGTGTGCCCACATGGCATGTCCATCGCGACTACGCACTTTGAACGCCATCAACGCGGAGCCGTCAGCGAGATTCGCGCCTAGCCAATCCCATCCGACGGCATTCGCGTCGAGCAAGGTACTCGACCATTCGTGATCGAGCCACGCCATGCCTGTCACCGCCGTGTCGCCGCGCGATGAACTGCCGGCGCCGACCGCCGGCCGCACGACACTGCCGCTCACGCGCAATTGAGGTTCGCTGTAGTAGTAACTCGCCTGCTCGGGCCGCGGACCTTTGCGCGAATAACCGCGTTCGCCCTGAATCAGCGGTGCTTGAGAAGGTGTCAGTACGAGATGCAATGAAAAGCCGTTCGCATCGATGGTGACGTTGTAGTGGCCGTCGTCGGCGCGAACGATTTTCCAGGTGTCGAGTTTGACGTCGGTATTTGCCGGCTTTGCATAGGCGAGGTCGAAACCCTCACGCGCGATGCGCTGATCGTGCGCAAGATGACCGAGCGCCGGATCGCTCAACGCAGCGTGCGCGATGATCAACTGCGACGGCGCGAAAGCACTCGGATCGGCGCTGTCGTGTCCGGTTGCCGAGCGGAAAAAGGTGATCTGAAACCCGATCGGTTGATTATCCGGCGTGGTGAGCCAACCCGTCGCGTACCACCACTCGGTGCGAAACGCCGGGTGTGCGCCGCTGTCCTGCGGCAACGCGATCGCATGGTCCGGTGTGACCGCGGCAAATTGAGGCGCGGCGGCAAAAGCGTTCGATGCAGTCAGTGCAACGACGCACAACAGACCAAGCATTCGCTGTCGATTCACGCCATGCGCGCAAGTGCCCAATCCGTAACGAGAGAGTGAGAGTGAGCGTGAGCGTGGGATCGTGCGCATCGCGTCGCGAATCCGCTCCAGCGGCAGAACCCCCATCACCAATCCTCCTTCACCGCGCGCACGGCATTCACCGACACCGCGCCGCGTCCCGCGATCACCGCCGTCGAACACGACGACACCAGCATCACCAGCGCGACGGTGGCCAGCACCGTCCACGGAACATGCAACGACATGGTCCAATGAAACGACTGCGGATTGACCACAAACACCAGAATTAAACTGATCGCAAAACCCAGCATGAAACCCATCGCGATACCGCAAGCCGTGAGCATGCCGCCTTCGAGCGCGAGAATGCCAAGCACCTGCGAACGGGTGACGCCGACGTGTCGCAGCATGCCGAACTCACGTGCCCGCGCGAGCGTCTGCGCGGAGAACGTCGCGGCCACACCGAACAAGCCGATCACAATCGCGACCGCCTCGAGAAGATAGGTGACCGCGAAACTTCGATCGAAGATGACCAGCGTATGTGCGCGGATTTCACCCGGTTGCGCAAGCTCCAGCGACGCGCCGAAGGGCAGCGCACGCAGCCCCGCCATAACGCGTTCAACCGGCTCACCGGGTTGAGCGGTGACGGCCACATCGGTTGCGCTCGTGTCGGCGGTCAAGCGACGGTAGTCGGCGAGCCGTATCTGAATCGCGCCGGTTTGCCGTACGTAGTCGCGCCATACGCCTGCCACCACGAACACCTGTCCCGGTTTGCCGAGCGGCAATCGCACACGCTGTCCCAGCTTGTAGCCATACAGATCGACCATGGCTTCGGATACCCAGATCGGCGTTTCATCCGCATGAAAATCCACAGGACGCAGCACCGCCCCCGTCATCTGCAAATTCGCGCCGGGATCGGCCGCGTCGATTTCGCGGGCGAGCATCACGACGTCCGGCCGTGCCGGATCGAGTGTGAGACGCGCAGTGCGGGCGAACGCGGCCGTCTTGATGCCGGGCACGGCGGCGACAAGCGCCTGCTCATCCGGCCGCAAGCCGCCGGTGTCGCCGTTCGGCGCGACCCGTACATACAGATCCGCGGAGAGCAGATGGACCAGCCAGTCTTCGACGGAAACACGGAAACTCGCCACCATGATCGCCATCGCGACGATCAACGCAAAGCTCGACAACACACCGCCCATGGCAATCGACGCATGGCCCGGCGCATTCGCGAGACGCGCCAGCGCCAGCGTACTCGCGGCACCGGCACGACGTCGCGTGCCGAAAGCGCGGCTCGCCGCACCGAACACCAGCGCGGTGACACGCGGCATCAACGCAATGCCGCCGACCAGCAACAACGCGACCGCCAGATAGCCGCCGATCGGCGTATCGAACCACGGCGGCATCTGTGTGAGCACGGCGGCGGCTAACAAACACAACAACGCAGGCCACGGCGTGGCGAGCCGCGCCAACGCGCCTTCTTCGGCGCCGGCCTTGAGCGCCGCGGCGGGCCGCGCGCGGGCCGCCTCCAATGCCGGCGCGAGGCTGCCCAATACCGACACGGCAACGCCGAGCGTCAGAAACAAGGCGGTCGCCAGCGGTTCGAAACCGACTTGAGGCTGCACGCCAGGAAAATAGCCGCCGCCCAGATCGCTGCCGAAAAACCGCAGCGCGCCACTCGCCAATGCATAGCCGAGCGCGAGTCCGGACAGCGCGCCGAGCAGGCCGAGCAGCGCGCCTTCCATCAGTATCTGACGTAGCAGTTGGCCGCGCGTCAGGCCCAGCACGCGCAACATGGCGAACTGCGCGCGCCGTCGCACGACGCCTAACGCCTGGGTCGAAAACACCAGAAACGCGCCGGTGAACAACGCGACCAGCGCAAGCACATTCATGTTGATCCGGTAAGCGCGCGACAGGCGATCCGTGCGGCTTTCGGCATCGCGTGTTTCGGCGATCACCCAACGGCTGCCGAGCTGCGTCTGCAGATCCTGCTTGAAGCGTTCGCGATTCACGCCGCGTTCGAGTTGCACGTCGACGCGCGACAGCTTGCCGAGCTTGCCGAATTTCCACTGCGCCGCAGCGATATCCATCACCGCGAGCCGCTGACCCGGCCGCGTCCTGACCAGGCCGCCCGCGACGCGAAACCGCACGATCGCCGTGCCGCTCTGCAGCGCGAGCACATCGCCGGTTTTCACGTTGAGCCATTGCTGTGCGGCTGCGGAGAGGAACACCGTATCGGACGCGAGCGTATCGAATGGGCGCTCCGTCGACGGCACGCCGATCAGATCCGGCGCGATGCGGCCAGCCTTGAAGACATCGATACCGAGCAGCGGCAGGGCGGCGTTCCGGCCCGGCACGGTGACATCGAGCGCCAGCACGGGACTGGCGAGCGCCACGCCGGGTTGGTCGGCGAGTCGCGGATAGACGGACTCGTCGAACCAGGCTTGTGCGCCGCGCACCTGCAAATCCGCCTCGCCGGAAAGGCTGCGGGTCGCCGCGGAGAATTCGTTGAACGCCGCGCTGTTGATCAATTGCACCGCGTAACCCAGCGCCACGCCGAGTGCGATCGTTGCAATTGCAACCAGTGCGCGGCCGCGATGACTGCGCCATTCAGCGCCCAGTAACCAGCGCGCGAGAACGCGATGTCCTTGCATGCGCAACGGTGACCGTGGGTTAGCGGACATGGCCGGAGGAGCGTGCCGGGACGCGAGCCTCGCCTGAACTCGAACCTGACTCTGAACCATCACGCACCGGCCGTCCCGCCGACGCATGCAAACCCCCCTCGCTCAGAATCAGAATACGATCGGCCACCGCCGCCGCGGCCTCCGAGTGCGTGACCATGATGGTGGCCGCACCGGTCGCCTTGCTTTGCGCGCGGAACAGACCGAGCACGTCGTGCGCGGTATCGGGATCGAGGTTGCCGGTGGGTTCGTCGGCGAGAATCAGTTTCGGGCGATGCACGAGCGCGCGCGCAATCGCCACGCGCTGCAGTTCGCCGCCGGAGAGTTGCCGCGGAAAATCGTCGCCACGTCCGCTCAATCCGACCGCCGCGAGCATGTCGAGCGCGCCGTCCGTGGGTAACTCATTGAGCAGCAGCGGCAGCGCGACGTTCTGCGCCAGCGTCAGATGCGGCAGCACATGAAACGCCTGAAACACGAAGCCGAGTTTCTGTCGACGCAAGCGGGTCGCCGCGTTGTCGTCGAGATGTGCAACGGGACTGCCGTCGATGATCACGTCGCCACTATCCGCGCTGTCGAGGCCGGCGATCAGATTGAGCAGCGTCGATTTGCCGACGCCGGAGTCGCCCATGATCGCGACGAATTCACCCGGTCTGAGTATGAAGTCGAGCTGCGCCAACACGATGCGTCCAGCGCCATAGGTCTTGCTGAGGCCGCGGCACTCGAGTGCGGGAACGACGTCTTCATCATCAGGCATGCGGTTTCCGAAAGTGAGGCCGACGATCGATCAAGCGTGCGCACGACGCGCACTGCAGGCTGAATGTCGTTGCCGAATCGCCGAAGTATATTCGGCTTCCGTAAGGTGCGCAGATGGCTGCCGCGACTGTCGAGACCACACTGAAGAAGCGATTGATCGGGCGCCAGCGCCGCCGTTTTTGAGCGTATGCCGACGTTTCTCTAGAGTGCTGGATCAAAAAATATTTCGGCTCCGACATCAGCGAAATTTTTGCCAACCACCCGAAAATGACCTCGGGAAGACCCTGAGACGTAGCAGGCGTTATTCCGCCACATGCACCACGCCGAGGCGTCCCTGCAAGAGTCTTCAACTGACGCTTAATTGCGTTCATTTACCGGCAAAATTTGCACTCGCCGACACGCCAAAACAACATTGTGCGTCTGCACATTTTTATCCATTTCGCAAGGCCGTGCGTAGCAATGACGCATTGACTATGGCGTTGCTGCATTGTTGCGCTGCAAAAGTATTCTTATCTTGGTAATCTCCCACCCTTGATCATTCGGCTGCGGGTAAACGTGAGGCGGACACCGCCGTTTCCACGTCAATTTCAGCGAAATTCAGCCTACATATCCATTTCAATGCTTTCGTTTTTGAAGGCGTTGACGCGGCGTTTTGTATTTCAAGTTTTCGACAGAGTTTTCGACAGAGCACATGCCATTGCCTCTTCTTAGCCTACTAATCTGGATCCCTATTGTCGCTGGCCTGGTGGTCTTGCGCGCAGGGTCCGACGCGGCACGTAGCCGCACCCGCTGGATCGCGCTGATTGGTGCGGTGGCGGGTTTTCTGCCGGTGATTCCGCTGGTCGCGAATTTCCGCAATGACGTGACGTCGATGCAGTTCGTCGAGAACGTTCAGTGGTCGCCGACCTTCGACATCGCATGGCATGTAGGTGTGGATGGCATTTCCCTGTGGCTGGTCGCGCTGACGGCACTGACCACGATCATCATCGTGGTCGCCTCGTGGGAGTCGATCACCGAGCGCACCGCGCAGTACTTCGGCGCGTTCCTGATGCTGTCGGGTTTCATGCAGGGCGTGTTCACGTCGCTCGACGGCATGCTGTTCTTCATCTCGTTCGAAGCCACGCTGATTCCGCTGTACCTGCTGATCGGCACATGGGGCCAGGCGAACCGCCGCTACGCCGCGATCAAGTTCTTCTTCGTGTCGTTCCTCGGCTCGCTGCTGATGCTGATGTCGATGCTCTATCTATATAGCCAGACGCACAGCTTCGACCTCGCCCTGTGGCGCGAGACGCATCTCGGCACGTGGCCGCAGGTGCTGATTTTCCTGGGCTTCCTCGCGGCATTCGGCGTGAAAGTGCCGATGTGGCCGCTGCATACGTGGCTGCCGGACGTTCACCTGGACGGCCCGACCGGCGCCGCCGTGATGATCGGCATGCTGAAGCTGGGCGGCTACGGTCTGCTGCGTTTCGCGCTGCCGATCGCACCGCAGGCGAGCCACTTCTTCGCGCCGATGATGATCACGCTCTCGCTGATCGCGGTGATCTATTCGAGCCTGCTGGCGCTCGTGCAAACCGACATGCGCCGCCTGCTCGCGTATTCGACGATCTCGCACATGGGCCTCGTGACGCTCGGCCTGTTCGTCTTCAACCGCATCGGCCAGGCCGGCGCGATCGTGCAGATGCTGTCGTACGGCGTGGTGTCCGGCGCGATGCTGCTGTGCACGGGCATGCTCTACGACCGCACCAGGACCGCCTCGATCGCCGAATACGGCGGTGTCGCGAACACCATGCCGCGCTTCGCCGCGTTCGTGATGCTGTTCTCGATGGCGAACATCGGCTTGCCGGGCACGTCGGGTTTCGTCGGCGAATTCATGGTGCTGATGGGCGCGATCCGCTTCAACTTCTGGATCGGCGCGATGGCCGCTTCCACGCTGGTCCTGAGCGCGGCGTACACGCTGTGGATGTACAAGCGCGTGATCTTCGGCGCGATCGCCAATGCGCGCGTCGCCAAACTCAAGGATCTCGGCAACCGCGAATTCATGTTGCTCGGCGCGTTGGCGCTGCTGGTGCTGGCGATCGGCCTCAATCCGAAGCCGTTCACCGATGCGATCGATCCGTCGGTCGGCACGCTGCTGGCTCAATCGGAACGTTCGGTGCATCCGTCGGACTCCGCGCCTGATGGTGGCGAGCATCTGCAGGCAGCGGCGCCCGCGCCGGTTGCCGCAACGACCCGCACGCCGGGTTGAGTGGAATGAAGCATTTCGCTGCTGCAGCATCCGGTGAATGGGGCTGCAGTGTCGATCTGCTTTTTTCAGTCTGGCACAAGTCTCGTCGCATGCCTCTGACGCAGCGCAACCCTTGAGGTCGCCCTGCGTTTTATTGCTTGTTTGAAGGGACTTTCGTGCTGTGACGGTTGTTTGAAGCTCAGCAAGTGAGCACGGCAAGTACTGATCCTTGCGCAGGCCTGCGGCAACGTGTCGCACAGTGCTGCGACGCAATAGATCGTTGCTAAATCGAGGCTTTATTAGCGCTTGACGTGCCCCTACTATGCGAGCGCTTACTAATGGAGAGCGGTCGAATGACGTTCGTTGAAGTCGTAAAAAAGAGGCAATGGATATGAAAGGAAAGACTCTGCGGGGGTCGATCGGTTTCCTGTCCTCGAGCCTCGTGTTGTTGCTCTCGGGTTGCAGCAACCTCGATATTTTGAATCCGAAGGGGAGTGTGGGTCTGGCGGAACGCGAGCTGATCGCAACGTCCACCTGGGCCATGCTGATCGTCGTCATTCCGGTGATTGCGCTGACGTTGCTGTTCGCCTGGCGTTATCGCGCGTCGAACAAGAGCGCGGACTATCAACCGGGCTGGACGCATTCGACCGGTGTTGAAATTGCCATCTGGACGATTCCGACGCTGATCATTCTGTTCCTCGCTGTCCTGACGTGGAAGACCACGCACGAGCTCGATCCGTACAAGCCGCTCGAGTCGCAGGTCAAGCCGATCAACGTCGAAGTCGTCGCACTCGACTGGAAGTGGCTGTTCATCTATCCGGACCTCGGTATTGCGTCCGTGAACCAGCTGGCGATTCCGGTCGGCACGCCGGTGAACTTCGTGATCACGTCCGACACGGTGATGAACTCGTTCTTCATTCCGCAACTCGGCGGCCAGATCTACGCCATGGCCGGCATGCAAACGCGTCTGCATCTGATCGCGGACGAAGCCGGCAATTTCGCGGGCCAGTCGGCCAACTTCAGCGGCAAGGGCTTCTCGGACATGAAGTTCCGCACGCTCGCTTCGTCGCCGGAAGAGTTCAACGCGTGGGTCGCGAAAGTACGCGCTTCGTCGGACAACCTCAGCATGGACCGCTACCACACGGTATCGGCGCCGAGCGAGAAGGACCCGGTGCGCTACTTCTCGTCGGTCGATCCGAAGCTCTTTCACAACATCATTGCCCGATACAACAACGGTAACGTCATCGACAACATGAATGACGCTAACTGTGCGCCAAAGGGTAAGGGGTAACGCATGTTCGGCAAACTCTCACTAGACTCGATTCCGTACCACGAGCCCATCATCATGGTCACGGCCGTGATGATCGCCCTCGGCGGTGCGACGGTGCTGGGTCTGATCACCTATTTCGGCAAGTGGCGCTACCTGTGGACCGAGTGGCTCACGTCGGTCGACCACAAGAAGATCGGTGTGATGTACATCGTGATCGCGCTGATCATGCTGTTCCGCGGCTTCGCGGACGCGATCATGATGCGTCTGCAACAGGCCCTCGCGTATGCGAACCCGGGCTATCTGCCGCCGCATCACTACGACCAGGTGTTCACGGCGCACGGCGTCATCATGATTTTCTTCATGGCGATGGCGTTCATGATCGGCCTGATGAACATCATCGTGCCGCTGCAGATCGGCGCACGCGACGTGGCGTTCCCGTTCATCAACTCGCTGAGCTTCTGGATGACGGCAGTCAGCGCGATCCTGATCAACATCTCGCTGGTGATCGGTGAATTCGCGCAAACGGGCTGGCTGGCTTATCCGCCGCTGTCCGAGTTGCAGTTCAGTCCGGGTGTCGGGGTCGACTATTACCTGTGGAGCTTGCAGCTCTCCGGTATCGGCACGTTGCTGACCGGCGTGAACTTCTTCGCGACGATCGTGAAGATGCGCGCTCCGGGCATGACCTTCATGAAGATGCCGGTGTTCACGTGGACCGCGCTGTGCACCAACGTGCTGATCATGGCGTCGTTCCCGATCCTGACCGTGACGCTCGCGCTGCTCGGTCTGGACCGTTACCTCGGCATGCACTTCTTCACGAACGACGGTGGCGGTAACGCCATGATGTACCTGAACCTGATCTGGGCATGGGGTCACCCTGAGGTGTACATCCTGATCCTGCCGGCGTTCGGTATTTTCTCGGAAGTCGTGGCGACCTTCGCCAAGAAGCCGTTGTTCGGCTACAAGACGATGGTGTGGGCGACCTGCGCGATCATGGTGCTGTCGTTCCTCGTGTGGCTGCATCACTTCTTCACGATGGGTTCGGGCGCCGACGTCAACGCGTTCTTCGGTATCGCCACGATGGTTATTGCGATCCCGACCGGCGTGAAGGTGTTCAACTGGTTGTTCACGATCTACAAGGGTCGTCTGGAATTCACGCCGCCGATCCTGTGGACCATCGGCTTCATGATCACCTTCACCATCGGCGGCATGACCGGCGTGATGATGGCGATCCCGGGCGCGGACTTCGTGCTGCACAACAGCCTGTTCCTGATTGCTCACTTCCACAACGTGATTATCGGTGGCGTGCTGTTCGGCTATCTGGCCGGCTTCAACTACTGGTTCCCGAAGGCGTTCGGCTTCAAGCTGAATGCAAAGCTGGGCAAGGCTTCGTTCTGGTTCTGGCAGATCGGTTTCTGGGTGGCGTTCACGCCGCTGTACGTGCTCGGCTTCATGGGCATGACGCGTCGTATCAACCACTACGACAACCCGCTGTGGCACCCGTGGCTGATCCTGGCCGCGGCCGGTGCCGGCCTGATCGCTATCGGTATTGCTTTCCAGGTGCTGCAGATCGTCGTCAGCATTCGCGATCGCAATCTGCCGGAGAACCGCGACCTCACGGGCGATCCGTGGGACGGTCATACGCTGGAATGGGCCACGAGCTCGCCGCCGCCGTCGTATAACTTCGCCATCATTCCGACGGTGCACAAGCTGGACGCGTTCACCGACATGAAGGCAGACAAGAGCGTGCAAGCCAAGCCGGTGTATCGCGACATTCATATGCCGTCGAACACGTCGGCAGGTCTGATCGCGGCCATGTTCTCGCTGGTGCTCGGCTTTGCCGGTGTCTGGCACATCTGGTGGCTGGCTATCATCGGTCTGGTCGGCTCGATCGGCACGGTGATCGTCTATAGCTTCCAGAAGAACGAAGGCTATTACATCCCGGCGGCTGAAGTCGCGGCGATCGAAGAGAAGCGCTCGGGCGCAGGCGCCCAGCTGGCGATGGAGGTGGATTGATGTCGAGCAATACAATTAACGTGGGCGCAGCCGCAGGGGCACATCACCACGACGCGGACCACGTGCCGTCGCATTCGGTGTTCGGTTTCTGGCTGTACCTGATGACCGACTGCATCATCTTCGCGGCGCTGTTCGCCGTGTTCGCGGTGATGGGTCACCAGTTCGCCGGCGGCCCGACCGCCAAGGACCTGTTCGAGATTCCGGGCGTCGCGCTCGAAACCACGATGCTGCTGCTCAGCAGTATCACGTATGGTTTCGCGATGCTGGGCGCGTACAAGAACCGCAAGGGCGTGTTGCTCTTCTGGCTCGGCGTGACGTTCCTGCTCGGTCTGTCGTTCCTGGTGCTGGAATTGCGCGAGTTCTCGCACCTGATCGCCGAAGGCGCGGGTCCGAGCCGTAGCGCGTTCCTGTCGTCGTTCTTCACGCTGGTCGGCACGCACGGTCTGCACGTCACGTTCGGCCTGATCTGGATGGTGGTGCTCGCCATTCAGGTAACGCGGCACCGCGACCTGACCGAACGCGACATGATTCGCCTGACGTGCCTGAGTCTTTTCTGGCACTTTCTGGACGTCGTGTGGATCGGCGTCTTCACCTTTGTCTATCTTGCGAGCGTGATCTAAATGGACCATAGCCATAACGCACACTCGGGTGAAGGTCACGGCAGCCTCGGCAGCTATACGATCGGTTTCATTCTCTCCGTCGTTCTGACCGTGGCGGCCTTCGGGCTCGTGATGACGGGCACGCTGTCCGGTGAGAATGCACTGCTCGCGATCGCGGGTCTCGCGTTCGTGCAGATCGTCGTTCACCTGGTGTTCTTCCTGCATTTGAATTCGTCGTCGGCGCAGCGCTGGAACGTGATGGCGTTCGCCTTCACGGTGCTGACCGCGGTGATCGTGATCGGCGGCACATTGTGGGTCATGCATAACGTCAGCATGCACATGATGTCCCGCTAAGCGGAAACGCAGCTTGTTGTTGAAAAGCCCCGCAAGATGAAAGTCTTGCGGGGCTTTTTCTTTGTCGTGGGCGTGACGTGGGGCGCGCTTGTGTGTCGGCGCGACTGAAGCGCAGCGGCTATTTCACGTTCTACTGCGCGCGAATCTGGCGCCGCTGCTGGAAGCGCCATGCGGCATGGCGTATTCCGTTGCGCGTCCAACGCATTGCTTTGAGCAGCGGCCGCATCCGGTTGCCGCGCACTTTGTCGAGCGGGCGGGCGGCTTGCGGCGCGAGCTGTTCCACCACGGCTTCCGGTGTGGTGAAGAGGCGCGTGTGCCAGTCCCAGTAGAGCGGATAGCGCAGCAACGCGCCCGCGCACAGCATGTCCAGCGTCAACGTGCGATGCCGCCACGGCAGCGGCGCGAGCGCGTCGTGAGTCAATCCCCAGCCCGCGTAAAACGGCAGTCCGTAGGTGAAGACCGCCTTGCCGCGTAATAGCGCGTCGAAGCCGGCCAGCGACGATAGCGTGTGAACTTCATGCGCCGCGTCGACGAGCGACAACAGATCGCTTTCCGTATCGACGACATCCGCGAGTTGTTGTGCGTCGACGAGTCCCCGGCGATTGCCCGACAGCACATCGGGGTGCGGTTTGTAGACCACGAAGGCATCGGGACGTAGTCTGCGCACTTCGCGCAGCAATGCGTCGGCCGTGCCGATCGCGCGCGTGCCGAGGCGAATCGACGCGTCGTCGGCCACCTGGCCTGGGACCAGCACGATGTGCTTGCCCGCCGGCGCCGTCCAGGCGGGCCGCCGACGGCCGAGGTTGTACTTGGTGACGCCGAGTTTCACAACCTTGTCGCGCAAGGCTGCCGCGCGCGCCAATTCGGCTTCGGAGAAGGTGGTTTCGTTCAGCAGCACGCTCAGATCGCTGGGCTGGCTCGCGTCGAAATAGAGGCCGCGACGATCGATCACCTGGCTGCGTGGCGCGATCATGTCCGAGCCGAGCCCTGTCGAATGAAAGAAGCCGTCTTCAATGCGAACGCGCTGAACCTCGGGCGCGAGGCCTTCCGCGCTGCGAGCGCCCCACAGTACCGCGCATTCGCTGGTCCGCACCGATTGCGGCGTTTGCGTCCAGCGCAAGGCGGCGCCACCGGCGCTGATATAGGGCGTCGCGAACGGGCGCTTCCACCACTGGAAGCGGATACCCACCACATTCCGCAGATCGGCGAAACGCTGTTGCACGGCGTGCTGCAATTCGATGCTGTCGAGCAGATCGTCGAGCGTGCCGGGTGTGTGCGTGGCCGGGTTCAGGTAGCGGGTGAAGCGTAGGAACACTACGTCGAACAAGGTGGTGAGCGTGGGGCGGGCGGTGCGTTGCGGGAAGAGCCGGTCGTCGTGGGTTAAACCCCAGCCGGCGTAATAAGGCGCGCCGAACGTGTGAACCTGAACACCCGCGAGCAGCGCCTGCATGCCTTCCGACGCGCCGAGCGTATAGACGTGATCGACATGCGCCAACGCGGCGCACAACGATTCGTGTTCGGCCACGCGTTGAATGTCGTGCGGCAACATGTTCGCCGATGCCGACAGCCAGCGCCCACTGCCTTGATCGTCCGATTGCGCGAGCCAGAATTCGGCGTGTGGATGATTCGTGCGCGCGGTTTGCAGCATGCGCGTGAATGCTTGCGATGAGTTGCGTATCGCGATTGCGCCGAGGCCGTTCGATCGCGCCCGCTCGTCGATGAGCATGACGCGAGTTGTGCGGCTGGTTTCGAGTAGCGCGGCAGGGCAGTTGTTTTGCGAGCGACGCACGATCGACGCATGACTACGCGCGAAGCGTTGCATCAGGCGTTCGACGGCTGACTCGGTGTTGAGTTCTCGTGCCGTGCCAAGGTTCTGTTGGTCTTCTTCATTGCTACGGCTTAGCGCCGAATTCAATGCGGCAGCGAACGATTCGGCGCACGTATCGCGCAGCGGTGCGACGAACCACGACAGTAAAGGTGTGCCCGACGGCCCGCGTGACCAGACAGGACCGGGCCAGGTGGCATCGACACCTTGCTTCATCTAGCGCAGCCTCTCGAGAAAGCCGTCGACGTGTTCGAAATGCTCCGCCCACGTGGGTTCTCGAAAGTTCTCGATACGCTTCAATTGAGCATTGCGCTCGGGACTATTCGCGCGAGCATAGGCTTGAATACGAGTGAGCCAGCCGGGGCCGTCCAGCGGGTCGAGGTACTCGGGAATATGGTCGGCGATTTCGTGGAATACATCCAGATCGCTCGCGAGTACCGGTACTTTGAGCGCGAGTGCTTCGGCGAGCGGCATGCCATAGCCTTCGACAAACGACGGAAACAACAGCGCCTGAGCGTGCTGCAGATAAGCGTGCAACTGCTCGTCGGAGCAGTGCGATTCTTCTATCACGACGCTTTTCAGGCTCTCGCAGCGCTCCAGCATATCGACGACATTCTCGCATTCCCAACCACGCCGGCCGACCACGACGAGCTTCGGTGCGGCCGCACCGAGTTGTTCGACGAGACGCCGCCATACGTGCAGGATGAACCAGTGGTTCTTGCGCGGCTCGATAGTGCCGAGCATCACGAAGTAAGGCGTGGCCAGCGGACGCGGTGCAAGAGGGCGTTGCATGACGCCGGAGGCCAGGCGTGCGACCACGCAGGGCGGTTGTTCGAGGCCGGCGCGTTGCGCTTCGGCCGTGAGCGAGTCGAGCGTGGCCTGCGAATTCATGATCAGTCCGCTTGCCCGCTTTAATGCGGTATGCATACGGCGCCGATGAATCGAATCGACGCCAGGCCGGCAATATTCTGGGTGCGTCAACGGAATTAAATCGTGAACCATGAATACGGAGCGAATCTGGCGCCGTGCCATTGCGTCGTAATAACGGCCGAATTCCATGCCGTTGTGACTGGTGTGCAGCAGGATTCCGTTAAGCCGTGATTCTCGCAGGCGATTTAGGCAGGCGCGCGCGATAAGCGCGCGAATTGCATTCCGATTTCGAGTGGACGAGAGAAGCCATGCAAACGTTTGCTGCGAATCCCGTTCGCTTAACAGAGTGGAAAAACCGCGCTCACTAAGAATGGCACGCGCTTTTGCGCCATATTTTTCAATGTAGGCAAGGCCGACGCGATCTACGCCGGTCGGCAAAAGCCCGTCAAATAGGCGTGTAAGAAGACGTGTGACGTCGAGAAAGAGGGTTGACACGAGAGCGTAGTGCGGTTTTGGCGGTATTGTTATCTGGCGCGCAGAACTTTTTTAGTGTTTCTGCTAATGAATTTTCTTGAGAATGCGCCATTCTACCCGAGTGCATGAGACAATCCGCGCCGAAGTTTTACTTACTAACTCTTGCCTACTGTTGCAATAAATGTCGCGTCTGTCTAGCCGTATGGTTTTTGCCGCAGTCGCCTTTGGGGCGGTCTCGCTGAGTGGTTGCTCGAGTATTCCGACTTCCGGGCCCAGTACTTCACAGATTAACAATGCCGGTGTTGCCGCCAATCCAGCGGGAATCCAGATTGTCGATGTGACGGATGACGTCGCGCGCAAGCTTTTTGCGGAGCGCAGTATTGGCGACTTCTCGGCTACGTTGGGTAATAGCACGACGTTCCAGCAGCAGCTTGGCGTGGGCGACACGATCGAAGTATCGATCTGGGAAGCGCCGCCCGCCACGCTGTTCGGCGCTGCGCAAATCGATTCGAAGGGCGGTACGACCAATGCGCGAGTAACGGTTCTGCCCGATCAAACCATCGACGGCGATGGCAAGATCAACGTGCCGTTTGCCGGCGAATTGAGAGCCGTGGGCCGTACGCCGACGCAATTGCAGCGTGATATCACGGCGCGCTTGAAGAACATCGCGCACGATCCGCAGGTACTGGTGAAGCTCTCGCGCAATGCGACGTCGTACGTGACGGTGGTGGGCGACGTGGCGAGCAGCAACCGGATGCCGCTGAGCGCGCGCGGCGAGCGTCTGCTCGATGCTTTGGCGGCTGCCGGCGGCGTCAAGCAGCCGGTCGACAAGATCACGCTTCAGGTCACGCGTGGCGACATCGTGGCGTCGCTGCCGCTTGAAACCGTGATTCGCGATCCGCGCCAGAATGTGCCGCTGCATGCGGGCGACGTGGTGACGGCACTATTCCAGCCGTTCAGTTTTACGTCGCTCGGCGCGACCGGCAAGAATCAGGAAATCAATTTCGAGGCGCAAGGCATTACGCTGGCGCAGGCTTTGGCTCGCGCGGGCGGTCTGGAAGATTCACGCTCGGACGCGCAAGGCGTATTTATTTTCCGGCTCGAAGACGCGAAAGCGTTGCCGTGGCCGAATACGCCCGTGCGTACTACCGCGGACGGCAAAGTGCCGGTGGTTTATCGCGTGAATCTGCGTGACCCGAACTCGTTTTTCGTGGCGCAGAGTTTCATGATGGATAACAAGGATCTGCTGTATGTGTCGAATGCGCCGATCGCCGAGGTGCAGAAGTTCTTGAATGTGGTGTTCTCGGTGGCGTATCCGGTGATTACGGGGGTTCAGACGTTCAGATAAGCGGTGTCGCCGAAGGTTTGACGGTGGCGAGAACGGCTTGATCCGCTTCTGAAACGTGCAGTCTGATAATGAATGTGTTCATTGGAAAACAGCTTTCGCTGATCAAATTTCTACCGGTGGCGGTGGCGCGTCGGCTTATTCAACAGGGCAAGGTGCGCAACCGCGTGCTTGGACCGAATGCCGGAAAGGCGCAAATACTGGTCGACGTGTCAGTGATCGTTCATGGCGACGCTCGCACCGGTATTCAGCGTGTAGTCAGAGCGCTACTGTCTCAGTTGCTCTGCGCACCGCCTCCCGGCTATCGGATTTGCCCGGTTTTCGCGACTCGCCAGCACGACTACCACTACGCTCCAGACTTTCTTCAACTGGGTGCGAACGCGGGTCCGGCCTCTGGGCGCGTCACCGTGGAGCAGGGCGATATCTTCCTTGGACTCGATCTGGCGGCGCATCTGTTGCCCCGTCACCACGCCCAACTGTCGGTCTGGAAGAAATCGGGTGTCGGGGTGCATGTCGTTATTTACGATCTTCTGCCGCTCAAGCGTTCCGACTGGTTCAATCCGAGTACTTCCAGGAACTTCCGACGTTGGATGCGCACGGTGGCCTTATTTGCGGACAGCGCGATTTGCATTTCCAATGCCGTGGGAACTGAGTTGGCCGAATGGCTGGTCGACTGCTATGGTTTTTCCAGAGAAACGCTGCCGATCAAATCGATTGTGCTTGGCGCCAATATAGAAGCGAGTGTTCCCAGCACAGGATTACCTGACGGCAGTGCGCAATTGCTGGAACGCCTGAGGGCACGACCCACTGTATTGATGGTCGGAACACTGGAGCCTCGAAAAGGGCATGCGCAAGCATTGGCGGCGTTCGAGCAACTGTGGCAAGAGGGCCGCGAACTCAACCTCGTTATTGTCGGCAAATCGGGTTGGAAAACGGAGGCCCTTCAGCAACGGCTATTGAATCACCCACTGAAGCAAACGCGAGTCGACTGGTTGCAAAACATCAGCGACGAGATGCTCAAGAATCTCTACGAGGCATGTAGCGGCGTGCTCATTGCGTCGGAAGGGGAAGGATTCGGCTTGCCCGTGATCGAGGCAGCGCACTATAAAAAACCTGTTCTTGCGCGCGATCTGCCTGTGTTTCGAGAGATCGCCGGCGAGAAGATCACGTATTTCTCCGGTACGGACGCGGAGCACCTCGCACGCGCTGTGGTGGCGTGGCTCGAGGGGCCCTGCAGCGAGGAAAGACAACTCGACACGTTGTCCGCGCCAAGTTGGCAAAGTGCTGCAAACGAATTGCTCACCTGTTTGGGGCTAATGCCAGCCAATCAAGTGCAGCCCGGCAGGTCGCAAGCTCTGCCGCGTATCCAAAGCGAGACCGTATAAGGTGTGCCTTTAACGATCATGTCGTGAACGCTGACATTGTGTGAGATGCGGCAAGGTACTGCACCTGTGGAACCGGCATCGCTGTCGAGCAATTGCGGGCAGCCAGAACGCTTAAGATGTTTAACTGGACGAGGTTTTTATAATGAAAAAAGCTGTTATTACCGGGATCACGGGGCAGGACGGGGCATATCTGGCCGAACTGTTGCTCAGCAAGGGGTACCAGGTATTCGGCACGTACCGCCGCACGGCCTCGGTCAATTTCTGGCGCATCGAAGAACTCGGTATTGATAAGCACGAAAACTTGCATCTGGTCGAATATGACCTGACGGATCTGGGCGCGAGTATCAGGCTCCTGCAAACCACCGAAGCAACCGAGGTCTACAACCTGGCCGCTCAAAGTTTCGTGGGTGTCTCGTTCGAGCAGCCGATCACGACCGCCGAGATCACCGGCGTGGGCCCGGTGAACCTGCTGGAAGCCATTCGCATCGTTAATCGGAAAATCCGCTTCTATCAGGCCAGCACGTCGGAGATGTTCGGCAAGGTACAGGCGATTCCGCAGATCGAGAGCACGCCGTTCTATCCGCGCAGTCCGTACGGTGTCGCCAAGCTTTACGCTCACTGGATGACCATCAACTACCGTGAAAGTTATGGCATTTTCGGTGTGAGCGGCATTCTGTTCAATCATGAATCGCCACTGCGCGGCCGCGAGTTTGTGACGCGAAAGATTACCGACAGTATGGCCAAGATCAAGTTGGGCAAGCTGAACGTTCTCGAGTTGGGTAACCTGGACGCTAAGCGCGACTGGGGCTACGCGAAGGAATACGTCGAGGGCATGTGGCGCATGTTGCAAGCCGACGAGCCGGGTGCTTATGTGCTGGCCACCAACCGCATGGAGACGGTACGGGATTTCGTTTCGATGGCGGCGAAAGCGGCAGGGTTCGACCTGGTTTGGGAAGGTAGCGGCGAAGCGGAGGTCGGTATCGATCGCGCGAGCCTTAAAACGTTGGTGCGGATTAATCCCAAGTTCTATCGTGCGTCTGAAGTCGAACTGCTGATCGGAAGCGCCGAGAAAGCAAAGCGCGAATTGGATTGGGAGCCGAAGACCACGCTCGAAGAACTGTGCCGGATGATGGTCGAGGCTGATATCCGCCGCAATGAGGCCGGATTCTCGTTCTAAAAAATAGAAATAGCGAGTGTTTCGCCCCAGCCCGGCCACTCTGTTGAGTTGGCCGATCATTCCCCTCATATCGGGAATGCTGGCGCGGCGAAGTCTATCCGCACCTGGGGCAAAAAAAGTGAAGCTGATCTTGTCGGTCGATGCGTTGGCGCCCGTGCTGACGGGTATCGGGCGTTATGCTTGGGAACTGGCGTCCCGTGTACCTGAGGTCGCTGGCGTGGAGAGCGTGCGAATGTTTCGCAACGGCCGCTGGATTGCGAACGCGGCCGACTTGTTGCTTCCTGCTCCGACCGTCGGCAGGCCGCGTCCGCGGAAAACGTTGCGGTCGAAACTGAAGTTGCCGGGTTGGGCGCGCGAGTTGGAAATGAAACGCGCTTGCCGCAGGAGTGCTTTCCACGGACCGAATTACTTTCTCCCGCCCTACGCGGAACGTGGTGTGGTGACGGTTCACGATCTATCCGTGTTCAAGTTCCCGGAGACGCATCCGCCTGAACGAATCCGTCACTTCGAACGCGATTTCTTCCGGTCGGTCGAGCAGGCCACGCATCTCATTACCGATTCCGAGGCGACGCGCAACGAGCTCATCGTGTTTCTCGGATGCGCTTCCGATAAAGTCACCGCGGTTCCGCTAGGCGTTTCCAGGCAGTTCGCTCCGCATGATCACGACAAGGTCGCCGCATTTCTACGTCGATATGATCTGGCGACCGGCGGGTATGCGCTGTGTGTGTCGACACTCGAGCCGCGCAAGAAGATTGAGAGTTTACTGCGCGCCTATCGCACGTTGCCCACTGCTGTGCGGGAAGCCTATCCTCTGATTCTGGTCGGCGGGTCCGGCTGGTTGAGCGAATCGCTACACCAACAGATTGAGCGCTTCACAAACGAAGGGTGGTTGCGATATCTAGGTTTCGTGCCGGAGGCGGACCTGCACTTGCTTTATGCGGGCGCCCGGGCGTTCCTGTATCCGTCGATCTACGAGGGGTTTGGGTTGCCGGTATTGGAGGCGATGGCTTCGGGCGTACCGGTAGTGACGTCCGATCGCACCTCGTTACCTGAAGTGACTCAGGGAGCTGCGCTGTTGATCGACCCGGATAATATCGACGCTTTGGGTGAAGCGGTCGAAAAGGCGCTTTGCGATGAAATTTGGCGCAATCAAGCCAAAACGCGCGGCCTGACGGTTGCTCAACGCTATTCGTGGGAGCGTTGCATCGATGCAACCGTCGCGGTTTACCGGAACATTCCGAAGTAACCCGTGGTCAGTCCGCGTTGACTGACGAATGAATTGCTGCGCGCGGCACGGGTAACTGATCGATCCGATGCGGCATGCTGTCAGCTGCCGCATCGGAATCGGGCTTTAATTCAACGCGAAGTTGGTGATTGCTTCTTCGTCGCAGACAATTCCTGCGACGTTCTTGAGTAGCGAAGGTTGATGCGCGTTGGGCGACGCAGACGGCGGTGTGCTTTCGCTCGCTCCGAGGTAATGCGACATGAAGAGACGCATTACATGCGCAACGCCGTCGGTCGTCACCGAACGGAGATCTTCCTCGAAGTATTGGCCTCGCGTGTAGCTGCCGGTGATGATTTCGTAAGACGGGAAATACTCGACGTTTGGATACTTCGCGCGAATTTCATCCGCGGCAACTCGCAAAACCGATTTACTGTAGACGGTTGCGGACAGAACATGCCGATCCTCGTAGGTGGCGATCAACGGCACCGGAGAAACCGTCAGAATCACCTTGCAGGCTGGGTTGACTTCCTGCAGCAGCGCAATGAATTCCTCGACGTCCGCGATCACTTCAGATACGGTGAAATTCACGAACTCGTAACGATCCGGTTCCATCGCGCCACCGGCCACGCCCGGAGCAAGCGGGAATACCGCGCCGTCGATCTTCGAGCGCCACCCCTCCGTCAACCCCAGCGTGAAAATGAATACATTCATTTCCCGAAGCATCCGTGCGACCGCTGCGAAATGGTCGCGTCTGGCGTTTTCCAGCGATTCGAGATCTGCGAATCCGTTCGGTTCGATTTGCGGTCTGAAAGGATCGACGAAGCGACCGTCTTTGCGAGTCCAATGCTGATCCACCGGACAGAAACTTCCCGAGACCCGTTTGACCATCTGTACCAACTGCCGAACGGTATAGACATTCCCGTAGCGGGCGGAAAACACGCCGTAATTATGGTCGAACGCGGTTTGGTCATCGAGACCGGCGGGCGCTATTTCCGGGACAAAATAGTTGAATCCGTTTGCAGTTAGCGTCTTCGCGATGTGCTGTGCAAAGCAGCTTCCCGCGGTGGCGACTTTGTCTTCGCGCGTGATGGCGAAGCGCACTGGCGAAACGGGATCAACGTCTGCCATCGCCGGCTGTGCAACCGAGTTCTTCCAGAAATGGAATGGCGCCAGCCCCCGGTAGGGGTTGGCAGAGTGCGCGTGTCCGGCAGGCGGATTTGCTGCGGTCGTCTCGGCGCCAGCGATGCGGCCGAGCGCGCGGTCCATGTCGAGCAGAGAGATGTTCAGGGGTTCCAGCGATTCCCGCTCGAACGCGCGGTAACCCTCAACCGAAGCTTCGACAAATTGGCGGAGATTCAGGAAGCCATGCGGATCGTGCTGCTTGAAGACGTAGTCGCCTTCGATACCAAGGGCCGACGCAATGTCCGGATAGATCGGCCAGATTGGCATGGCTCTAAGATCGTCAATCAGGTAGCGAGCCGGATTCACATTGTAGATATCAATGCCAAGTTTCTTCAGCAATTCCGCGGCAACGTCGCTGATTACCCTGATTGTCGGGTGATTGAACGAGTGCATGAAACACCCTTGACGTTCCCAGGACTCAAAAAGACTCTCGCCGGGCAGGCCAACATCGCGACACTCGTTCAGGAAATCTTCTTTTGCCTTTTCCCAAACGTTAAGGTACCCGAGCCTGGAAAATGTATCGACGTTGAACGACGCTACGATTTCATCAACGGACAGTCCGCGGGTGTATCCATGCAAAACCAGTGCGGAGCTATAGTGAGCCATCGGGCTGTAGACGGTTTCCATTTCCCCGCCAATCCGCTTGCCTCTCGTGTACGTGATGTCCGGATGAAAAGCCGCAAATGCAAAACTCGGAAAGTAATGAACCTTGTGCTTATGCTCTTCGCCGATATGTTGCTCGATAAATTTCTGGGCAAGCACGAGGTCATAGTCGCGGAGGATATCGGCCAGATTGGCTGTGCCGTCCCACAAGCTGGTGACGATGAAGAAGTGAGGCTCCAGACTGCCATTCATTTCGCGTAGACATTTCGCGAGGCCTTCACCCTGGCAGTTCGATACGATGGCAATTTTCATAGCGGCATTTCGTTTGCGGCAGGTTAGATGACAGCGGCGTTAGCCGGTGAGGCCAGGATTTTCTCACGCTTCGCCGCAAGTTCAAGCTTTTGCGATTCAATCGAGAGCATCTCGCCAAGCACCTCTTTGACTGGTCGCACGGGCATGCGGACGGGCACTAGTTGGTCGAGTAGCGCGGTGCTGCCGAGCAGGCGAAACACCTCGTTGGCGCGCATGAATTCTTTCGCTGCAATCGGCTCGATGTCGTGACCGCTGACTTCCGATATCGCGGCAAGCAACTGGCGTACGGAGATTCCCTTGCCGGAGCAGAGGTTCACCGTCGCGCCAATCGCGGCCGGCTGTTCTATCAGACGGCAGAGTATGTCGCAGCACGTGTCGACATCGATATAGTCGCGCACCGGATCCAGGTTGCCGAGACGGATTGTGGAAGCTCGCCGGGCAAAGTGATCCACCAGTTTCGGCGCAATGAAGCTACCGTTCTGACCCGCACCAATGATGTTGAACGGGCGCACAATCGTGATGTCCTGGCGCGCACCGAAGGTCGCCGCCACTCTTTCGCTGGCATATTTGCTGATGCCGTAATGGCTCACGGGCAGCGGGCGCAGCTCTTCAGTGAGAATTTCGTGAGGCTGATTGCCATACACGCCCGCTGTGCTGACGACGATAACCCTACGTTTGCGGTTCAGTGCGTCCATTGCGCGGAACAGGTTCTCCGTGCCGACGACGTTGGTCCGATAGTAGTCGAGGGTCATGCCTAACGTGACGCTCGACAACGCAGCGAGATGCACAATCACGTCGGGATCGATGGTCTTTACGACAGCCGCGACATCTTCAGGTGAAGTCAAATCGCAGACAACATTCTCGCCGTCACATTTCTGCGTGGTCAGTCCAACCACCGTATGGCCGTCTTCTTCAAGGCGTGGCGCCAGATAACGTCCAATGAAGCCCGTGCTCCCAGTCACTAAAATCAGTGCCATTTCTTTTCCGTTAATTATTTGTTAGAACTCTCGCGGAGGCGGCGCCCGTACCCGACAGCTCCGTCTCGCTCGACACGCGTTTTGCTTCGTGCGCGGCGTAGAGTGCGTCGAGCAGCATGTGCGTTGAATTGAGCCAGGAGCGCGCTTTCCACTCGCGCCGGATACGTGTTTCTTTCTGTGCCACGGCCTTCGGATGGGTCACGTAGTAGCCGATCTTTTCCGCCCAGGCGAAGGTGTCGAGAGGATCGATATAGTCGACCAGATCGCGTCCGGTTTCGCGCAAAGGCTCGACGTCGGACGTGAGGCAGAGTTTCCCGTAGCTGAGACTTTCCGGCAGCGTGAGGCTCCAGCCCTCATAGAAAGACGGCAGCAGCGTAAAGCGGCAGTGCCGGTACAGCACGTCGAGCTCTTCGTCGGTGGGGCTGATGATGAGAATACGGTTCTTGGTGCGCAAATCCGAATTCAGGATTGAGAGGAAGTCGTTGGACTTCCAGCCCTGTTTGCCGATGAAAAGCATTTGCGGAAGATCCGCGATTTCTCCACGGGTCAGTAGCGTCACGTATGCCTTGTACAGCGTTTCGTGATTCTTGCGCGGTTCCACTGTGCCGACCGTCATCACGAAATTCTTGCTCACGCCAAGGCGGGTGAGAATCTCTTCGTCGCTGGCGGTGCGAATCGCGCGCGATGCATCGATGTCTGAGCCGAACTCGATAAAATCGCTCGCCGGTGTTCGCCAGCCGTGCTGTTTCTGGATCGCAATGCCGTCTCGTTGCGCGGTGCGGCCGCCGTACGCAATATGGTCGAACGTCTGCGATACGTATTCGACAAACGGCGCATAGCCGAGGCTCGTCTCAGCAGCGTGCAGGTGCGGCACCAGCATGGGTGTGAAGTCATAAATGAGTTGCGACACCAGGATCGCTTCGCCGGCGTCGCGAGAGCGCACGGCCGCCTTGATGCGATGCTGGTCGCCGCTCGTTACCCAATCGATGCCGGCGAAGAAAATGATCGTGTTGTCGGGGAACGACTCAATGATGTCAGGGTGCGTGTCAGGCGCGCCACCAGCGAACGGACTACGGAAGCCCGTGCGGTCAGCTTCGTGCTTGCCCCAAAAATCATGGAACATGCGGTACGAGGTGGAAAGGTCGGAGTCGTCGAATAGCCACAAAAGCAGGTCGCGACGAATTTCGAAAACGCGACCGTGATCGTAGGCAAAGAAATGCGTGTTCGGCGCAATACGATCGAGGTAGCGCGCAAATGTCAGTTCAGCACGGATGATGCCGTTGACGCCGCCTTGCCAGTGAAGAAAGCTCAGCGATAAATCCATCCAGATTTCGGGTTTGCGTTTGGACGGTACCGCGGTTTTCGCGAATGCTTTCACGTGGTCGTAGACCATCTGCGAAGTGGCTTGCCACGTCGTCACCGGCCATTCGCTGGCGATACGGCGTTCATATTGATTCAGCAGCGTCTTGTCGTTCGCGTACAGAAGAATCTTGTCCGCCCAGGTGCGCACGTCCCACGCCGGCGCATAGTCGATAAGATCCCGACCGATCTCGCGCAACGGCGGTGTATCGGTGGCGAGGCAGAACTTACCCTGGCTTAGACTTTCAGGTAGCGTCAGGCTCCAGCCTTCGTACAGGCTTGGAAGAACCGTGAAAGCACAATGCTTGTAGAGCGCCGCCAGTTGCGTATCGGTGGGCGAGAGACGAATGACCTTGCCGGTCAGGCGTGGGTCGCGGTTCAGCGAATCGACGAGGTCGTCGACCCGCCACATCGGCTTGCCGCAGATGACCAGTTGGGGTGTTCGTTCCCAGTCTGTCGCCAGCGCCATCAGATACGCTTTGTAAAGCGTATCGTGGTTTTTGCGCGGTTCGAGAGAGCCGACGGTAATGATGAACTGTCCCGTGATTCCCATGTCAGCGAGCAGCTTCGGTTCGATCGTTTCTTCGGTCAATTTGACGATGTCGGAGCCAAACTTGATCGCCGCGCCAGGGGGCGTGGGCCATCCCATGCGAGTTTGCAATTCCAGCGTGTCGCGCTTGGCCGTTTCGCCGCCGAACAACGTGAAATCAGCGTGCTCGGAGATCCACTTGATGTAGTTCTCGAATTTGCTTTGTCCTTCCTCGGCATAGAAATGACGTGTCTCGGGGCGCAGCAAAATGACGTCGTAGATCAGGTAGGTGATAAAAACCTTTGGAAACGCCGCTTTCAGTCGGGAGAAGTAGGCTTCCTTTCTGCTGTCCATCCACCCGACGCTGACGACCACGTCGCCCGGCCCATACGGATGAGTCAGTCGGCCGGACGCCGGCATGTTGACTTCGATGGTGCCTGCGTCGGTGTTGCCTTCCTGAGTGTCGCGCGGGTAACGGCCAAAAAAGCGCATGTAGGCATCGGCGACATTCCTGGCATTGAACAGCCATTGGAGTTCACTGTCCGGGATTTCGACGAAACCGTTCGCCAGTTGCATCGAGAAACGGACATTGGGATCGGCCTTCTTCAGGCCGCAAGCTATTTCCAGTTCCGCGCGGATAATGCCCACCACACCGCCAGTCCATTCGAACGAAGTGGTGAGGTCGAACCAGAATTGCGGACCGTTGCTTTTCGCCGGTGTTTTGATGGCGCGATGTTTCGTTGCCCGCACCATGGGTTTGGCCGCGGATTTCACCGTCTCCGGTTCGGGCGACGTCGGGCCTCCGGGGATCGTTGCCACGCCTCGCTGCGATGACTTGTCTTCCGCATCGTTTCTGAACATGCGTTTGACATATGTCAGCGTTGACAAAGCAAGACGGCCGCGGCGCGTGAGTTTGTCCAGTCCTTCCAGATGTGCGCCGTGAGCGACCGCCTCGGCTGACGAGCCGATATCGACCAGAACTCTCGCCTTGGAAATGCCCTTGATCAATTGGTGCATATAGTGTTCGGCACCGTGGTCATCGGGTTCCCTGCCCAAAAGCGTGACATAGGCAACGCGGACAAAGTTTCTTCCATCCAGCGCGAGTAGTTGTTCGACGTTATTTGCGGCGGTCATTTCTCTCTGCTCTACAATATTCTGACTGATGTTGAACTTTTTTCGCTTCTATTGCTGTGATTGCAGGATGATCATTTCGCGAGTGCGAGGCGTGATCAAACAAGAAGCGTGCTGGTATTGGAGGCGGCTGGCACTCAATACACACCAGGGCGCCTTCGGCAGCTTCCAGCCGAAAGCGACCCGTGTGATATTTCGGATCATTGGGAATGAAGGGCGGCGTGAAGCTGCACGGCAGTGCTCAGTAATACGAGTCGTCCGAATCGAAACGGTGAAGGCCATATTCCACCTCGTAGTCGCTGCCAAGATTTGCGGCTACGCGCTGCGCCTCGTTTTCTTGAGCGTAGATGCCACCGAAATGCCAAGGTGTTTTTTTCACGACGGCGAAACCGAGCACGCCGCCAGTATCAGTGGCATTGGCTAATATTGGCCCGAAGCCGGGCGCAAACGTTGGTCCGGATGTTATGGACTGGCGCTGCTCGGTTTCATGTGATTGGAACTGGGCGGAACTTGCTTCGCTTGATTCCTGGGAGTCGTTCGATTCCATGCATGCTTCACGGAAAGCCGCATCATCAAGACTATCGCACCGCTGTTTAGTCAAAATATTCCCCAATTCAGCCTGGTCTTTCTTTAATCAGTGCCGTCTGGTTCGCGGCCTGGTATGACGTTGTTTTAAGATCTGACGAGCCTATGTTACCGGTTGTAAGATGGGCTCGCCGATTATAAGTGCAGGTGCATATTTTTTGCACACGCACAACTGCACGATGGGCAACAGGTGCTGCCCGGGAGCAGTACTTTTTTGCTGATTGTCGAATCGCATCTTCCCGGCCTATTGATTCGCGGCATAGTCCTGGTAAAAACTGTACGCGTCATCGTTATTTGAGAAATTATGGAGTTTTCCTTCCACAAGTACGGAAGCGCGGTCGCAATGATCTCTTATATAGCCTGCATCGTGGCTGACGATGATAAGTGAGCGATCGCGTCGGCGTTCGAACAGTTCGTGATGACACTTTGAGTGAAAACGGCTGTCGCCGACCGCGATAATTTCATCGATCAGAAAGCAGTCGAATTCGATCGCCATCGAAATGGCGAACGCGAGTCGCGCACGCATACCGGCGGAGTAGGTTTTGACAGGCTCGCGAAGATAGTAACTGAGCTCGGAAAACTCCTGAACGAATGGCTCTGCTGCCTTTGCGTCGGCACCATATATCCGGCAAATGAACCGCAGATTGTCCATGCCGGTCAGGCTGCCCTGGAATGCACCACCGAACGCGAGTGGCCAGGAGACGCTCATTTTTCGGCTGATGCGACCGGAAGAGGGCAGTTCCGCCCCACTCACCATGCGAATCATGGTGGACTTGCCGGCTCCATTTCGACCGAGAACGCCGACTTTCTCTCCCTTCTCGATTCGAAGGTTGATGCTGTTCAATACCGTACGTCGCCCCTGACGCGTGTGATAGGCCTTGGAAACGTCGTGTAGTTCAATCATTCCGGCTCCACTCGCAGGCTGGCGTCGCGCACTAGCGTGAGGCCGATCAGGAGGAGCACCAGATCCGAAACGATCATGTATCCAATATCGTAGTGAGGTTTGACGAGCGAGCCGAAATAACCACTGCGCAGCATTTCCACGCCATGGACCATTGGAATCAGCATGACGATTTTCTGTGCGACGGGTGGCAGCCATTCAACCATGAATGCGGCGCCAGACAACGGAAAGAGAAGGTAGGCGATCGTGTGCCAGATTCGATCAATGGTCTCGCTGCGTTCGCTCAGCGCGCCAATGGTAAATCCAAGGCCAGTTCCGAGAATCACCAGATAAACCCAGCCGCAGATCATTAGCATGATGTCGTGCGGGGGCGCCATCATGCCCAGCGTGACAAAGAAGATAGTCAGAAAGATAAGCGACATGGTGGCGCCCGACACCTCGAGCAGCACCCGTGCAAAAAAGAAGTCAATGACCCGGACGTTGCGGTGGTACAGCAGGCTTTGATTGGGGAGGATCGCTAGCGCACACCGATTGGCGCAGTTTCTCCAAAGCAGGATGGTGGAGTACCCGGTAACGGCGAATGCGGTAATCGGCAGATTGACGCCATGCGTAGCTTTGCTTGCCGTCCAGAGCGCCGTCACCCCGAGAGTGAAGGACATCGGCTCAAAGAATATCCACAGGAAACCAACGTTATGCCGCCCGTAACGAGTCAATATCTCGCGCATGAGCAGTGCGCCAATCACGCGGCACTGGATCTGAAATGATCGACGCAAGGTCGTGTCGTGCTTCAACTTTGCGTCCCTGTTAGTCGTGATGTTCGCGCATGCCGGCGAGCAGCAGGCTCAATACGCCCCAAATGATCGTGCCGAGTGCGAAGACTTCGAGAATGGATTTAAGCCGCTTGGGCTCCGTCGCCACATCGGGGGTGTTGGGCTGAACGAGGCGCTCGAGATAGAGTTGCTTGCGCTCCGCGTTGGCCTGTGCGCCCTCGAGTGCCGCCATGGCGGAAGCCAGTTGCTTGTCAGCGAACTGGGCGTCGAGTTGCAGGCGCGCATAGTTCGCTGCTTTACCCGACAACGAGTTGTTGCCGCCCGTCACGCCGCTTGTGGCTTCCTTTATCTGCTGTTGAAGCGAGCTGATTGTGGTGCGAAGCGTGGGGATCTGAGGGTTCTGAGGAGCAATGGATTGCAGTTGAGTCAACTGGGTCTGTGCGGCAAACAATTGCGTTTGCAGTGTGCTGACTTGTTGCAACTGCAGCGCCGATTGACGTTCCGGGTCGAAGACCGCATATGAGTTCCGGTACATGGCCAGCGCCGCAGCCGCGTCTTTGGCTTTCGCCGCCGCGCTGTCGACTTGCCGCTGCGCGAACCTGACGGTGTCGATTGCGCCGCGGTCGTTCATGCGGTTGATCAGGCGTTCACTCATGGCGAGCAACGCTTGGTTAATTTTTGCGGCGTCGTCTGCGGAGAACGCGCGTACCTGCAAGGTCGTGATGGCGGAGGTCGAATCGAGGTCCGCCGAGACGATATGCTTGCCGTAGTACCGCCACAGTGATTCGAAGCTGTCGTCGAATGTCCGCCTGAATCGGCTAACGAAGTCGCCGTGCTCGCTGTACTCGTCGCGAATGAAGTTATTCTGGTTCAGTTCTTTCAATGCGTCCCGCGATTGAATGTAGTCAATCACGGGGTAGGTGTCGTCTTGCGCGCGCGAGAAGCCGCTGCCTTGCAGCAACGCGCCAACCACGCTGACCTGGCTTTGTCGCTGTGCTGTACGTACCACAAACCGCGACTCCGACACATAAACATCCGAAGCAATCAGCCCGAAATACACAATGGCAATCGTGGTCGGCACGACGACTGTCAGCGCAAAAATGCGATTGACGCCCTTGATACGTTCGACCAGCCCTTTCTTTTTCCCCGAAGGCGGCAGCGCCTCGTTGTTGCTAGATACTGTTTCCAACGTCTTATCCAAACTGAATAGTTCTTCCAATCCCCTTGCCGCCTGAAAGGTGTAGCAAAGAGAAGAGCGGGAGCACCCGCAAAAGGTCTGCAACTCCATGCGAGCGCAAACGTTTTACGTGAGCCAATGCGAATCCTTGCGCGATGTATTTCCGCGATCGCAAATGCGCGAAATGCGCGCAAAGCATTACACGAAACATCACTAACATATGCCTTGCCGACAGAGCAAGGGCGGCCGATTATAGCCACGGGCTATGCCCTGCGCCATCCCATCTTCTCTTCATTTCCAAAAATTTCATATTTTTTCTTACCCTTACTTATGTTTTATGCCGTAATGATGTATTCTCCGAACCTTGCTTAAGACCGGCAAGCCACTACTCAAACGATTCCGAGGTTTTCAGGGAAAAGTCACGTCTGTACGGCGTTATTTTTCTCTCGCACTCGGGCCGCTTTTCGACGTAATTACATGCACCGTTCCTTTCTCGCCCTGCAAGGCACGGCTTCTCCGTTCTTTAGCCGACTTGCGATTGCATTGCGCGAGCGCGGCCATGCGGTCCGAAGAATTAATTTTTGTGGCGGCGATCTGGTGTACGCGGGAAATGGCGATGCCCAAAATTTCAGCGGCCAGGCGAGCGAGTTAAGCGACTGGTATGCCAATCAAGTGAAGCGCAACAGCTTTACCGACGTCTTAATGTTCGGTGACTGCCGCGACATTCACCGTCAAATGCATCCTATTGCACAAGCCAATGGGTTGCGCGTCCACGTTTTCGAAGAGGGTTATGTCCGCCCGCATTGGTTGACGCTGGAAAAGCACGGCGTCAATGGCCGTTCGCAATTGCCGCGCGATCCCGGCTGGTATCTCGATCAGCGTCGCGTTACGCCACCGGGTCCGGCCGGCCAACCGACCGGCTATAACCTCTATGAACGCGCGTTCCACGATATCCGTTATCGCGGCGCGAATACTTTATTCGCCACGCGCTTTCCGCATTACCGCAGCCATCGTCCGAGAAACGGCTTCTTCGAGTACTCCGGACTGGCCGCCCGCGCATTGCGTCAACGCCGGCACCATCGCGATTCAGACCAGGTCACGCGTGAGTTGCTGGACGCGGGCCGCGCGTACTACATTTTCCCGCTGCAATTGAATTCGGACGCGCAGATCGTCGTCCATTCACCGTTCGACAGCGTGCGCGAAGCGATCGCGAAAGTACTGACCTCGTTCGCGCGTCACGCGTCGGCCGACAGTTGGCTCGTGATCAAGAATCATCCGCTCGACACCGGCCTGATCGACTATCGTCGTCACGCCGAGCAACTCGCGCGTGAACTCGGTATGGCCGAACGCCTGCGTTTCATCGACGCGGGCCATCTGCCGACGCTGCTCGATCACGCACGCGGCGCCGTCGTCGTGAACAGTACGGTCGGTTTGTCGGCGCTGCATCACCGTCGTCCTTTGATCGCGTTGGGCGCCGCCATTTACGGCATGCCGGGCCTCACCTGGCAGGGCTCGCTGGACGACTTCTGGCTGCACGCCGAAGCGCCGGACATGCATCTCTATCAAGCGTTTCTGGACTACGTGGTGCACCACACCCAGATCAACGGCGACTTCTACACACGCAGCGGGATCGCCATGGCGACGGCCGGCGCGGTGCGGCGACTCGAGGCGGCCTCGCATGCGTAACACCGCGCCACGCCACGTCGTCATTACTGGCGCGAGCGCGGGGCTCGGCCGCGCGCTCGCGCATGCGTATGCGGCGCCCGGCGTGGTGCTGGGTCTGATCGGCCGCGATGCCGACCGACTCGACGCTGTAGCGGAGACCTGTCGCGCGCAGGGCGCGCAAGTCGACACCGGCCTGATCGACGTGCGTGACGGCGCGGCGATGCAAACATGGCTCGACCAGTTCGACGACCGTCATCCGATCGATCTGCTGATCGCCAACGCCGGCGCAGCGAGCACGCTCGCGTCCGCGCAGGATTGGGAAGGGCTGGCGCGCACGGCGGCGATCGTCGACACCAATTTCTACGGCGCGATCCACGCGGCGCTGCCGGTCATTGCCCGCATGCGGCCGCGCAACAGCGGCCAGATCGCGCTCATCAGTTCGATCGCCGCGCTGCGCGGCATGGCGATTTCACCGGCGTATTGCGCGAGCAAATCGGCGATCAAAGCGTATGGCGACTCGGTCCGCCCGATCCTCGCGCGCGACGGCGTACGCATGTCGATCGTCTTGCCGGGTTTTGTGAAGACGGCGATGAGCGATGTCTTCCCCGGCGACAAACCGTTCCTCTGGTCGGCGGAAAAAGCCGCGAAGCACATTCAGCGCAAGTTGCAAAACGGCCGCGCCGAAATAGCGTTTCCGGGTCTGCTGGCATTCGGTATGCGTCTTCTGCCGTTGCTGCCCGCGTTCATCGCCGACGCGATTCTTGGCGGCCTGTCGTACCTGCCACGCGAGGAGCGCTGATTGCAAGCGACGCTCGCGCTCAACCTCATCGCCGCCGCCGGTCTCGCGTTTCTGCCCGAAGCGATCGCGTTGCCGCGCGCGTCGTTGCGCCGTTCGCCGGTTTCGTTCGCGCTGCATCTCTCTGCTATTGCCGTGATTTATGCGTGCCTGCTGCTGATCACGGGTCGCGTGCGCTTCTCGGCGTTCGTCGCGATTGCGCTGGTCGCGTTGCTGGCCGGTGTGAGCAATGCGAAATACGCGTCGCTGCAGGAGCCGTTCGTCTTTACGGATCTGAGTCTGTTTAGCCAGTTGTTCTCGCATCCTCGGCTCTATCTGCCGTTTCTCAGCGTGGCCACGGTGGCGGCGATCGTGATCGGCGTCGCGATGGTGATCGTGGGCTTCGTCGCGGAGACGCCGCTTGCGCAACGGCCGGTCGGCGCGCTCGCGTTGCTGGCCTGCGCCAGCCTCGCCGTGGCCTATCTGTGCGCCGCGCGCTTGCCGCTCACGCTGAACCCGGTCGACGACCAGAAGCGCCACGGTTTCTTCGCGGTGTTCGTCGCGTATCTGCTGAACGGCATGAAGCCTGCCACGGCGCGTCAGTTGCAGGACGCGTTGGCCGCGGGTCCGTTCGCGAGCGGTGCGCCGCAATCGGCTCCCGACGTGATCCTGATCCAGAGCGAGTCGTTCTTCGACGCGCGCCGTTTGGCGCCGTCGATCGATCGCGCGATCCTGAAGCACTTCGACAACGCGCGTCGCGAGTCGGTCCAGCATGGCGATCTGACGGTGCCCGCGTGGGGCGCCAATACCATGCGCACGGAGTTCGCGGTGCTGACCGGCGTCGATCAGCAGCAACTGGGCTACGCGCGTTTCTATCCGTACGCATTCGTGCGCCGCGCCTGTGCGTCGCTGGCTTCGTGGTTCAAGCGCGGCGGTTATAAAACGCTGGTGATTCACCCGTACTACGCGGATTTCTT
This sequence comes from Paraburkholderia bryophila, assembly GCF_013409255.1. Taxonomy (NCBI): domain Bacteria; kingdom Pseudomonadati; phylum Pseudomonadota; class Betaproteobacteria; order Burkholderiales; family Burkholderiaceae; genus Paraburkholderia; species Paraburkholderia bryophila. The sequence continues at coordinate 3,229,879 of NZ_JACCAS010000002.1, forward strand.
CGGCCGCGACCGGGCCTTCAAACATCTGCAGATCGACCGCTTTATCGACATCAAGGCCTTCGCCGATGCGCCGCGCGCCGGTCCGTATGTGTCGGACATGGCGGTCGCGGCGTCGATCGTTGCCGCGCTCGACGAGCCGCGCAACCAACCCGCCTTCATCTTTTCGATGACGATGGAAAACCACGGTCCGCTGCATCTGGAGCGGGTCGAAGCCGGCGAGGGCGCGGCCTTCCACGCCTTGGGCGACGACCCGCGCTGGCGCGACCTGACCGCTTATCTGCGCCACCTCGCCAACGCCGACGCGATGCTCGGCCACCTGATCGCCGCGTTACGCGCGCGGCCGCGCGAGACGGTGCTGTGTTTTTACGGCGATCACGTGCCGGCTTTGCCGCACGTGTTCGTCGATCTCGGGTACGAACCGTCCCGCAGCGATTACTTCATCTGGCGCAATTACGGCGACGCGCCCGCTATCCGGAAAGATTTGTGCGCCGAGCAGCTCGGGCCTGCCCTCGTTCGCTCGCTCGAACCGGTGAGGCCTCGTGGCAAGCCGGCGCGCACGCTGTACCCAACAACTGAACAATGACGAAACAGATTGCAATTGTGGGGATGGCTTGCCGTTTCCCCGGCCATGTAGAGAGCCCGGACGACTTCTGGGCCTTGCTGCGCGACGAAAAAGACGCGGTCACTCAGGTGCCGGCCGACCGCTTCGGCACGGAGTTCTATCAGCATCCGTCGAAGCGCGAAGCGGGTAAGAGCTATACGTTCTCGGCCGGCGTGCTCGACGACGTCGCCGGTTTCGACGCGGCGTTCTTCGGCATTTCGCCGCGCGAGGCGCAGCAGATGGATCCGCAGCAGCGGCTGCTGCTCGAACTCGCGTGGGAAACCTTCGAGGACGCGGGCGTGCGTCCGCGCGACATGGAAGGCAGCCACTGCGCGGTATATATCGGCGTGGCGAGTCCGGACTACGGCAATCGTTTCGTCGACGACCTGAACGCGGTCGATCCGTATTCGGCGACCGGCAACACGCTTAGCATCGCGTCGAACCGTCTGTCGTATCTGTTCGATCTGCGCGGGCCGAGCGTGTCGGTGGATACGGCGTGCTCGTCGTCGCTGGTGGCCTTGCACCAGGCGTGTCAGGCTTTGCAATCCGGCGACGCCGAGATCGCGCTCGCCGGCGGTGTGAATCTGCTGCTGCATCCGTTTGGTTTCGTGACGTTCTCGAAGGCCTCGATGCTGTCGCCGCGCGGTCGCTGCCGCGCGTTCGACGCAAGCGGCGACGGCTATGTGCGTTCGGAAGGCGGCGCGCTGGTGATGCTCAAAACGCTCGACCGTGCGTTAGCCGACGGCGACACGATTCATGCGGTGATCGCCGGCTCGGGTGTCAACTCGGACGGCTACTCGCAAGGCGGCATCAGCGTGCCGGGCGCGGCCACCCAGGCGGCGCTGCTGCGCACGGTGTACGACCGCGCGGGCGTCGATCCGCGTTCGCTCGCGTATGTTGAAGCGCACGGCACGGGCACGGCGGTCGGCGATCCGATCGAAGCGCGTGCGCTGATGGAAGTGGCGTCGGCGGGGCGTGAGGTGGACCGTCCGCTGTTGATCGGCTCGGTGAAGACCAACGTGGGTCACCTGGAAACGGCGTCGGGCATGGCCGGGCTGATCAAGGCGATTCTGTGCCTGAAGCATCGCGCGGTGCCGAAGACGCTGCATTTCGAAACGCCCAATCCGGCGATCGATTTCGTCGGCGGCCGCTTGCGCGTGGTGGATCGTCTGACGCCGCTTGGCAGCGACGGGCAGCCGCTGGTGATCGGTGTCAATTCGTTCGGCTTCGGCGGGACGAATGCGCACGTCGTGCTGAAAGAAGCGCCGGGCGCTGTTACGACGGCGCCAGCGGCTGGCGACAACGATAACGAAACCCGCACCGATAACGATAGCGATAGCGGCAAAGACAACGACATCGCGCCGTTACCGCTCATCCTCTCGGCACGCTCGGCCGCCGCGTTGCCGGCACTGGCTGCGCGCTATCTGGCCGCGCTGGAGAGCGGCACGTCGTGGAACACGCTCGCGTCGAACGCGGCGCATCGTCGGCAATGGTTGAAGTACCGCGCGGTGATCGCACCGGCCACGTCAGACGAAGCACGCGCGGCACTCGGCGCGCTAATCGCGCCGACGCCGGATCAGACGACGTCGGCACTCGTGCAAGGCGACACACCGGGCGACGACACACGTCTCGCACTGGTGTTCTCCGGCAACGGTTCGCAGTGGGCCGGCATGGGCAAGCAGTTGGTCGAACAGGAGCCCGTATTCAGCGCCGCGCTCGACGAGCTCGACGCATTGTGGTGCGCCGACGGCAGCCCGTCGCTGGTCGCCGCGTTGCGCGAAGGCGTGAGCGCCACGTTGCTGGAAGCCACCGAACACGCGCAGCCGTTGCTGTTCGCGCTGCAGGTCGGCGTAGTGCGCGTGATCGAAGCGCGCGGCGTCGGCTTCGACGTGTGCCTTGGTCACAGCGTCGGCGAAGTCGCCGCTGCGTGGGCCTCGGGCGCGCTGACGCTGGCGCAGGCCGTCCACGTGATCAAGATCCGTAGCCGTGCTCAGGCCACCACGCGCGGCACGGGTCGCATGGCCGCCGCCGGTCTCGGCGAAACCGCCATGCGCGCGCTGCTCGCGCAACTGGGCGTCGATACCGATGTGGAAGTGGCGGGCGTGAACAGCCCGCAAGCAGTGACGTTGGCCGGTCCGTTCGGTGCATTGCAACGGGTCGAAGCGGCAGTGAAGGAAAGCGGTCGCTTCTTCCAGATGCTGGATCTCGACTACGCGTTTCACAGCCGCCAGATGAATCCGATCGAGCCGGGCGTGCTGCAAGGCCTCGCCGATCTGACGCCGGGCGCGGCGACGCGCCGTTTCGTTTCGACCGTGACGGGCGCCGAACTGGCAGGCACCGAACTCGACGCGCATTACTGGTGGCGCAATATCCGCGAGCCGGTGCGTTTCGGCGAAGCCGTCGCGCAGGTTGCGCAAACCGGCGTGCGCCTGTTCCTCGAAGTCGGCCCGCATTCGATCCTGCGCACGTATGTGACGCAAACGCTCGACGACGTCCGCGTCAGCGGCCGCTCGCTGCCCACGCTCAAGCGCCATCACGACAGCGCGCGGATGCTGCAACAGGCGATCCACGCGACGATCGCGAACGGCGCGCGCGTCGACGCGCAACGCTTCGCACCGATGGGCGCGCGCGTGGCGCTGCCGTCGTATCCGTGGCAGCACGAACGCTATTGGCTCGGCCCGACCGCCGAAGCCTACAACCTGGTCAATCGGCGCCGCGAACATCCGTTGCTCGGCTACCGTCTGCACGAACACGCGCTCGCGTGGGAAAACCAGCTCGATCCGGCCGGTTTGCCGATGCTCGCCGATCACGTGGTGGATGGCGGCGTGGCGTTCCCTGGAGCGGGTTACGTCGAGATGGCGCTGGCTGCCGCGCGCGTGCATTTCGGCACCGCGAGCTGCGCGGTGCAGAACCTCGAAATCCGTCTGCCGGTAGTGTTCCAGCCGCAGCATTCGAAGCTGTTCCGTTTCACCGTCGACGTTCGCACCGCGAGCTTCACGATCGAAACGCGCGACCGCATGTCCGACGAAGCGTGGTCGCTCAATGTCACCGGGCGTCTGCTCGCGAGCGGTTGCGCGCTGAGCGACGATGCCGCGACGAGCCGCTTGCCGGCCACCGCGCTGACCGATCTGTTCGCCCGGCCGGCCATGTCCGGCGACACGCTGTACGCGAACACCACGGCGATCGGCCTGACGTACGGCCCGGCGTTCCAGTGGGTCCGCTCGGTGCATGTCGACGCCGACGCCGACATCGCGCTCGCGGAAGTCGACGTGCCTGCGGTGCTCGCCCAATCGCCGGCCGAGCTCGACGCTTATGCGTTGCATCCGGCCTTGATGGATAGCGGTTTTCATCCGCTGTTCGCGTTGCTCGCAGCGGCGGATCAAAGCGGTCTCGACCATGCGGCGTATGTGCCGGTGCAACTCGGCCGCATCGACTATCTGCGCGGCGATGCGATTCGTTATGTGCTCGCGCGGATCGAGCGGCGCAGTCCGCACTCGGTGGTGGCGTCGTTCGAATTCGCCGACGCGCAAGGCGCGATCGTCGCGCGGCTCGGGGCCTGCCGGTTCCGCCGCGTCGATCTGAAGGGCCGCCGTCAGCAGGCGCCCGCACGTTACACCTATCTCGTCGAGGCCAAACCGCTCGCCGCCGATATCGACGCGCACACGCTGCCTGAACCGGCCGCATTGCTCGTCGATGCCGTCGCTGCGCTGGCCGCCCGCGAAGATCAGCCGCGCCGCCGCGCGCATCTGACCGAAATGCTGCCGCTGCTGGACGTACTGGCCGGCGCCTACGCGCTGCGGGCGCTCGACGCGCTGAAGGTGTTCGAGCACGCGGCGCTGCCGGATTGCGCGCATCCCACCTTGCTCGCGCGGCTCGCGCAGATTGTCGTGGAAGACGGTCTCGCGACGCGCGACGGCGCCCGTCTCGTGCGTGACGACGTGGCCTGCGCGAACCTGCCGGGCATCGACGAACTGTGGCGCGAGTTGATCGCGCAATCGCCCGCGCACGTGGCTGAGTTGACGCTGCTCGCCCATTGCGGCGCGGCGCTGCCGGCCGTCTTGCGCGGCGAGGTGAGCGGCGCGCGGATTCTGCCGCCGTCGCGCAGCAGCCTGGTCGAGCATTTCTTCGAAGCGTCGCCGACGTGGACCCACGTCAACGCGTTGGCCGGCGAGTGCCTGCATCGTGCGATCGAAGGCTGGAACGAGCCGCGCCGTTTGCGCGTGCTCGAACTGGATTCGCCGTCGAGCGACGTGCTGCAGCCGTTGGCGATTCACATGCCGGTGTCACGCTGCGACTACACGATCGCGGGCACGCATGAACAGTTGAGCGGCTTCGACGCGAGCGGGCATCCGTCGGTGCATATCGCCACCATCGAGTTCGGCGAGACACCGCGTCTGTCCGGCATCGAGGCGGGCGAGCGCTACGACCTCGTCGTCGCGAGCCATGTGCTGGCGGCCCAGACCGAGCCGCGCGCGCTGCTCGCCGCGCTGCGCGGCTGGCTTGCGCCGGGTGCGCTGGTGGTCGTCACGGAGCCGCGCAACAGCCGCTTCGCCGACATCGTGTTCGATCTCGACGCGGACGCCGCGCATGCGAACGCGCGCCGTGCGGCCTGGTTGTCGCCGCAAGCGCTGACGAAGCAGCTCGAAGCGGCCGGCTTCGAACAGGTCACGCGACATGCCGAACAAGGCCTGGATCTGGAAGGCGCGCCGACGCTGATTGTGGCGCGCGAACCGCTGACGGCCTCGCGCACCGCCGATGCAGGCGACGTTGCATGCCAGGCGGCGCAGGCTCGGCCGACGCACTGGTCCTTGCTGTACGCAGCGGAGAGCGGCGATAGCGCGGTTGGCGCCGATAGCGACACGCTGGCCGCCGCGCTGCAAGCCGCCGGCCATTCAACGTCGACGACTACGCTGCTCACGTTGCGTCACGACATGAGCAAACTGGCCGCGCCGGCTGGGCACGTTCATCACGTGGTGTTCATCGCACCGGATCACAGCCTGTCCGCGAACGCGGACGGTGCCGACGTGATGCTCGCGCAACAGCAGACCACGCTCGCGCTGGCCCAACTGGTGCGCGATCTCACAGCGGTCGCCGGCATCATGCAGCCGCAACTGTGGATCGTCACGCGCGGCGGTGCGCCGCTCGCGATGCCGTTCGCGGATGCCGCCACGCTGCGTCCCGAGCAGGCGGCAATGTGGGGTTTGGGCCGCGTGCTGGCCAACGAGCATCCGGAATTGTCGTCGCGTCTGATCGACGTTTGCGCCGGATGCCGCGACGCGGGTGCACTGCTGGCGCGTGAACTGCTCGCCTCCGACGGCGAAGAAGAAGTGCTGCTAACGCCGCATGGCCGTTACGTGCCGCGCATGTTGCCGGCTGCGAGCGCCGCGTTGCGCGACAAGGACGCTGCGCCGCTGCGCGCGCAGAACGAAGCGGCGGTGCTGGGCTTCGCGTCGCCGGGTTCGTTGCGCAACCTCGAATGGTTCGGTTTGCCGCAGCGCGAACTCGCGCCGGATGAAGTCGAAATCGAACCGGTCGCCACCGGCCTGAATTTCCGCGACGTGATGTACGCCATGGGCCTGCTGTCCGACGAAGCAGTCGAAAACGGCTTTGCAGGCGCGACGATCGGCATGGAGTTGTCGGGCCGCGTGGCGCGCGTGGGACGCGACGTCGCGCGGTTTGTGCCGGGTGACGCGGTGCTAGGCTTCGCGCCCGCGTCGTTCGCGAGCCATGTGTGGACCAAGGCCGATGCCATCGCGCACAAACCCGCGCGTCTCACGTTCGAAGAAGCGGCCACGGTGCCGACCACCTTCTTCACCGCGTACTACGCGCTGTGCGAGCTGGCGCGTCTGCGTCGCGGCGAGCGCGTGCTGGTGCACGGCGCGGCGGGCGGCGTGGGGATCGCGGCGATTCAACTGGCTCGCCATCTCGGCGCGGAAGTGTTCGCGACCGCGGGCAGCCGCGAGAAGCGCGAATTCGTGCGCCTGCTGGGCGCGGATCACGTGTTCGATTCGCGCAGCCTTGCCTTCGCCGATGAAATTCGTGAACGCACGCAAGGTGCGGGCGTCGACATCGTGCTGAATTCGCTGGCGGGTGAGGCGATGGTGCGCAGCATCGACACGTTGCGTCCGTTCGGCCGTTTTCTCGAACTCGGCAAGCGCGATTTCTATGAAAACAGCCGGATCGGGCTGCGTCCGTTCCGCAACAACATCAGCTATTTCGGCATCGACGCGGATCAATTGATGAGCGCGTTGCCGGGCCTGACCGCGCGTCTGTTCGACGAGGTCATGCAACTGTTCGCGGATGGCGTGCTGCATCCGCTGCCGTATCGCGCGTTTCCGGCCGAGCGGGTCGAGGAAGCGTTCCGGCATATGCAGCAGGCGCGGCAAATCGGCAAGATTCTCGTGACCTATCCGGCCGGCACACCGAGCCCGGCACGCGCGAGTTCGACCGAGGCGGTGCTGCAACTCGATCCGGCGGCGGCGTATCTGATCGTCGGCGGCACGGGCGGTCTCGGCTTCGCCACCGCGCGCTGGATGAGGTCGCGCGGCGCACGCCATCTGACGCTGGCCAGCCGTTCCGGCTCGCTCACGCCGGCGTTCGCCGAGGAAGCCGCGCGCTGGTCCCAAGAAAACGGCACCCAGGTACATGCGGCCGCTTGCGACGTCACCGACGCCGCCGCGCTCGACCTGCTGCTCGCGGACATCAGCCGGCGCGGAACTCCGCTCAGAGGCGTGCTGCATTCGGCGATGGTGATCGACGACGGCCTCGTGCGCAATCTCGACGACGCGCGTTTCGCCGCGGTGCTCGCGCCGAAGCTGGCTGGTGCGTGGAATCTGCATCAGGCCACTCGCAGCGCGGCGCTCGATTTCTTCGTGGTCTATTCGTCGGCGACGACCTTCCTCGGCAATCCGGGGCAGTCGAGCTACGTGGCGGCCAACAGTTTCCTCGAAGCGCTGATCGTGCAACGTCGCGCGGCCGGTTTGGCGGGCACGTATATGGCCTGGGGGCCGCTCGACGACGTCGGCTTCCTCGCACGCAATGCGGAGACGCGCGAAGCGTTGCAGGCGCGCATTGGCGGTCTGTCGATCACCTCGGCGGAAGCGCTGCATGCGCTCGAACGCGCGCTGGTCGACGTCAACGCGGGCGAAGCGGTGGTGCGGCTCGACTGGCAGGCGCTGTCGCTCGGCATGCCGGCGGCGCGCGCGCGCCGCTACACCGAGTTGCATGCGCGGGGTAGTCACGAGCCAGCGCGCCAGGGCGGCGCGCAGATGCGCGATCAGATCGCCGGGCTGCCGTTCGCGGACGCGCTGCATCTGGTCGAGGAAACCTTGCAGGCGCAGATCGCGCGCATCCTGCACATGTCGCCGGAAAAAATCGAAACCGGTCGCTCGATCCTCGATATGGGCATGGATTCGCTGATGGGCATGGAACTGGGTATGGCCGTGGAAGAGAGCTTCCAGGTCAAGCTGTCCATCATGACGATGGCCGAAGGCGCGACCGTGCATTCGCTCGCGCAACGTATCGTCGAATCGATCCAGACTCAGGACGACGCCGCGGACAACGGCGTCGCGGCGCAGGTGGCGGCGGTCGCCGCGCAACATGCGCTCGACGTCGGCGCGCATGCGCTGGCCGATGTCGCGGATGCCATGGCGGCACAAGCCGGCGCGTTGTCCGCGTCCGCGTCCGCGTCCACATCTGCGCCGTCCGGCGTCACGACGGAGCTCGTCTGATGCGCGCGCCGGCCGGCTGGAGCGACCGTGAAGGCACGCTTGCGCGCGAGCTGACGTTGAGCGGTCACGGCCTGCATACCGGCCGTCGCGTGAACGTGCGGATCCTGCCGGGCAACGCCGACAGTCCGCGCGGCATCGTGTTCCGGCGCGTGCGGGACGGCCGCACGCTCGCGGAACTGCCGGTGAGTCCTTCGTTGCGGCGCGGCCAGCCGCTTTGCACGATGCTCGAATCGAGCGACGGAGTGCGGGTGCGCACGGTCGAGCATCTGCTCGCGTCGCTGCTGACCTGCGAGATCGATCGCGCAACCGTCGAGCTGGACGCCGAAGAAGTGCCCATTCTCGACGGCAGCGCACAGCCGTGGATCGACGCGATCCGCGCGTGCGGCCGCATCGGCTTGCCGCACTCCAAGCGCTTCATTCGTGTGCTGCGCGAGGTGAAGATCGCCGACGGCGCGGGCACCCGCGACGAACGCAGCATCTCGATCGAACCGTCGACGGACTATGAAATGACGGTGCGTAACGATCTGAAGGGTTTCGGCGAACTGCGCTGGGACGGCGCGCTGACGCCCGCGAGTTTCGCTGAACAGATCGCGCCGTCGCGTTCGTATGGCCGCGTCAAATGGGCGATTCCCGCGATTCTCGCCGGCTACGTGCGCGGCATGCCGATTCTGCGCGGCGCGCGTTTGTCGTGCACCGCCGCGATTGTCGGCAACCGCGTGGTGGGCGGCATGCGCGTGCCCGACGAATTCGTGCGGCACCGCGTGCTCGATCTGGTCGGCGATATGGCAATGGCCGGTGCGCCGTTGCTCGGTCGCGTGAACGCGCTGCGGCCGAGTCACGAAATGAACTACCGGCTGGTTGCCGAACTGCTCGCCACGCCCGACGCGTGGGAGTGGGCCGAATTCACGGCTTGAATTTCACCAGCACACCACCAGCGCATCGCCAGCAGGCTGACTGGTTACGAGGTTATCGGAACACTATGGGATTGGGCGACAACATCCGCCAGCAACTCGCCGCGAAGGCGTTGATGCGGCAACTGGAACGCGTCTCCGAAGAAGCGCGGACGCCGGGCGCGCCGTTGGCTGCGGCCGGCCCGCGCGCGGCGCAGGACGCCTCGCGCGCCGCGCTGTGCAGCTTCGAGACGATGCCCGGTTATCAGCAGGTCGAGATCTTGCGGCAGATGGGCGAAAAACTGCAGGTGCAGTCGCCGTTCTTCCGCGTGCATGACGGCATTGCGGGCGCGACCACGCAGATTGGCGGCGCCGAGTATCTGAACTACGCGAACTACAACTACCTGGGCCTGGCCGGCGATCCGCGGGTGTCGGCGCGCGCCAAGGAAGCGATCGACCGTTACGGCACCTCGGCGTCCGCGAGCCGGATGGTGGCGGGCGAACGGCCGGTGCAGCGCGAACTGGAAACGGCGCTCGCGTCGTTCTATGAAGTCGACGACTGCGTCGTGTTCGTAAGCGGCCACGCGACCAACGTGACGGTGATCGGCTCGCTGTTCGGACCCGGCGATCTGATCGTGCACGATTCGCTCGCGCATAACAGCATCGTGCAGGGCGCGCAGCTGAGCGGCGCGAAACGCCTGAGCTTCGCGCACAACGACTGGCAGGCGCTCGACGCGCTGCTCGCGCGCGTGCGCCACGACTACCGGCGTGTGCTGATCGCGATCGAAGGCCTTTACAGCATGGACGGCGATATTCCCGATCTGGCGCAGTTCGTCGAGATCAAGCGCCGCCATGCGGCGTTCCTGATGGTCGACGAAGCGCACTCGCTCGGCGTGCTCGGCGAGCGCGGCCAGGGTGTGCGCGAACAGTGCGGCGTGGCGAGCGGCGACGTCGATATCTGGATGGGCACGCTCAGCAAAACGCTGGCGGGCTGCGGCGGTTTTATCGCCGGCTCGCAGGCGTTGATCGATATCTTGCGGCATCTGGCGCCAGGCTTTCTGTACAGCGTGGGTCTCGCGCCGTCGCTCGCGGCGGCTTCATTGGCCGCGCTGGAACGTCTCGTCGCCGAACCGGAACGGGTGGCGCAATTGCGCGCGCGCGGCCGCCAGTTTCTCGACGAAGCACGCGCGGCAGGACTCGACACCGGCAAGAGCGCGGGCTACGCGGTCGTGCCGATCATCACCGGCAGCACCTTGAAAGCCGCGCAATGGGCCAACGCGATGTTCGCGGACGGCATCAACGTGCAGCCGATTTTTTATCCGGCCGTTGAAGAAAAGGCCGCACGTCTGCGGTTTTTCATCTGTTCGACGCACGAGCCCGAGCAGATCAGCCGAACCATCGCGGCGCTCAAGCGCCTGCCTCGCTAAAGAGAAGCCATTCCGCCATGCACGCCGTACAAGCCGACCGTCCCGACCTTGGTATGCCGCCGCGCGGGCGCGCCGCCGCCACGCTGAGTTTTCGCCCCGCGCGGCCCGAAGACGCCGACGCCTGCGCGCCGCTGATCTTCGCCTCCGGCGTGCGTGAGTTCGGTTTCTTTCTGGGCGAGCCCGCCGCGACCTGCATCGATTTTCTGGCCTTCGCGTTCGGTTCGAAGCAGGGCCGTTTTTCGTACCGGCGTCACCGCGTGGCCGTGGACGGCAACGCTCGGGTGGTCGCGGTGCTGGCCGTACACGACGGCCGCAGGACCTGGCTCGACGATCCGCATGTCGCGCTGATGCTGCTGCTGTTTTTCGGTGTGCGCCGCACGGTGCGCATGCTGTTGCGCGGCCTCACGCTGGAGAGCGAACTGCCTGCGCCGAAGTCGTCGCAGACGCTGATCGCGCATTGCGCGACGCACGAACAATTGCGCGGCACGGGCCTGTTCAGCGGGCTGTTCGCCGACGCGCTGCACGCGGGCTCGCTGGAACGCGACGGCGGCCGGCAGGTCGTGCTGGATGTGCTGGTCAGCAATACGCGTGCATACGGTCTGTACCGGCGACTCGGGTTCATCGAGTTGCCGCGCCGTGCACCGGCTTCGCCGCGTTTGCCGCGCGAGCTTGAATCGGTGCGGATGCAGTTTGTCGGCAGGGGCTGAGCGAGCGGTTCGAAGCGGCCTGATGAGCCAGTTCAGGAATCGGTAAGCCTGCAGTTCAGGCGGTGCCATGACGGGTTGAGAGGTCCGTCGGGCGTCAGCGCTGCGGGGACGAAGATTTCACACCTCAATAAAAATACGTGGGAAGGGTAAAAGCATGCAGATTCATCCAGTGATTCTTTGCGGTGGAAGCGGCACCCGGCTGTGGCCGATGTCGCGTGGCGGCTATCCGAAACAATATCTGAAGCTGACAGGCGATAACACGCTGGTTCAACAGACCGTGATGCGCCTGCGCGGCGTGGCGGACATCGCCGCGCCGATCGTCGTCACGAACAACGACCAGCGTTTTCTCGTGGCCGAACAGTTGCGCCAGGTGGACGTGGCGGCCTCGGCGATCGTGCTCGAACCGGCCAGCCGCAACACGGCGCCGGCCATCGCGATCGCGGCCTTGCTGGCGTTGCGCGATTCGCCTGAGTCGCTGCTGCTCGTGCTGCCGTCCGATCATGTGATCGCCGGAGAAGCGGCGTTCGTCAAGGCCGCCTCCGCCGCGGCGCAGATCGCCAAAGACGGCTTCCTGGTCACCTTCGGCATTACGCCGACCGAGCCGCATACCGGTTACGGCTACATTCGCGCGGGTGCGAGTCTCGTCGACGGTACGCCGGCTTTCGCGGTGGACTCGTTCGTCGAAAAGCCGGATGCCGAGACGGCCCAGCGCTTTATCGCGCACGGCGGCTACTACTGGAACAGCGGCATGTTCATGCTGAAGGCTTCCACCTACATGGAAGAACTGCGCCGCTTCGAACCGGAAATCGCGTTGCAGGCCGAGCTTTCGCTGAAGGCCGCGCAGCATGACAACGACTTCGTGCGTCTGGACGAATCGAGCTTTTCCGCGTGCCCGAACATCTCGGTCGACAACGCGGTGATGGAAAAGACGAAGCGCGCCGCCGTGGTGACCGTGTCGGATCTCGGCTGGAACGATATCGGCTCGTGGACGGCGCTGGCCGACATCGCCGAGCGCGACGCGCAAAGCAATGCGCTGTTCGGCGACGTGCTGACCGATGCGGTGAGCAACTCGTACATTCGTGCCGAACACCGGCTGGTCGCGGCGATCGGGCTGGACAACGTGGTGATCGTCGAGACCGCCGACGCGGTGCTCGTCGCGCATCGCGATCAGGCGCAGGACGTGAAGAAGATCGTCGCGCAGTTGAACGCGATGGGTCGTCACGAGTCCGTCACGCACCGTCGCGTGGTGCGGCCGTGGGGCTCGTATGAAGGCATCGACAGCGGCGACCGCTTCCAGGTCAAGCGCATCGTCGTGAGCCCGGGCGCGCAACTGAGCCTGCAGATGCATCATCATCGCGCGGAACATTGGATCGTCGTGAAGGGCACCGCGCTCGTGACGAACGGCGACAAGGAAATCGTCCTGACCGAGAATCAGTCGACCTATATTCCGCTCGGCGTCACGCACCGCTTGCTGAACCCGGGCAAGATTCCGCTCGAGTTGATCGAGGTGCAGTCGGGCGCGTATCTCGGCGAGGACGATATCGTTCGCTTCGAAGACACCTACGGTCGCGTGCCGAAGGCTTGAAACTCGACACGAGGATTGACCCACCCGGGTACAACGCGTTAGGATCGATTCCATGACCGCTTCTATCGTTTCCCTTCCGTCTGCTTTGCGCGCATGCTGTCGCGGCCTGCCGAGGGGAGCTTGCGTCTAGCGAGTCGATCTGTACACGTCCGTATCCCTGAGGCCACCCGTCACACGACCGGTGGCCTTTTTGTTTTTGGTCCGCCGATTCTGGCGGCGCCATCGCTCAGCGTCGAAGGAAAACACCATGCCGCTCGCTCTCTACGACACCTGGTCGCGCACGTTGCGCCCGTTCACGCCGCTTCGACCGGATTACGTCGGCCTGTATGGCTGCGGCCCGACCGTGTATGACCACGCGCATATCGGCAATCTGCGAACGTACGTGTTCGAGGACGTGCTGCGCCGTGCGTTGGTGCAGAACGGCTACACCGTGCGGCACGTGGTGAATATCACCGACGTCGGTCATCTGGTCTCCGATGCGGACGACGGCGAGGACAAGATGGAGAAGGGCAGCCGGCGCACCGGCGAATCGGCGTGGGCCATTGCCGAACGCTACACCGCGGCGTTCCAGCACGACTGGCGCGCGTTGAACCTGCTGGAGCCGACGATCTGGTGCCGCGCGACCGATCACATCGCCGAGCAGATCGACTTCATTGCCGAACTCGAGCGCAACGGCTACACGTACCGCACGGCGGACGGCATCTACTTCGACACGGCCAGGCAGGACGATTACGGTTATCTCGCGCGGCTCGACATAACGGGTCTGCAGGCCGGCAAACGGGTGGCCGTGGGCGACAAGCGGCGCGCCACGGACTTCGCGCTGTGGAAGTTCAGCCCGCCCGGCAGTACGCGGCAGATGGAGTGGGAGAGTCCGTGGGGCGTCGGTTTTCCCGGTTGGCACATCGAGTGCTCGGCGATGTCGGCGAAGTATCTGGGCCCGTGGTTCGATATTCATTGCGGCGGCGAAGATCATATCGCCGTGCATCACAGCAATGAAATCGCGCAGACCCAGGCGCGCCACGGCACGCGGCTTGCCAACTTCTGGTTGCACGGGCATTTCCTGATGCTCGACGCGGGCAAGATGGCGAAGTCGGGTGGCGACTTCGTGCGCTTGCAGACCTTGATCGAGCGTGGCGTCGATCCGCTGGCTTATCGCTACCTGTGCCTGGGCGCGCATTACCGCAGCAGTCTGCGTTTCAACATGGAAGCGCTGGACGCCGCGCAAGCCGCGTTGGACCGCTTGCGTAAGGTGTATCGGCAATGGCCGGAGGGTGGGGCGCCGGACGCTGAGGCCGTTGCGCGTTTCAACGCCGAGGTCGATCAGGACCTGAACCTGCCGCGCGCGCTCGCCGTGTTGTGGGACGTGGTGCGAAGCGATTTGCCGGCGGCTACGCGACGGGCCACCCTGGATTGCTTCGACCGGGTGCTCGGGCTGCGGCTCGCGGACTGGCGCGAGGACGTAGTGACGATTCCCGCCGGGATCGCGCTGCTCGCCACGCAACGCGATGGAGCGCGGGCCGCGAAAAACTGGCGCGAGGCGGATCGGTTGCGTGAGCAGTTGAGAGTGGAGGGCTGGCGGGTGGAAGACAGTGCGGAGGGACAGGTACTGCGTCCGCTCGATTGATGGCTTCACGCGTCGACTTCGACGAGCGGCGAAACGGTGCCGCTTCGTACTAGCGCAATTCTGTGCACAATGAGCGGAAGCATGCGCGCTCGCGCATGCTTCGCCGATACCCGTCAGCCAGAAAGGAGCACGCATGAGCCAGCTTAAAGCCGTCGATTACGCCGCGGCATCGCCCGAAGTCAAAGCCGTGTACGACGACATCAAGCAGACCCGTCAGGTCGAGGACGTCAACAATTTCTGGAAGTTCATCGCCCAGCATCCGCCCACGCTCGCGCGCACCTGGGACAGCTTGAAAGACGTGATGGCGCCGGGCGCGCTCGATCCGCTGATCAAGGAATTGCTCTATGTCGCGGTGAGCGTGACGAACAACTGCGGTTACTGCGTGGCGAGCCATACGGCCGCCGCTCGCCGCGCCGGCATGACCGACGAGATGTTCGGCGAACTGCTGGCCGTGGTCGGCATGGCGAACGAGACCAACCGGCTGGCGGTGGGATACCGCGTGCTGATCGATCCGGCGTTTGAATAGAGGCTTGGGTAGGCGGTTGAGCACGCATTGATGCCAGCTGAATGCTCGCTTGACGCGCGCTCTTAACCCCCGTTATGCCCAGGCCATCCTGCAAGCAGCGCCGGCAGTTCGGCCATGTCGCGAAACACGTGCGCCGCGCCGACGCCATGCAGCGCGGTCACGCTGCTATGGCCGAGCTCCTGCGGGCAATAGCCGAACACGGTAGCGCCCGCAGCGACGCCCGCAGTCGCACCCGTCACCGTGTCTTCCACCACGGCGCAGCGCTTCGGGTCTACGCCCAATCCGGCGGCCGCGGCCAGGTAAACATCGGGAAACGGCTTGTTGCGCGGCGTTTCGTGACCGCTGAAAATGCGTCCTTCGAAGCAGTCGAGAATGCCGGCCTTCGCGAGTTGCAACTCCACCTTGATGCGATCCGCGCCGGACGCCACGGCAACGCGTGCATTCAACGTCGCGTGCAGCGCACGCACCGCCGACGCCGAGCCGGGAATCGCCACCAGCTCGCGTTCGAGTGCCGCATTGCGGCGCGCGCGAAACTGCATCAGCCACTCAGTGGTAATTGCGACGCCGGTACGCGCTTCGATCAGCGCCGCTTCGTCCCGCACCGCCTTGCCGACGAAAATGCGCATGGTTTCCGCCACGCTCAGGTGCCAGCCCAGCTCGCCGAGCATCTCGCACAGCACGCGGTTGGTGATCGGTTCGGAGTCGACGAGTACGCCGTCGCAGTCGAAGAGTACGGCGTCGAAAGGGAAATCGGCCATCAGGGAATGTAGAGAGAGGAGGTGGGGAAGCGGGAAAGCATACCTCACGGGTGGGCGATAACCATTCATTTGCATAACGTCTGCTGTCATCGAGCCAACAGCGGGCCGTCGATCACACAGTCGATCAGCCGATCTTCCACGCCATCAAACTTCCTGCCAAACAAAGCGACGGATTTTTCCCGCTGCCGCGTTCAACTAGAAACGAAGCCGCTTCTGACTTCGCCTCTTAGGGAGAAACCAACATGACATCGACCAGACCGGTCCGCCTGCTGAGCTCCGTGATTCTCGCCACGTTGACCTGCGCTGCGACGTTGACGGCCGCGCCGGCCTTTGCGCAAGCCGTGATCGTCGCGCCGATGGCGCCGCCGCCGCCGCGCGTCGAAGTGATGCCGGCGCCGCGTAACGGCTATGTGTGGGATCAAGGCCGCTGGCGTTGGGACCATGGCCGTTACGTGTGGGTGCGGGGCCACTGGCAACCGGTGCGCGTCGGTTATCACTGGGTGCCGGGTCATTGGGTGCAGCGCGGCCCGAACTGGCGCTGGGTCGAAGGCCATTGGGCATGAACCGTACGCGCCGTGGCAACCCATGACATGAGGGCTTCGGCGCGCTCGAACGCTTTACATGAATGAACCAGGCAAGTGCCATGAAAACGCTCGTGATAATTCTGCTGGCGGCTATGCTCGCCGGCTGTGTGGTCTACCCGGCGCGGCCGGCGGTTTATCGTCCAGCAGTCGTCGTATATTGATCGGGGCGTCGCGATCGCTGCGCGCCCAACCCGAAGTCAGAAAATGAAGCCAACGTGAGCAGCATCAGAAGGAGTGGCGGCAAGTGAACGACCTTCGTCCGACGACGCGATCCGCGCGGCCTCGGCAACCCCGGCCTCGACCGCCCGGGCCGCCGTGGCCTGAGCGATCCGCGCGACGCAGCCAGCTCGCCGCGGGGAGCGTCACGCCTTGAGCGAACGCGATCCCGACGCGGAACTGCTCGAACAGGTCGGCCGGCAAGATCCGGCCGCCGTGCGTTCGCTCGTCGCGCGTAAATTGCCGCGCCTGCTCGCGCTCGCCACGCGCATGCTGGGCGACCGCATGGAAGCGGAAGACGTGGCGCAGGAGGTGTTCGTGCGGATCTGGAAGCAGGCGTCGCGCTGGCGCGAAGGCGAGGCGAAATTCGACACCTGGGTCCATCGCGTCGCGCTCAATCTTTGCTACGACCGTTTGCGCGGCCGGCGCGAAGATCCGTACGACGAACTGCCGGACGAGGCCGATCCCGCCGCGCTGCCCGACGCGCAACTCGAAGCGCGCGCCCAGGACGAGCGGGTACGCACCGCGCTCGCCGCGCTGCCGGCGCGGCAACGCGAGGCGCTGGTGCTCAACTACTACCAGGAAATGTCGAACATCGACGCTGCCGCCCTGATGGGCATCACCGTCGATGCGTTGGAAAGCCTGCTGGCACGCGCGCGCCGCAATCTGCGCGCTCAACTGGCCGGCAGCGGCCTTAGCAAGGACACATCATGACGCCCGAAAGATTTCATCAGATCGTCGAGGCCTATGGCGCCGATGCGCGCCGCTGGCCGCAAGCGGAGCGCGCGGCGGCGCAGGCGTGGGCCACGTTGCATCGCGCCGAAGCCGACGCGGTGCTGACCGAGGCCGCCGGCCTCGATGCGTGGCTCGCCGCAGACAAGGTCGAGCCGCCGGGCGCGGCGCTGCGCGAGCGGGTGATCCGCAGCGCGCCGGTGCGCCAGCCGGCCGCGCCACGGCGCTGGTGGTGGTCGGGCGCGGCCGTGGCGGGCGTCGGCCTGCTGGGCGGCGCGGCCGGCGCGTTCGCCGTGTCGTTCTTCGTGCTGACCGAATCGGTGCCGCCAGTGCATGAGTCTTCTTATTTAACTTCGAGCTTCGGTGGGACCTCCGCCGATTGGAGCGGCGAATGAACGGCCGGTCATTGAAATTCGTGCTGGCGGCGTCGCTGGTGGTCAATGTGTTTCTGTTCGGCGCGATCGTGGGCGGCGCGTATCAGTGGCTCGCGGCGCACCGCGCGACGGCGGCGGTGACGGCGCAGCAGCGCGCGCTGCGTTTCGCCGCCGAGCCGTTGTCCGCCGAGCGACAGCAGGCCTTTATCGCCGGCTTGAAGCAGGCGCGCCGCGACGGGCGCGACTTTGCCCGCGAGGGTAAGGAAGGGCGTCGTGAAGTGTTGCGCCTGCTGGCCGCGCCGCAGTTCGATCGCGCGGCGCTGGACGCGGCGCTCGCCCGCACGCGCGCCGCCGACAGCAATCTGCGCGCGAACGTGGAAGCCAGCGTGGCGGATTTCGCGGCGACGCTGTCGCCCGAGGAGCGCGTCGAGTTTGCCGACAGCCTCAAGGTGCGCGGTCAATGGCGCGAAACCGCACCGCCGCCGAAGGCGAAGAAGCCGGCCGATCAGCCGAACCAGCCAAACCAGGCCAACTCGCAGAACCCGCCGAACCCGACTTCGAGTGGATCGTCGGCGAATTAAAAAGCAGTCGTACGCGACGGATTTTCAGGCGCGGGGCGTTTAAGCCATATCGAACGCCGAAGAGGATGGTATGGCCAACTCACCGAACCTGAATGCCGCCGCGATTGCACTGAATCGCTTCGGCCTGGGCGCGCGGGCCGACGACACGCCGCCCGCCGACCCGAAGGGCTGGTTGCTCGCGCAACTGGAGCAGTACCAGCCGCGGCCTGCCGCGTGGGCGAGCCAGCCGAACTCGGTGGCGCTGTCCACCGAGTTGCTGCAGCAGCGCATGGAGCTCAATCAGCAGAACCGCCAGAATCCGGCCGCCGATGCGGCGGGGAATCAGACGCTCAACCAGACGCCCAACCAGGCGAATGCGCAGCCCGCACCGCGGCCCGGCGCGCAAGCCAGGCTCCAGCAGAACGCGCAAACAGCCCAGCAAACCGACGCGGCAAACCCACCGCAAGACGCCGCTCAAACCGCTAAGCAAGCCGAACGGAAAGCCATTCGCGGCGAAATACTCGACCTGTACCGCTCATCGGTGAATGCGCGAGTGGAGAGTGCGTTGACCACGCCGACGCCGTTCGTCGAGCGGCTGGTGCATTTCTGGGCCAATCACTTTGCGGTCTCCACCGAAAAGCCCGGCGTCGCCGCGCTGGCCGGTTCGTTCGAAGCCGAAGCGATTCGCCCACACGTGCTCGGCCGTTTCGAGGACATGCTGGTCGCGGTCGAACGTCATCCGGCCATGCAACTGTTTCTCGATCAGACGCGTTCGGTCGGACCGGACAGCATGGCCGCGCTGCGCGCCGAGCAACGCAATCCGGAGCGCAAACGCGGCCTGAACGAAAATCTCGCACGCGAAATCATGGAGCTGCACACGCTCGGCGTGCGCAGCGGCTATAGCCAGGACGACGTCACCGAGTTCGCGCGCGCGCTGACCGGCTGGAGTCTCGCCGCCGGCAACGGCAAAGGCGCTGGCGGCGGCAATGCGCGACGCTTCGGCGCGCAGCCCGACGCCGCGCCCGGCACGTTCGTGTTTCGCGCCGCGCTGCACGAGCCGGGCTCGCGGACCATCATGGGTCGTCGCTACGACCAGCCTGGCGAAGAGCAGGCGCTCGCGATCCTGCACGACCTCGGCGCCGCACCGGCGACGGCACAGCATATCGGCGGCAAACTGGCGCGGCATTTCGTGGCCGACAATCCGCCGCCCGGCGTGACGGAGCGGCTCGCCAGCGCGTTCGAGCGCAGCGGCGGCGATCTGCCGACGGTCTATCGGGCGCTCATCGACAGTCACGAAGCGTGGTCGCCCACGGCCGTGAAGTTCAAGACGCCGTGGGAGTGGACCATTTCGTCGATGCGCGGGCTCGGCTGGCAGGACCTCGGCAAGCTGCAGACCGCACCGATTCTCACGCAGCTCGGCCAGCCGGTCTGGCGGCCTGGCTCACCTGCCGGTTACGACGACATTGCCGCGAGCTGGGCCGCGCCCGACGCGCTGGTGCGCCGGGTCGAGATGGCGCAGCGTTTCGCGTCGCGTGTCGGCGACCGGCTCGATGCCCGCTCGCTCGGTCAGACCTTGACGGCCGGTTCGCTCAGCGAGCCGACCGCGACGGCGGTGTCGCGGGCCGAGAGTGCCTCGACGGCGATCGCGCTGTTGCTGGTGTCGCCGGATTTTCAACGGAGATGAATGCCATGTTGTCACGCCGCAAATTTCTGAGCGTCGCCGCTGCGGGCGCGGGCGCGATGCTCGTGTCGCCGCAGATCGTGTTCGCGAGTGTCGCCACCGATCGCCGTTTCGTCTTCGTGATCCAGCGCGGCGCGGCCGACGGGTTGAACATCGTCGTGCCGTACGCCGATCCCGCTTATGCGAGCCTGCGTGGCGCGCTGGCGATCGATACGTCGAACGCGGCGAAGCTCGACGGCACGTTCGCGTTGCATCCGGCGCTCGCGCAAACCGCGTCGATGTATGCCAACCGCCAGGCGCTGTTCGTGCACGCGGTGGCGTCGCCGTATCGCGACCGCTCGCATTTCGACGGCCAGAACGTGCTGGAGACCGGCGGCACCGCGCCGTATCAGATGAAGGACGGCTGGCTGAACCGGCTCGTCGCCCAGTTGCCCGCCACGCGCGAAAACGCGATCGCCTTTGCGCCGACCGTGCCGATGGCGCTGCGCGGCGCGGCGCAGGTGACCTCGTATGCGCCGTCGGCGTTGCCGCAAGCGCCCGACGATCTGCTCGCGCGCGTCGCGCAACTCTATGACCGGGACGCGCAGTTGCGTCCGCTGTGGGATTCGGCAATGGCGGCACGCGGCCTCGCGGGCGACGCCGGCGCGCGTCAGGACCCGGCCAGCCTCGGCAAGCTCGCCGCGGGTTTTCTGTCGCGCGACGACGGCCCGCGTATCGCGATGATCGAAACCGGCGGCTGGGACACGCATAGTGCGCAGAACCCGCGTCTGGCCAATCAGTTGAAAGCGCTCGACACGATGCTCGCGTCGTTGCGCGACGGCATGGGGCCGTTGTGGAGCAAAACCACGGTGCTGGTGGCGACGGAGTTTGGACGGACCGCCGCCGCTAACGGCACGGGTGGGACGGACCACGGCACGGGATCGGTGGCGATGGTGCTGGGTGGTTCAGTGGCGGGCGGACGGGTGATCGCGGATTGGCCCGGCCTCGCGCCGCATGCGCTTTATGAAGCGCGTGACCTGAAACCGACCACGTCGCTGGATGCAGTGATTGCCGGTACCGCTGGTGAAAGTCTTGGGCTCGATCCGCAGCGCACGGCTAGTGCGTTGTTCGGTTCAACCGCGCGGCCGCTGACGGGGGTCGTGCGGGCGTAGAAGAAGCAGAAGCAGGAAGTAGGAACAGAAAGCAGAAAACCGGTTCACCTAAAAAACACTCAGGAGAGGAAAAATGAAAATCAGATCGTCTGTACGCGCCGTTTCGATTGCGGGTCTTTGTGCCGCCGTCTTGTCCGCTTGCGTGGTGGAACCGGCCCGGCCGGCGCAGCCCGCGCCGCTCGTCGAAGTCGTTCCGGCCGCGCCCGCGCCGGGCTATCACTGGGTGAAGGGCCATTACCGTTGGGAAGGCAATCACTGGCAATGGGTCCCGGGCCACTGGGTGGGTTGATTGAGTTGGGTGAGCGGCGGCGCAGTTGAAAAAGCCGCCGCCTCTGCTGCGGTATTTCAATTCGTCCTCAAGCCGCCACGCGATTCCGCCCGGCGTCCTTCGCACGATAAAGCGCCGCGTCGGCCTGCGCGAGCAGCACGTCCGGCGCCGCCAACTCGCTGTTGCGCGTGGTGGCGATTCCTACCGACACCGTCACCCGGCCGGCCGGCGTAAACGGCGCCGCCACGCCGCGCTGCACGACCGCCACGCGCAATCGTTCCGCCAGTTGACTGGCCATCTGCGCGCCGCAATCCGGCAACACCACGACGAACTCCTCTCCGCCAAAACGCGCGATGAAGTCGCCGTTGCGCCGCAGGCTCGACTGCAATACGGCGGCCACGGCGGTCAGCGTGTCGTCGCCGTGCAGATGGCCCAACGTATCGTTGAAAAGTTTGAAGTGGTCGATGTCCACCATCATCAGCGAAAGCGGATACGCGGACGCTTGCGCGCGCGCCAGTGCTTCCGGATAGCGCTCGTCGAAGTAGCGGCGGTTGTACAGGCCGGTGAGGCCGTCGCGCGCGGCGAATTCGCTCAGCCGCGCGTTGGCGGTGTGCAATTCGCGGTACAGGTGGCTGATTTCCCAGATCAGCACGCCGAGCACGGTGCTAGACGCCAGCACCGATGCGACGCGTGCGACGTACCAGCCGATGCTGAAGCGCGAGTTCGCCGCGAGCGTCATGACGATATCGCCGAGACCGGCAAGCATCGCGACGCCGAGCCACAGATCGAGCATGGTGCGCAAACGCGTCGAGGCGACGAGGCAAATCAGCGCCGCCGCACTGATGAGCGCGATGCCGATTCCTGACGGGCTATGCGGCAGCCGCGCATACGACTCGCCGCTGACCAGCGCCGGCAGCGCGTCCGTGTGGCGGATCGCGACGTAGCAGACCAGCATCGACAGCAGCAGCGGGCCGCCGAATAGCACGCCGCCCGCGCGTGCCGCGGCGCCCGGCGCGACCAGCGGCGCGGGAAAACGCCGCCGCACCCACAGCGCGACCACCACCAGCAGCGGCGAGCCGCCGTGCCAGAACGCCCAGATCCAGACCGCGCTTTGCGGACTCGCACCGAGCAGGCCGCTGGCCGAGAACACGCCCGGAAACGCCAGCAACTGCACGGCGACGGTGAAGGCCGTGTACACGTAAGCACCGGCGAGAGCGGCCAGAAAGGCGGCTCGCGTGATCATGAATTGCGTCCACAGCAGGTAGGCGGTGAGGCCTTCCGTTGCGATGACGGCCATCGTGAAGAGCGGCAGGAACGGTGCGATCGTCGTCGCCGGCAGACGCGCGACCGGCAGCACCGCGAGCACCGTGCCCAGAATCAATCCGGAAACCGCGAACGCAGCAAGACGGTGGCGGCGGTTGACCGCCAGGCTCATGATGCTGCTTTTCATGCGACGAATAGAGTGGGGGGTGAAAGGACTGCGAAAGGGTTTGCGCGGTCAGGCCGGAGCTTCGCCTTTCAGGCAAGCGCGCATTTTATCGGCTGATCGCGACTTGGTCATGAAGAAATATGAGCCGTCACGTCGGCGCTGGTATGAGGATTGATGCGGATCAGTGCGGGTTTTAGGCGGAATTGAAGCGAATAGGCGCTGCTGTAGGGAAGCTAGGATCGCTAACTTTTCTTCAGTCCATTGCGGATTGATGGCGTGCTCAGCTGGCCACTACTTCCGGTTCGACTTCCCGCTCAACGCCGCCCGCCCGCGAGCCGCCGCGCGTCCGGCAACGCACGCAGACGCAGCATCGCGACACAGCCGAGCAGCGGGCCGATCGCCAGCATGCTGAAAGCGCCGCGCCAGCCGGCCAGCGCGACCACGTCCGGCACCAGATGGATGCTGACGAGCGTCAGCAGAAAACCCGCGCAGGTTTGTGCGGTGAGCAGCGTGCCGATCGACGCCGGCTCCGCCAGTTCCGCGATGCTCGCAGAAAACTGCGCCGAATCGGCGATCACCGACACGCCCCAGCACAGCGCGACCGTCGCGATCAGCCACACCGGCGCGCCGGGCAGCCAGCCCATCAGCGCGGCGCAGGCGCCGCTCATTGCCATCGCGCCGACCGTCAGCGTGGTGCGGCCGAGGCGATCCGCCAGCACGCCGCCGAGCCACGCGCCGAGCGCGCCGGCCGCGACCGCGCCGAAGGTCAGCCATTCGGCGGCCACGCGCGGCTGCGGCATGCCGGCCGCCGCGAAGCTCGTCTGCAGGAACACGGCGAGCCAGGCCCACATCGCGTAAAGCTCCCACATGTGGCCGAGATAGCCGAGATTCGCGAGCCGCAGCGCCGGGTTGCGCCATGCGGCGGCGAGCGCCGTCCAGTCGATGCGGACCGCGCGCGCCATGCCCGGCCCGACGTCGCACAGCAGGATCGCGACGCCGGCCAGCAACGCGCAGGCCGCCGAAATGCCGTAGATCGCGCGCCAGTTCGAGCCGCCGAGCGCCGCCAGCAGATGCGGGCTCGCCGAGCCGAAGGTGAGGGCGCCGACCAGCAGCCCGATCAGCAGGCCCAGATCGCCCTTGGCCCAAGTGGCCGCGAGCCGCATGCCGACCGGATAGACCCCCGCCATGCAGATGCCGGTGATAAAGCGCAGCACGATCGCGAGCGGACTCGCCGGCGCAATGAACGCGAGCGACGCCGTGACCGCGCCCGCCGTCAGCGCGCTGGCCATGAAGAGTCGTCGCGGATCGAAGCGGTCGGCGAGCGACAGCAGCGCGCTCGTCACCGTGCCCGCGACGAAGCCGGCCTGCACCGCGCTGGTCAGCAAGGTGGCTTGCAACGCGGAGAGTCCTTGCGCCTGTTTGACGATCGCCACGACCGCCGACGACGAAAACCACACGCTCATCGCGCCGACCTGGCAGAGCAGCAGGATGACCAGCGAACGCGTTTTGCCCGCCATCGCGGCGAGCGGCGGGGACGGGGTGGCCGGAGCGTTTTTCATGCGGGGCGTGGGCCGGGTGGCGTGATCTTGAGCGATGTTTCGTGGGGCTTTCGCGGGGCTTCGGTCATGCCGCCGATTCAGCGGCATGCGCCGCATGAACGGAGCGCGCGCCGACCCGATGGTAACGGCGGCCGTAGTAGATCAGCGCATCGCCGGCGCCCTGCGTCTGCACGGCTTTCACCGCGCAAAAGAAGACGGTGTGAGTACCGATCTCAGTCACCGATTCGATCTCGCAGTCCAGCGACGCGAGCGCGCCATCCAGCGCCGGCGCGCCGGTCGTCAGCGTGTTCCATTGCGCGGCGGCGAAGCGTTCGTCGACCGGTAGCGCGCTGCTGGCGAAATGCGCCGCGAGCGCCTGCTGTTCGGCGCTCAACACGTTGACGCAAAGCTGGCCGTTGGCGCGAAACGCCGCGTTATTGCGGCTGCTGCGATTGATGCAGACCAGCAGCGTGGGCGGCTCGTCCGTCACGCCGCACACCGCCGACGCGGTGCTGCCGGCGCGACCTGCCACGCCGTCGCTGGTGACGATGTTGACGGCCGCGCCGAGTCCGGCCATGGCGTCGCGGAAGCTGAGCTTATCAAGCATGAGCGTCTCCCTCGGAGACCGGCTGCGCGGCCGCGCAGGCCGGCGAGCGAAAACGTGCCGCTGTGTGCGTGGCGGGCAAACGCGCGTGACCGAACAGCTTCTCACGCAACGTGCCGTCGCGATACGCGCGCTTATACGCCCCTCGCTCCTGCAACACCGGCACGACCAGTTCGATGAAATCCTCGAAGCATTCCGGCGCGACCGTGCGCGACAGATTGAAGCCATCCACGCCGGTTTCCTCGGTCCATGCGATCAGTTCGTCGGCGATCCGTTCGGCCGAGCCGACGAGCGGCGCCTGACGGCTGCCCAGCACCATCTGTTCGAGCAGTTTGCGTTTGGTCCATTGCGGCCCGGCGGCGCGCGTCATCGCCTCGATGTTCGAGACGATCGCCTGGCTCTTGCCGGTCTCGATCGGTTCGTCGAGGTCGTAGCGTGCGAAGTCGATACCGAGCGACGCCGCCGCATGCACGAGCGCCGCTTCCGAACTGACGTAACGCTGATACTCCGCGTACTTGTCCTGCGCGTCGCGATCCGTGCGGCCCGTTATGATGGTTTGGCCGAGCAGCACCTTGATATCGTCCGCGCGACGGCCGGCGGCCACGGCATGCGCGCGAATATCGTCGACGATGGCTTTGACCGCGGGCTTCGCCTGGCCGTTGACGAACACGCACTCCGCGTGCGCCGCGGCGAACTGCTTGCCGCGTGTGGAGGAACCCGCCTGATACAGCACCGGCGTGCGCTGCGGCGACGGTTCGCTCAGATGCATCGCATCGACCCGATACTGCTTGCCGTGATGATGGATCACATGCACCTTCGACGCGTCCGCGTAGAGGCGCTGCTCCCGGTCGCACAGCACTGCGTCGTCTTCCCAACTGCATTCCCACAGTTTGTAGACCAGTTCCATATATTCGTCGGCGAGGTCGTAGCGGTCGTCGTGCGCCATCTGGCCGGTGAGGCCGATCGCGCGCGACGCGCTGTCCAGATAACCGGTGACGATGTTCCAGCCGACCCGGCCGCGCGTCAGATGATCGAGCGTGGACATGCGGCGCGCGAACAGATACGGCTGCTCGACCGAGAGATTCGACGTGACGCCGAACGACAGATGCTGCGTGACTGCCGCCATGGCCGGGATCAGCAGCGTCGGATCGTTGACCGGCACCTGGACCGCGCCGCGAATCGCCGCGTCGGGATTGCCGCCGTAGACGTCGTAGACGCCCGCCACGTCCGCGAAAAAGATGCCGTCGAACAGGCCGGCTTCCAGCGTGCGGGCGTAGTCGGTCCAGTACTGCAGGTCCCGATAGCGGGTGGACTGATCGCGTGGATGCGTCCAAAGGCCTTGCTGGATGTGACCGACGCAGTTCATGTCGAACGCGTTGAGTACGATTTCCTTCGGCATGGTGTCTTCCGGTTCGGGTGGACCAGGACGCTGGTGGTAGTGGTTCGTTTAATATAGTGGACGAAAAATCACTATGCAAGACAATGATTCCGGGCTTTAATCGGGGCAATGCGTGGGGCCGACGCGGCTCTTCCAGCCTTAGTCGTAACCCCGCAAAACACGTCGATATAATTCGCCGGTGCCTACTTTGTCGAACTCTCCGCTGCCATGTCCGAATCCGTTGCTGTCGATCTGACCCAGGCAATCTCGTCGCGCGTGAAGACCGAACGCGAGGCGCGTAACTGGTCGTTAAGCGAACTGGCGGAGCGCTCCGGCGTTTCGAAGGCGATGATCAGCAAGATCGAGCGCGGCGAGGCGAGTCCCACCGCGACGGTGCTCGGGCGTTTGTCGGGCGCGTTCGGCTTGACCTTGTCGACCTTGCTCGCGCTCGCCGAGCAGACCGGCGAACGGCTCGCACGCCACGCGCAGCAAGCGGTCTGGCAAGACCCTGAAACGGGCTATATCCGGCGGCGCATTTCGCCGCCCACCGGCGGCGTGCTCGAACTACTGGAGATCGAATTGCCCGTGGGCGTGAAAGTCCCGTATCCGTCGGATGCGTTCGTGTTTCAGCATCAGCAGATCTGGGTCACGCAAGGGGTGTTGACGTTTCGGGAAGGCCGGCAGATTTACCGGCTCGAAGCGGGGGATTGTCTGCAACTCGGCGCGCCGGCCGAATGCGAATTCTTCAATGCGGGCGACGAGGTGTGCCGCTACCTCGTCGGCCTGGTTCGACGTTAAGTACGTCGGATAGCGCCCTGGCGTTTAACCGCCGCCACCGCCCTGTGTGCCGATGGTGATCTTGTTGTTCACCGACTTCACGCCGGCCACACCCTTCGCGACTTCTTCCGCTTGCGGAATCTGTGCGCCGTTAGGCACCGATCCCGTCAACGTTACCGCACCGCCGCGAGCCCGGACAAACACGTTCGAAACGTCGAAGCCCTGGGCTTTCGCCAATGCTTTGCGCACTTGCAGGCCCAACGTGCGGTCCGTCTTCTTCACGGATTTTGCACTCGGCGCCGCCATGCCCATGTCGCCGGACGCCATCGCATCGCTCGCCTGGGCATAGGCGCTGGACGCCGTCGCCACACACAATGCAATGCCGAGCGCCTTCAAAAGATTGACTGTTTTCACGTTTTCTCCATCCTCGAAAAGTTGATGTCGCTTCGTTGCATGCAAAAAACCACGCGCTTGCGAGCACTTTTCTGCCCACGAGGAGCACCCTGTCTTGTAGAAGAGTGAGGCTGCGGCGCTCCCGGCGCGCTTAAACAATACTCCAGCCAACGCGCTCATGCTGGAAAAACTGGCCGCGGTGTGGTGTGTTTCGATGCGCCCGCCAGGATGCTTTCGACGCGCCAGGGTGGCCGTTCAGAGCGCGCAATGTTTCAGACTATAATTCCGCGACCCGGATCGCCGACGATCCTTGGGCGCGGTGTGTCCTTCAAATACAGCCGTTTCGCGGGAGCGCGTTTCGTTTTGAGCAAAACCCCTCACAGCCCGGCCGATCGTCCTGCCGACAGCCCCGATGTCGCCGATCCGGCGCACGCGTCGGCTGCCTCCGCCGCGACGCCTGCGTTGCTCGCTAGTCGCACCGCACACGAAGCGCATAAGGACGACCGGCACTTCGTCACGGCACTCGCGCGCGGACTCGAAGTTCTCGCGTGTTTTCGTTCGGGCGACAAGTCGCTGAGCAATCAGGAACTGGCGCAGCGCTGCCGGCTGCCGAAGTCTACGGTCTCCCGCCTGACCCATACGCTCACGTTGCTCGGTTATCTGATTCATCTGAAAGAGAGCGGTAAATACCGGCTCGGTACGGCTTCGCTGGCATTGGGCAGTGCGATGCTGGCGCGCCTCGACGTGCGCAAGATCGCGAGGCCGGTCATGCAGGAACTGGCCGATATCTCCGGCGCGACGGTGTCGTTGGGCACGCGCGACCGGCTCTCGATGATCTACGTGGAGAACTGCCGCGGTTCGGTCGCCCTCACGTTGACGCTCGAAGTCGGCTCGCGCATTCCGGTCGCCACGTCCGCGATCGGGCGTGCCTGGCTGGCGGCGATTCCCGAGCACGATCGTCTCAACTTCATGGAGCAGGTGCGCGAACTCGATCACGTTGCATGGCCCAAAACCCGCCGTGGCATTGAAAAAGCGCTCGACGATTACAGCACGCTCGGTGTGACGACTTCGTTCGGCGACTGGCAGAAAGACGTGAACGGCATTGCTCGTGCATTCCAGCCGGGCGGCGAACTGCCCATCATGGCGATCAATGTGGGCGGTCCGTCATTCAAGCTTTCGAAAGAGTTTCTGCTCGAAGAAGTGCGGCCG
This sequence comes from Paraburkholderia bryophila, assembly GCF_013409255.1. Taxonomy (NCBI): domain Bacteria; kingdom Pseudomonadati; phylum Pseudomonadota; class Betaproteobacteria; order Burkholderiales; family Burkholderiaceae; genus Paraburkholderia; species Paraburkholderia bryophila. The sequence goes on from NZ_JACCAS010000002.1 coordinate 3,258,621, forward strand.
CGCCTGATCGACGTGGTGACGCAACTGGAAACGGCGCTGTCGCATTGAGCGGCCGCGTGCTGAATAAACCACTACATCAGAACCACTGCGGCGCCATGCTGAGCGTGGTGTCGTCCAGACCACGCAACGTGGTGAGCATCAGCGAGACACGCGGCAATTCCCAGCGGAAGAACCATTGGCACGCGTGCAGCTTGCCGCGATAGAAATCCATGTCCGCCGTGTTGCTCGCCTTCGGTAGCGCGGCGCTCGCAACGATCGCCTGCCGCAACCACGTCCACGCCACCACGATATGACCGAATGCTTCGAGAAAAGCATTCGCATTGGCGAGCGCGCGTTCGCTTTCGTGGGCGAGCGTGGGCAGCAACGCCTCCACCGTCCCGGTCAATTCGCGCCATGCCTGACTCAACGCCTCCGCATGCGCTTGCAGCGGCGCATGAGCATGAGCGTGCGCGGCCTCCAGGGTGCGTTCAATTTCGCGTTCCAGTTGCTTGAGCGCGGCACCCTGTTTCATCACCACTTTGCGGCCCAGCAGATCGATTGCCTGAATGCCGTGGGTACCTTCGTGAATCATGTTCAGACGGTTGTCGCGATAGAACTGCTCGACCGGATATTCGCGCGTATAACCGTAGCCGCCGTGAATCTGGATCGCGAGGCTATTCGCTTCGAGACACCATTGCGACGGCCAGGATTTCACCACCGGCGTCAGCAGATCGAGCAGCAGGCCCGCTTCGGCGCGCGCGGTATCGCTCTCGCCGGTGTTCTGTTCGTCGACGAGACGCGCCGCGTACAGACACAATGCATACGCGCCTTCCACATAGGCTTTTTGCGCTAGCAGCATGCGGCGCACGTCCGCATGTTCGATCAGCGGCAGTTGCGGATCGAGCGGGTTCTTGTTGTCCGGGCGACGTCCTTGCGGCCGTTCGCGCGCATAGTCGAGCGACGCCAGATAGCCGCGATAGCCCAGCATCACCGCGCCGAGACCGACGCCGATACGCGCCTCGTTCATCATGTGGAACATGCAGGCGAGACCCTGATGTGGTTCGCCAACCAGCTCGCCAATACACTCGCCATGCTCGCCGAACGACAGCATGGTCGACGTCGTGCCGCGCCATCCCATCTTGTGAATCAGCCCGGCGAGCGCGACGTCGTTGCGCGCACCGCGGCTGCCGTCTTCATTGACGTGGTACTTCGGCACCGTGAAGAGCGAAATGCCTTTGACGCCCGGCGGCCCGCCGGGAATCCGCGCGAGCACGAGGTGCACGATGTTCTCGCTCAGTTCGTGGTCGCCGCCTGAAATGAATATCTTGTTGCCGCGAATCGAGTAAGTGCCGTCTGCGTTGAGCGTGGCGCTGGTGACGAGATCGGACAGGCTCGAACCGGCTTGCGGTTCGGTGAGTGCCATGGTCCCGAACGCGCGGCCTTCGAATAGCGCCTGCAGGTACTTGCGCTTTTGCACCGCGCTGCCGAAACGTTCGATGACATTCGCATTCGCCGTGGTCAGCATCGCGTAAGACGAGGTGGCGATGTTGGCGCTCTTGAAGAGCGACAGGCAGGCAAACGAAATCACCGACGGCAATTGCATGCCGCCCCATTCGTAGTCTTTGCCCGCGGCGAGAAAACCGGTGGCGCGCAATGCGTCCAGCGCCTCTTTTACTTCGGCCGGCAGGGTGACCCGTTCACCGTCGAATTGCGGTTCATGTTCGTCGGACAGGCGGTTGTGCGTGGCGAACTTTTCGGCGGCGACCGCGTGCGCGGTATCGAGCGCTGCGTTGAAGGTCTCGCGGCTGTGGTCCGCGTGCCGCGCGCGACGGGTGAGCGTCTCCGCCTCGAGCACCTCGAACAACTGGAACTCCAGATCCCGCGAGTTGATGATCAGCGCATCTTGCATGAAAGAAGACCTGTTCGAAGATAAGCCGCTATGCAGAACAGCTAGACAGGGTGTGCGAAAAACACACCGCCAGGGTTCCGTACAGCGCGATGGAAAAGCGCGGTATTCGGGTAAGTCCTGATCATCCGCCGATCAACGACGCATGCCAGTCTATAACAAAAGTGAATGGGCGTGCTTTTATTTACAGGCCGAATTCCGGCACGTATGATGGTCGAAAAAACTGGAATACCAATCTGCATTGCAGAACAAATGGAGGAGCATAGGATGTCTGTGAAAGACCTGTTTCAACTGGACGGCAAGGTTGCACTGATCACCGGCGGTTCGCGTGGACTCGGCCTGCAAATGGCCGAAGCACTCGGCGAAATGGGCTGCCGTGTCGCCATCACCGCGCGCAAGACGGACGAGTTGGCGCAAGCCAAAGAACATCTGCAAAGCCGCGGTATCGAAGTGCAGACGGTGGTCAACGATCTGCAGCGTTTCGAGGGCATTCCGGGGCTGGTCGATGAAGTGCTGGGTGTGCATGGCCGCATCGATATTCTGGTGAACAACGCGGGCGCGACGTGGGGCGCACCCGCCGAAGACTATCCCGACGAAGCGTGGCACAAGGTGATGAACCTGAACGTCAACGCGCCGTTCTTCCTCGCACGAGAAGTCGGTAAGCGCAGCATGATTCCGCGGCGGGCGGGCAAGATTGTCAATATCGCTTCGGTGGCTGGATTGAAGGGTTCGCCGCCTGGCATGAATACGATCGCGTACAACACGTCGAAGGCCGCGGCGATCAATTTCACGCGAGCGCTCGCGGCCGAATGGGGCAAGTACAACATCAACGTCAACGCGATCTGCCCAGGGTTTTTCCCGTCGAAGATGTCGGCGGGATTGCTCGATCAACTCGAAGACACCATCGTCTCGCGCACGCCGTTGCAGCGTCTGGGCGGCGACGAAGATCTCAAGGGCCCGATTGTGTTTCTCGCGAGTGAAGCGTCGCGTCATATCACCGGCCAGTATTTCGCGGTGGATGGTGGGTCTATCATCGTTTGAGCGGCGGGTCGACAGGAGACGTCATGAATCAACTTCATCATCCGCATTGGCCGCCGCAAGTGCCGTTGCATCTGACGCTGCCGGAAACCAATCTGTTCTATAACGCCGAGGTCTCGGCGGCGCGCTTTCCCGACAAACCGTTTATCCTCTTCTACGACACCCCGATCACGTTCGCCGAGTTCAAGGACGAGGCTGAGCGGGTCGCCGGTTTTCTGCAGCACGAGTGCCACGTCAAGGCGGGCGATCGCGTGTTGCTGTATATGCAGAACAGTCCGCAATGGATCGTCGCGTATTACGGCATTCTGCGGGCGAATGCCGTCGTGGTGCCGGTCAACCCGATGAACCTGGGCGTCGAGTTGGCGCACTACGTCGAGGACAGCGGGGCGACTACGATCATCGCGCCGCAGTGTCTGTTTCCAAATGTCGAGCCGTTGATCGGCAGCGGGCCGGGGCAGGGTATCGAGCACGCAATCGTCGCTACGTATAGCGATTATCTGAAGCGGCCGTCGCCGCTTGCCGTGCCGGAATTCGTCGCGGCGCCGCGCAAAACGTTCACGATTCCCGGCGTCACGCCGTGGCAGGACGTACTCGATCGACGCTTTACGCCCGGGCCGCTCACGAGCCGTGCCGACGATCTGTGCGTGATGCCGTATACATCCGGCACGACAGGCAAACCGAAGGGTTGCATGCATACGCATCGCAGCGTGATGAGCACGCTGCTGGGCGGCTGCGTGTGGTTCGCGGCGCCGTCGGATGGGGTGTATCTGTCGGTGTTGCCGCTGTTTCACGTGACCGGCATGCAGGGCGGCATGAACGCCGCGATTTATTCCGGCGCGACCATTGTGCTGATGCCGCGCTGGGATCGCGAAACCGCCGCGCAATGCATGCAGCGCTATCGCGTGACCGCGTGGCAGTCGATCTCCACGATGATGGTCGACTTTCTGTCGAACCCGAAACTCGGCGACTACGATCTGTCGAGCCTGAGCGGCGCGCGCGGCGGCGGCGCGGCCATGCCCGACGCGATTGCGAAGAAACTCAAGGCGCTGACCGGGCTCGATTACGTCGAAGGCTACGGCATGACCGAAACGATTGCCGGCACCCACATCAACCCGCCGCATCGTCCGAAAGCGCAGTGCCTCGGCATTCCCGTGTTCGACGTGGATTCGCGCGTGATCGATCCGGCTTCGCTACAGGAATTGCCGCAAGGCGAAACCGGCGAGATCGTCGTGAATGCACCGCAAGTCATGCAAGGCTATTGGCGCAATCCGAAGGCGACCGAAGAAGCGTTCGTCGAACTCGACGGCAAGCGCTTTCTGCGCACCGGCGACCTGGGGCATATCGACGAAGACGGTTATTTCTTCATGACCGACCGTCTGAAGCGGATGATCAACGCGTCCGGCTACAAGGTGTGGCCGGCGGAAGTGGAGGCGCTGATGTACCGGCATCCGGCGATTCACGAGGTGTGTGTGATCGGCGTGAAAGACGAGAAGCGCGGCGAGACGGTAAAGGCGCTGGTGGTCGCCGACGAAGCGCATGCGGGCACGCTCACCGAGCAGGACGTTATCGACTGGTCGCATGAGCAGATGGCGCCGTACAAGGCGCCGCGGATTGTCGAGTTCGTGACGTCGTTGCCGAAATCGGGCAGCGGCAAGATTTTGTGGCGCAAGTTGCAGGAGGAAGACGCGGCGCGCGCGGCGGCGGCTCGTAGTGGTAACAGCAATGGCAACGGCAACGGCAATGGCAACGGCAACGGCAATGGCAACGGCAACGGCAACGGAGGCGCATCGCAATGACATGGCTCGATGCGTTAGTGGATGAACCGTTCGTCTGCATTACGGATATGCTGCGTCGCTTCGCCGGCGAGCGCGGCGACCACGCGGCCTTGATCTGCGGTGGAGAAGTGCTGAGCTACGCCGCGCTCGACGCGCGCGTCGAGCGTTTTGCCGCCGCGTTGCAGCGCGACGGTATTCAGCCTCGCGATGCGATTGCGTTGTGCGCGGGCGCGTCGGTGGATTACGCGGTGGCGTTTCTCGGCGGCTTGCGTGCCGGGGCCGCGGTGGCGCCGCTTGCGCCTTCGTCGAGTGCGGCCAGTCTGGTCAGCATGATCGGCAATTCCGGCGCGCGGCTGCTGTTTCTCGACGCCGACGTGAAGCGCCTGCTCGAACCGGTCGCCGCGCAAATCAGCGCCACGCCGATCGCGCTGGATTCGCACGCGGGCAGCCTCGCGCTCGATACGTGGCTCGCGCCGCAAGGCGCCGTGGCCGCCGCCGTGACAATCGATCCCGCGTGGCCGTTCAACATCATCTATTCGTCCGGCACCACGGGCACGCCGAAAGGCATCGTGCAGTCGCACGGCATGCGTTGGGCGTACGCGGCACGCAGCATTCAGCGCGGCTATGGTCCCGACGCCACGACGCTGATCTCCACACCGCTGTATTCGAACACCACGCTGGTGAGCTTCATGCCGACGCTGACGTTCGGCGGCACGGTGGTGTTGATGCCGAAGTTCGAGGCCACGCGTTATCTGGAACTCGCGCAGCAACACCGCGTCACGCACACCATGCTGGTGCCGGTGCAGTATCAGCGGCTGATGGCGCATCCGGAATTCGATCGCTACGACCTCTCCAGCTTCCAGGCGAAGTTCTGCACCAGCGCGCCGTTCGCGGCGAGCATCAAGGCGGACGTGGTGCGCCGCTGGCCCGGCCGGCTCACCGAGTACTACGGCATGACCGAAGGCGGCGGCTCGTGCCAGCTGGAGGCCGACGTGTATCCGACCAAACTGCACACGGTCGGCCAACCGGTGGAAGGCCACGATGTCCGTCTGATCGACGAGCTCGGGCGCGAAGTCGCGGCGGGCGAGGTCGGTGAAATCGTCGGCCATTCGCCGGCGATGATGACCGGCTATTACCGGCAGCCCGAGAAGACCGTCGAGGCGGAATGGTACGACCCGAGCGGCAAGCGCTTTATCCGTACCGGCGACATGGGCCGCTTCGACGTCGATGGGTTTCTGACGCTGCTCGATCGCAAGAAAGACATGATCATCTCCGGCGGCTTCAATGTGTATCCGAGCGATCTGGAGGCGGAACTGCGCGAACATCCGGACGTCGCGGATGTGGCCGTGATCGGTACGCAATCGGAGCAATGGGGCGAGACGCCGGTCGCGTTCGTGGTGCGCCGTCCACTTGCACAAATCGATGAAGACACGTTGCTCGCATGGGTCAATGCGCGGGTCGGCAAGATGCAGCGGCTGTCCGCGCTGACGTTTGTCGACAGTTTGCCGCGCAGTCCGATCGGCAAGGTGTTGAAGCGCGAATTGCGCGAGCGGTTTTATCCCGCTGCGCACGAGGGAAAAACGTCGGCGTAGCCGAACCCATACTGAAGCGGGCAGCACCAACCACGGGACAAACGCATGGACAATTTCGCAGACAAGGTTGCGGTGATCACGGGTGCCGGTTCCGGCTTCGGCCGGGAATTCGCGCGGCTCGGCACGAAACTCGGCATGCGTCTCGTGCTGGCCGACGTGCAGCAAGACGCGCTCGACGAAACTTTCGCCGAAGTCGAAGCGGCCGGTGCGAAGGCCATTGCGCGTCGCGTCGACGTCGCAAAGGGCGACGAGATCGATGCGCTGGCGCGCGACACACTGGCCACGTTCGGCAGCGTGCATCTCGTGTTCAACAACGCGGGCGTGGGCGGCAGCGGCGGGCTCGTGTGGGAAAACACCGAACGCGACTGGCAGTGGCTGCTCGGCGTCAATCTGTGGGGCGTGATTCACGGCGTGCGCGCGTTCACGCCGCTGATGCTGGACGCCGCGAAACGCGACCCGGCGTATCGCGGGCATATCGTCAACACGGCGTCCATGGCCGGCATGCTCAATCCGCCGCTGATGGGGCCGTACAACACGTCCAAGCATGCGGTGGTGTCGCTGACGGAATCGCTGTACCAGGATCTGTCGCTGGTCACGCAGCAGGTGGCGTGCTCGGTGTTGTGTCCGTATTTCGTGCCGACGGGGATCGCGAAAGCGCAGCGCAACCGTCCGTCGGAACTTGAGAACGATGTGCCGCCGACGCTCTCGCAACGCGTGGCGCGAGCGCTGAGCGAGAAGGCGGTGAGTTCGGGTAAGGTGAGCGCGGAAGAGGTCGCGACGATGGTGTTCGATGCGATCCGCGCCGAGCAGTTTTATATTTTCTCGCATCCGCAGGCGCTCGCCGCGGTGAAAACCCGTGCGGACGATATCGTCACGCCGCGCAATCCGACCGATCCGTTTGTCGAGCGGCCACAAGTACGCGAGCAGATTATCGAAGCGTTGAAGGGCTAGTGAGCGAAACCGGCGTGACGCACGCCGGCTTCTCGAATCAAAACGCGCTTAAAGAAATCCGCAAGAAAAAGGCGCCGTCTGAATGAACTTCAAACGGCGCCTTTCTTTTCATCCAGCCTCAGCGTTTCACTATTTCGCCGCCGTCAGCGTGCTCAATGCCGCCGACTTCAACTGTCCACCCTGAACCACCGCCGCGAGCGGATTGCCGATCACGAAACCGCCGTGATCGTCGACCCCGGTCACGCTTTGCGGATTGTTCTGAGGCGGCAGTGCCTTCACCGCGTGGTCGAACTGGTTGCGGATCGCCGTGGCGTCGCTGACGCTGCCGGCCAGTTTCATCGCCAGCGCTGTTGCATACACCGCGGTGTAGTTCAGCGACACTTCCTGGCTCGGATCGCGTCCACCGTGACTCTTGCGGAAACGGTCGACGAACGCCTTCGCGTTCGGCGTGCTGTCGTCGACGAGCGGCAACACGCCGATCGCGCCATTCAGCGCCGCGTAGCCGCCGGTCACTTTGGCCACTTCGTCGAGCTTGGCCTGGTCCATCACGATGAAGCCGCCCTTGAAGCCCAATTCGCGCGCCTGCTGCGCGACCAGTCCGGTCGGTTCGGACGGTCCGCCGATAAACATCACATCCGGTTTTGCCGCCAGCACGCGGCTCACGCCGCTGTAGAAATCGGTCGCGCGGTTATACGACATGGCGTTGTCCGCGACGATCGTGCCGCCGGCCGCTTCCCACGCGGGTTTGAAGGCGGCGACCCAGACCTTGCCGTAGTCGGTATCGGTGGCGGCGAGCGCGACCTTCTTGCCGTAGGTCGCCATTTCATACTTGATGAAGGCGTTCAGATACGACGTGAAGGCGGGCGGAATCCGCACGGTGAGCTTGTTGCCGCGTTCGCTGATCTGCGGCACGCTGGTGTAGGAGAGCAACAGCAGCTTCTGCTGTTCGTTGCTGGTCTGCACGGCGAAGCCGCCGCCGGAATGCGGCACGAGCACCACCGCGGCCTGCTGTTCCTGCGCGAGACGTTTCGCGTTGATCGCGGTTTCGCTGGGGTTGTACTTGTCGTCGAGCGGCACGACCTCGAATTTGATCTTCTTGCCCGCCACCTCGATGCCGGCCTGATTGACATCGGCGGCGGCCATCTGCATGCCGTCCAGTACTTCCTGGCCGTACTTCGCGGCGCCGCCGCTCAACGGGCCCGAGTAGCCGATGTGCACCACCTGTTGCGCGACGGCAGGGGCGGCGCCCAACAGCGTGAGCGCCGTCACGGCCGCGGTCGCGACCGCGGCCCTTCCGGCTCGGCCGCCAATGCGTTTGATCGTCATGCGTGTCTCCTTGGTAGGGGCGAAATGGGGCGAAACGGAACGAAGCGGGCCGACGCTCATGCCTCGAATCGGTGAAAATCGCGGATTCAACCGCCGACGTACGCGCGCCGGATGGCTTCGTTGTTCATCAGACTCGCCGGATCGCCTTCGAGCACGATGCGCCCGCTCTCGATCACATACGCGCGGTGCGCGATCTTCAGCGCGGCGAACGCGTTCTGTTCGGCGAGCAGCACCGTGGTGCCTGCGCGGTTGATCTGCTGGATCACCTCGAACACCTGCTTGACCACCAGCGGCGCGAGACCGAGCGACGGTTCGTCGAGCAACAGCACCTTGGGCCGCGCCATCATCGCGCGGCCGATCGCGACCATCTGCTGCTGACCGCCGGAGAGTGAGCCGGCCGCGTGATCCTTGCGTTCGGCGAGCAGCGGGAATAGCGCGAACACCTGGTCGAGATTGCGTTGATTGCCGGCCTTGTCGCCGCGATGCACGTACGCGCCGAGCGTGAGATTCTTCAGCACCGACATGCCGGGGAACAGCTTGCGGCCTTCGGGGCACTGAATCACACCGCTGCGCACGATCTGCGCGGGCGTCATGCCGAGCAGTTCGCGCTGGCCGAAGCGCAGGCTGCCGCTCGCGGCGCGGCGCAAGCCGCTGGTCGCGAGAAAGATCGAACTTTTACCCGCGCCGTTGGCGCCGAGCAGCACCACGAGTTCGCCGTCGTCCGCGTGCAGCGTGATGCCGTCCAGCGCGCGGAAGCTGCCGTAGTCGAGCGCGACGTTGTCAAACTTCAGCATGCTCGCTCCCCAGGTAAGCATCGATCACGGCCGGGTTCGCGCGAATCTCGGCGGGCGTGCCTTCGGCGATTTTCTTGCCATAGTTCAGCACCATGATGCGATCCGCGAGCTTCATGATCATGTTCATCTTGTGTTCGACGAGGCACACCGTCACGCCGTGTTTGACCAGCTTGCGGATCAGCTCGGCGAGACCCTCGGTCTCCTCGGGGTTGACGCCGCCCGCGGGTTCGTCGAGCAGCATCAGGCTCGGTTCGGTGGCGAGCGCGAGTGCGATGGCCGCACGTTTGCGTTCTTCCTGCGAGATGCCGCCGGCAAGCTGGCCGGCCATTGCCGACAAGCCGACGAAGTCGAGCGCCTCGCGCGCCTTGTCGCGGCACAGGCGTTCTTCCTGCTTCAGCCGCTTCGAGTGCGTGAGCACGTCCCAGAGCCCGGAGCGGGTGCGCAAGCGGTGGCCGACGATCAGGTTGTCGAGCACGCTGGCCCGATCGAACAGCGCGGTGGACTGAAACGTGCGCGCCACGCCCAGGCGCGCCATGCGGTCGGCGCCGAGCTTCGTCACGTCTTCGCCCTTGAAAAGAATGCGGCCCGAACTCGGCAAATGCGTGCCGCTGATCAGATTGAAGAAGGTGGTTTTGCCCGCCCCGTTCGGTCCGATGATCGCGTTGATCTTGCCGGCTTCGAGGTGCGTGCTGATGTCGTCGACCGCGACGAGGCCGCCGAAGCGTTTGCTGAGCGCGTCGATTTCAAGCATGGCCGTCACCTCGCGCGGTTTGCGATTGACGCCGCGAACGCGTGCCCTGCGAAGGCGCCGCGCGCCGCGCTCGTATTGCCTGATACAAACCGACGAACCCATTGGGCAGAAAGATCACCAGCAGAATCAGGATCGGGCCGAACACCACGAAGCGGTATTCCTGCAGAAACTGCAGGTATTGCGTAAGCCACGGAATGGCGAGCGCGCCGAGCAGCGGACCGGCGAGCGTGCCGATGCCGCCTACCAGCATGTACATGGTCATGTCGAAGGTATGTTCGACGCCGGCCAGGTCCGGCCCGAGAAAGCGCACCGAGCCCGCATACAGACCGCCCGCGAACCCCGCATAGACGACCGACAGCACGAAGGCCAGCACCTTGTTGCGCATCAGGTCGATACCGAGCGACTGCGCGAGGCCGTCGCTATTGCGAATGGCCATGAACGTGCGGCCGAGCAGCGAATTGACGATGCGATGCATCAGCCACACGCCGAGCACCAGAAACGCGAACACGAGATAGTAGAGCGCGCGCGGATTCTCGAACGACACCAGGCCGAAACCCGACGGCGCCGGAATGCCGATAACGTCGGCCACGCCATGCGTGACGCTGTCCCACTTCTCGATGACGAGAAACATGATGTAGCCGACGCACAGCGTGAAGATCGAAAAGTAGTGGCCGCGCAACCGCAGCGACACGAGCCCGACCAGCACGCCGAGCCCGCCCGTCACGACCCCCGACGCAACGAACGCGAGCCAGAACGGCACCTGGTGATCGACCGTCAGAATGCCGACCGTATACGCGCCCACCGCCATGAAACTGCCGTGCGCGAGATTGAACTGGCCGGTATAGCCGGTGATCAGATTCAGCCCGACCGTGGCCAGCGCGAAGATGTACGCGGTGGACATGACGGTGAGCATGTAGTCGTTGCTGGCGAGAAATGGAAACACCAGGCCGAGCGCGAACAGCAGCGTCCACCCGAGCTTGCCCTCGAATCGTTTCATGATGCGCGCAGTTCCCTGGTGAAGAGCCCTTGCGGACGAACCGACAGAATCACCACCAGCAGCACGAAGGCGATGATGTCCTTGTAGTCGGTCGAGATATAGAAGGCGCCGAAGCTCTCCGCCATGCCGATGATCAGCCCGCCGACGATCGCGCCCGGCACGCTGCCCATGCCGCCGAGAATGATGATCACGAAGGCTTTCAGGATCACCAGTTGGCCCATGGCCGGGTAGACGAGGTTGATCGGCGCGTAGAGCGTGGCGGCAACCGCGGCCAGCAAGCCGGAAATGCCGAAGGTCAGCATGGTGACCTTGTTGGCGTCGATGCCCATCAGCGACGCGCCGTCGCGGTCCTGCGCCATCGCGATGATGCTTGAACCGATCACCGTATATCTGAGGAAGAGTTGCAACAGCACCACCAGCGCGAACGCCGCGCCGATAATCAGCAGCCGTTGCAGCGGCGCGCTGACGCCGCCCAGTTCGACGACGCCCACATAGGGCGTGGCCATGCGATGAAAATCCGCGCCCCACAGCGCCTGCGCGCCGGCTTCGAGAAACAGCAGCAGGCCGATGGCGGCGATCATCGGATGCAATTCGGAGGATTGGCGCAGCGGGTTGAACACCAGCCGCTCGGCGAGGATCGCGAGCGCCGCGGTCGCGAGGCCGGAGCCGAGCATGGCGAGCCAGTAGTTCAGGCCGAACCGGCTCATCAGATAGAACGACACGAACGCGCCGACCATGTAGAACGCGCCGTGCGCGAAATTCGGCACCGCGAGAATCCCGTAGACCAGCGTGAGACCCAGGGCGACGAGGCTATAAATACCGCCGAGCGTCAGCCCGTTGAGGACCTGCTGCAGAAACATATCCACGCTTGAACCCTCCGACCATTGTTGTCCGCTCATCGGCTCCTTGCCGCGCTGTCAACGCTAGAACATATGGCGGATGCCCACGTTCACGCCGGCCGTGGTGCCTGTCGCTTCGTTCAAGGCGTTGTTGACGGAAATCCCGGTGTGCATCGCGCCGTGATTGGTGACGAAGCCAACCTGTCCGTACATCGCGGTCGCTTTGGATAACGAATATTCGAGCCCGGTCGACGCCAGGATCGAATTGTTCGACGAGCTGTTGGCGTCGCGCGTGACGTACACACCGGCGTCGATATTGAGTGCCGGCGTGATGTGATAACTGGCGCCGCCCGAGTACACGCGATCGTTGAACGAGCCGGCGACCTTGTACTGCACGTACGATGCCTTGACGATCAGATTGTTGAACGTGTAACTCGCGCCGAGCGCGCGGCCGTTGAACTCGACCACGCTGGGAATCGCGATCGACGCGGCGCTGCCGCCCGCATTGCCGCTATACAACGCGGCGTCGACGGTGAGCGAGCCGAGGTGATAGCGCAGACTCGCCGAGTACTGGCGGCCCGCCTGAAAGTCGCCCGCCGTGCCGCCCAGCGCCATCATCGCGCTCGCCTGCAAGCCGGCAATTTCCGGCGACGTGTACGACACCGCGTTCGGATTGAACAGCCCGGTCACGTAGACGTTGTTCAGATACGTCACCAGACCGCTGCCGAAATACGACATCTGCCGGGGGTCGAAGTCGTACACCGCGAGAAAGAACGGCGAGAACTGCAGGCCGGCCTTGATCGTGCCGAACCCGCCGTCCACGCCAACCCACGCCTGGCGGCCGAACTCGTTGCCGTTCGAATTGTTGAGCGAGCCGTTCGCGACGCTGATACCGCTTTCGATCTCGAAGATCGCCCGTGTGTTGCCGCCCAGATCTTCCGTGCCGCGCATGCCGAAGCGCGAGCCGGACAGGCCGCTGTCGGTGAACGAATACTGATGGCCGGCGCTTTGGCCGGTCGCCGCGTTGAGCGTTTTGCTGGTGTACAGCAGCGAACCGTCGACGATGCCGTACAACGTGACGCTGCTCTGCGCATACGCGCACTGGACCGAACCCAGCGCACATGCACCCATGAATCCGAGAATGACTCCAACTCGATTGCGATGATTTGCCGGCATGCTTCGTGTCTCCCTGGTTTTTTGGAATCGAGTGAACTGGCGAAGTAATGCTTGTGTTGCAAAGTGCGGGCGATCTGCGGCGCAAAGCGTTTTCAACAGGCGACAGCGAGCCCTCGCAGGCTGATCAGGGATGCGAACTATCGGCTTGGCTGGTAAGCGCCTCGGGTGAGCTTGCCTGACGTCGTGGCGCTGGCTCCGTCGTGCGGGCCGGCGTGGCGGGGGGGCTCACCGACTACGTGTTTCCGTGCAGGATGCAGGCGCAATTTCGCACGACCGTTCGCACTGTGTCAACGAGGGAAATTGCTGGTTGGACTGCAATGCAGGCCTAAATAGGGAAAACACCTGGCGCGTGGGCGGCGCTTGATTTTCCTTTTAACACTCTGTGAATCATGGGTTAAGCGGTTTCACCCAGTTTGAATCAGCCTGCGTACTGGTGCGCTGGTAGTTCTGCATTGCAGAACTACGGTCGGCTCCGCATTGAAGCCGTTCAATTCGACTCACGCGCGCCGAGCGTCTCGACCAGCATGTCGACGAACGCCTTGACGCGTGCCGTCATCTGCAACTGCTGCGGGTACACCGCGTAAATATCCGCACCGGGCGTGCGGTAGTCGGGCAGCACGTGAACGAGGCGGCCGTCGGCGAGATAGTCCGCGATATCCCACTCCGCGCGCATCAGAATGCCCTGGCCGTCGAGCGCCCACTTCACGGCGATTTCGCCGTCGTTGGTGGTGAGGTTGCCGCGCACTCGTACCGTTTCCGTTTTCTCCGTCGCGCCGCGTCCGCTGGTGAGCCGCCACAGACCGTAGCCGTCGTCGCCCTGGCGGATGCCGATGCAATTGTGCTGCGCCAACTCGGCCGGGCTGCGCGGCGCGCGCCGCTCGGCCAGATAAGCGGGCGACGCGCACAGCAGGCGGCGATTGCGCGCCACCTTGCGCGCGATCACGCGTGCGTCGGGTGGTTCGCCGAAACGCACGCACACGTCGAACGCGTCTTCGCTGATGGGCGGCGGGTCGACCGAGAGTTGCAACTGCACGTCCACTTGCGGAAAGCGCCGCACGAAACGGGAGATCAGCGGCGCGACATGGCTGCGGCCGAAACCGAGCGTCGCATTCACGCGCAGCAGGCCTTTGGGCGCCGCCTGCGAGCCGCCGAGCAACTGCGCGAGATCGTCCATTTCGCTGAGAATGCGCCGCGCGCGGGTCAGGTACAGCTCGCCTTCGGGCGTGAGGCTCATGCGCCGCGTGGTGCGGTTCACCAGCGAGACGCCCGCGCGCGTTTCCATTTGCGCCAGATGCTTGCTGACGGCCGCCGTGCTCAGGCCGAGTTCGCGCGCCGCCGCGGTCAGGCTGCCGCTGGCGGCTAAGGTGGAGAAGAAGGCGAGGTCGTCCGGTTGTATCGAGGCGGTCATACGCAGCGGCCCATTGTTAACCTGAAGTTAAGGATGGTTTGAGTCTAACAGCGTTTGTATGGACCGTCGGCGATCTACGATGCGACTCATACCTTCACAACAGACGGACACGGAGACGCCCATGAAAACCTATCGCATCGCAACCATTCCCGGCGACGGCATCGGCAAGGAAGTCGTACCCGCGGGGCAACGCGTGCTCGAAGCGATCGCCGCGCGCAGCAACACGTTCGGCTTCGCGTTCGAGAATTTCGACTGGGGCGGCGACTACTACCGCCAGCATGGCGCGATGATGCCGGCCGACGGACTCGACGCGTTGCGCGACAAGGACGCGATCCTGTTCGGTTCGGCGGGCGATCCGCACATTCCCGATCACATCACGCTGTGGGGGTTGCGCCTGAAGATCTGCCAGGGCTTCGATCAATACGCGAACGTGCGTCCGACGCGGATCCTGCCCGGCATCGACGGGCCGTTGAAACGCTGCGCGCCGCAAGATCTCGACTGGGTGATCGTCCGCGAGAATTCGGAAGGCGAGTACGCGGGCGTCGGCGGCCGCGCGCATCAGGGGCATCCGATCGAAGTCGCGACCGATGTGTCGATGATGACGCGTGCCGGCGTCGAGCGCATTCTGCGGTTCGCGTTCCGGCTCGCGCAAACGCGGCCGCGCAAGCTGCTGACGGTGATCACCAAGAGCAATGCGCAGCGGCATGCCATGGTCATGTGGGACGAGATCGCGTTGCAGATCTCGCAGGAGTTTCCCGACGTGCGCTGGGACAAGGAGCTGGTCGACGCGGCCACCGCGCGCATGGTCAACCGTCCCGCCACGCTCGACACGATCGTCGCGACCAATCTGCACGCGGACATTCTGAGCGATCTCGCCGCCGCGCTGGCCGGCAGCCTCGGCATTGCGCCGACCGCCAATCTCGACCCCGAGCGGCGTTATCCGTCGATGTTCGAGCCGATCCACGGCTCCGCGTTCGACATCATGGGCAAAGGGCTCGCCAATCCGGTCGGCACGTTCTGGTCGGCGGTGATGATGCTCGAGCATCTCGGCGAAGACGCCGCCGCACGGCAACTGATGGCCGTGATCGAGCGTGTCACGGCGGACCCGTCGCTGCATACCGGCGACCTGGGCGGCAGCGCGACCACGGCGCAGGTGACGGACGCCGTGTGTGCATTGCTGGCGTCGGAGGCGGCAGGCGGAACGGCGGCCACCGACGTCAAAGCCGCCTGAAACATCGGCAGCACCTGACGCACCCGAAGTAAGCACCCGAAGCGCCGCGCGCCCCGGGCGCGCAATACGAGAACATAACGCCCGGGCGCACCCCGTCACGGGCGATCTCGCTGCACCCTGCAGAGATAGAGCGGAGACAGAGACATGAACACCGAATTGCAAGCCCGAGTGGTTCGCAAGCTCACCTGGCGCATTTTGCCTTTCGTGATGCTGCTGTACTTTGTGAGCTTTCTCGATCGCGTGAACGTCGGCTTTGCGGCGATCACGATGAATCACGACCTCGGCCTCACGCCGACCATGTTCGGTCTCGGCGGCGGCATCTTCTTTCTCGGCTACTTTCTGTGCGAGGTGCCGTCGAACCTGATTCTGAACAAGGTGGGCGCACGTCTGTGGATTGCTCGTGTGATGGTGACGTGGGGACTGGTGTCGGCGGCGTCGGCGTTCGTGAGCGGCCCGGCTTCGTTCTATACGCTGCGCTTTCTGCTCGGTGTCGCCGAAGCCGGTTTCTTTCCCGGCATCATTCTCTATTTGAGCCAGTGGTTTCCGGCCCGTCAGCGTGCGGTGGCCGCGGCCGCGTTCATGGCGGCTGCGCCGTTGTCGACGGCGATCGGTTCGCCGATTTCCGGCGCGATCATGCAGATGCCCGCGTTGCTGGGCCTGAGGGACTGGCAGTGGTTGTTCATCATCGAAGCGATTCCCGCCGTCGTGCTTGGCTTCGTGGTGCTGAAAGCGCTCACCGATTCGCCCGACAAAGCCACCTGGCTCGCCGACGATGAAAAAGCCTGGCTCATCGCCACGCTGCGCGACGAGCGCATGGGCCGCGAATCGCAGGCCGGGCACGCGGCCGGCGCGCTCGCGGCACTGCGCGACGGACGCGTGTGGATCATGGCGATGATTTATTTCGGCACGTCGGCGGGGCTGTACACGCTCGGGTTGTGGGCGCCGTTGATCATCCGTCAGTTCGGATTCAGCGCGTTGGGGACGGGGGCATTGAACGCGATTCCAAGTGTGCTGGCGGTGCTCGGCATGGTCTGGTGGGCGCGGCATTCCGACCGGCGTGGTGAGCGCACGTGGCACGTGGTGATTCCGTGCGTGGTCGCGGCCTTTGGGCTGGCGTGGGCCGGCGTCGCGGATACGGCGGTGGCGGTCGTGCTGGCGCTGGTCCTCGTGAATGTCGGGATCAGCGCGGCGAAGGCGCCGCTGTGGGCGATGCCGAGCACGTTTCTGTCCGGTGCAGGCGCGGCCGCCGGTATTGCGATGATTAACTCGATCGGCAACCTGGGCGGTTTTGTCGGGCCGTTCGCGATCGGCTGGTTGAAAAGCGTGACGGGTGGTTATGCGGCCGGGTTGTATGTGGTGGCGGCGAGTCTCGCGGTGTCTGCGTTGCTCGCGTTGATGGTAGGAAGGCGCGGGTATCGGGCGGCGCACGCGCCGCAGTGATCTAGTTACGAGGTGGCTCGCCGGACGCGTTCCGCGTGCGCCACCTGCAGTACCAGGCTGCGCGCGTCCGCGCGCGGCCCAACAACTCGCGACTCGCGCTTTGCCGGCCGCGCGCGAGTTGTCGGCATTGGGGCACAGGCCGTCAATGATTGAACACCGGCGAGTGCTTGCCGATGAAAGGCGTGGCCGACGGCACCGACGACTGCGTCGATCCTGCCGTCGACGAGCCGTAGCCGGAGTTGTCGCGATAGCCCGAGCCGTTGCGCGCCGCCTGTTGCGATGCCGATGCCGTCGCGGGTTGGTTGCCGTGCGTAGCGGTCACCGATACGGCTGGCGTGGTGGCGTCGGCGTTGGTTTGTGCAAACGACAACGTCGGGAGGATGGCGATCGACGCGACGATCATGAGTTGCTTGAGCGATTGCATGGTGGTTCTCCAGGAGTGGTGAGGTTGCGCTGACCGGCTTGATCGGCGCGCAGGAACAGAATAAGCAGCCGCTCCTTAAGTCCGCCTTAGCCGCGACACCGGGCTTCTTTGTACGTGCTGCACCGCCGCAACTCACGCGACGCCCACTCCGAACTGCGTTTTTTCCGCACAAATCGCCGCCACTTGCTCTGGCGCGACACGCCGCCTCATCCCTCCCGACTCCCGCCAAACCCTTATCCAGCAGGCCTCCGGCCATCCACCGCCGACTCCCGCGCGACACAGGTGTCGTATTTCCACATGTGCCTGTCGCAAATAGTCGGCAACGCGTACTTTTTTCTGGCAACTATGTATGCACAGCGCGGACGCACGTCCGCCACTGCAGCAACAGGAGAGGAGAGCGTTCAATGAATTCCCCCAAGGTCGTGGTCGAAGGCTTGTGCAAGGTGTTCGGCACCAACCCGAAACAGGCACTCAACATGCTGGCCGGCGGCGCGACGAAAGAGGACGTGTTCGCGCAAACCGGTCAGATCGTCGGTGTTCATAACGTGTCGTTCGAGGTCAAGGAAGGCGAGATCTTCGTGCTGATGGGCCTGTCCGGCTCCGGCAAGTCGACGCTGATCCGCCTGATCAACCGGCTCGTCGAGCCGAGCGCCGGCAAGGTGCTGATCGATGGTCGCGACGTCGCCGCCGTGCCGCGCGCCGAACTGACGGCGCTGCGCCGCAAGGATATGAGCATGGTGTTCCAGTCCTTCGCGCTGATGCCGCAACGCACCGTGCTGTCCAACGCGGCGTTCGGCCTCGAAGTCGCGGGCTTGGGCCGCAAGGAGCGCGAGAAGCGCGCCATGACCGTGCTGGAACAGGTCGGCCTCGCGCCGTTCGCGGAGAAGTTGCCCGCGCAACTGTCCGGCGGCATGCAGCAGCGCGTGGGTCTGGCGCGCGCGCTGGCGGTCAACCCGTCGCTGATGATCATGGACGAAGCGTTCTCCGCGCTCGATCCGCTGAAACGCAAGGAAATGCAGAACGTGCTGCTCGATCTGCAGCGCGAGCAGCAGCGCACCATCCTGTTCGTGTCGCACGATCTGGAAGAGGCGATGCGCATCGGTACACGCATCGCGATCATGGAAGGCGGCAAGGTCGTGCAGGTCGGCACGCCGCAGGAAATCATCACCAACCCCGCCGACGACTACGTGCGGGCGTTCTTCGAAGGCATCGACACCAGCCGCTATCTGACCGCCGGCGACCTGATGCAGACCGACGCCGTGCCGCTGATGCAGCATTCGCAGCCGATCGACGCGTCGAGCGTGGCGGCCACGCTGAACGGCAGCGCCGACTACGCATTCGTGCTCGACGGCGAGCGCAAGTTTCGCGGCTTCGTGTGCCGCGATGCGATGGGCAGCGCGTCGCCGCAACTCAATCACATCGAATGCATCCGCCGCACCACGCCGCTCGACGACGTGGTCGAACGCGTGGTGGCGAGCCGCGCGCCGCTGCCGGTCGTCGAGGCGGACGGCTCCTACTGCGGTTCGGTCAACAAGACGAACGTGCTGAACGTTCTCACGCGTCATCGAGGTTCCCATGTCTGAAGTCATTCCACTTGGCGCCTGGGTCGACCACGGCGTTCACTACCTGCTCGACCACGACGCGGCAACCTTCGATTCCATCGGCAAGGTCATCGAGAGCTTTGCCGCGCTGATCGAACACGGCCTGCAAGCGGTACCGATGTGGGCGATGATGGCGTTTTTCGTTGGCATCGGGTTGTGGCGGGTGGGCTGGCGTTTCGCGACGTTCACGCTGCTGGCGCTGTTGCTGATCTACAGCACCGGCTTCTGGGATCAGATGGTGATCACGCTCGGCCTCACCTTGTCGTCGACCCTGATTAGTCTGCTGCTCGGCATACCGCTCGGCATCTGGACGGCGAAGAGCCGCACGGTCGAGACGATCGTGCGCCCGGTGCTCGACCTGATGCAGACCATGCCGGCGTTCGTCTACCTGATTCCGGCCGCGATGCTGTTCGGCTTGGGTCGCGTGCCGGGCATCATCTCCACGGTGATCTTCGCGATGCCGCCGGCGGTGCGTCTCACGTCGCTCGGCATCAAGCATGTGAACCGTGAAATCGTCGAAGCAGGGCAGGCATTCGGCTGCACGCCGTGGCAACTGCTCTACAAGGTGCAGTTTCCGAACGCGCTGCCGTCCATCATGACCGGCGTGAACCAGACCATCATGATGGCGCTCTCCATGGTGATCATCGCGTCGATGGTGGGCGCGGGCGGGCTCGGCAACGACGTGCTGGCGAGTATTCAACGGCTCGACATTGGGCTCGGTTTCGAAAGTGGGCTCTCCGTGGTGATGCTCGCGATCATTCTGGATCGTATTACCGAGAGCTTCGGCCGTGCGCCGGGCATGGCGCGCGCACCGCTGCTGTCGGGCTTGCGCGGTCTCATGAAAGTGCGCCGCGAGCCGGCGGCGCAACACGGCTGAGCCGCCTATGAAGCGCGACGCGATCACACCGGTTGACGCCCCCGCCGATTCGCCGTTGTCCGGGCTCGCGCACGTCGGCTTTCTGACGCTGCCGAACTTTTCGATGATCGCGTTCACCAGCGCGGTCGAGGTGCTGCGCATGGCCAATTACGTCGGCCGCGCGGAGCACTACCGCTGGTCGGTGATCACGCCGGATGGTGAGCCGGCGCGCGCCAGCAACGGCATTACGGTGAAGCCCACCACGACGCTGGCCGAAGCCGGGCTGCCGGATGTGCTGTTCGTGTGCGCCGGCTGGCACGTGCGCGATTACGTCGACGAGACAGTGATCGCGTTGCTGCGCGACGTGGCCGCCAAAGGCATTCCGCTCGGCGGCATTTGCACCGGACCGTATGCGCTGCTGGCGGCAGGACTGCTCGACGGTTATCGCGCCACCGTGCATTGGGAAGACATGTCGCCGCTGAACAAGAGTTACCCACACGTGCGTTTCGCGGACGAACTTTTCGTGATCGACCGCGACCGGATGACTTGCACCGGTGGCACCGCGCCGCTCGATCTGATGCTGAACCTCGTCAGCAGGCGGCTGGGCCACGCGGTGGCGGCGCAAGTGTCCGAGCAGTTTATCGTCGAGCGGATTCGTGGCTCGACCGACTATCAGCACATTCCCGTCGACGCGCGGGTTGGCTTTTCGCGCGCGGAATTGATCGAAGTGGTGCGGCTGATGGAAGCGAACATCGAAGAGCCGCTCTCGCTCGATGAACTCGCGCGGCTCGTGCATCTGTCGCAACGTCATTTGCAGCGGATGTTCAAGATGTTCCTGAGCGTGTCGCCCACGCATTACTACCTGACGCTGCGCCTGCGTCGCGCGCGTGAGTTGCTGCGCAATACGGATGCGTCGATTGGACGTGTCACCGCGGTGTGCGGGTTTCATTCGCCGTGCCATTTCAGCAAGGCGTATCGCGCGCAGTTCGGGCATGCGCCGAGTGTCGAGCGGCGCTTATCGGCGTAAGGCGTCGGCGTAAATCGTCGGCTTCAACAAAGTCTCACTGACAGAATCCGTTTAATAAAACCAGTCGAGCATCAACTACTCTGAGGGAATGCCATGAAACGTTTGTGGGCTGCGTCGTTGTGCGCGCTGTCTGTGTCGTCTGTGTTCGCTGCGGATCCCGCCACCTGTCGCGACGTGCGATTCGCCGACGTCGGCTGGACCGATATCGCGGCCACCACCGGGTTGGCGTCGACGGTGCTCGAAGGGCTCGGCTACAAGCCGACCAAGACGATCGCCTCGGTGCCGATCACGTTCGCTGGCGTGAAGAGCAAGCAGATCGACGTGTTCCTCGGCTACTGGTCGCCGACCATGGACCCGATGATCGACCCGTTCAGGAAGGCGGGCCAGCTCACCGTGCTGCCCACGCCGAACCTGACCGGCGCGAAATACACGCTGGCGGTGCCGGATTACGCGTACCAGGCGGGCATCAAGAACTTCAGCGACATCGCGAAGAACTACGACAAGCTCGACGGCAAGATCTACGGGATCGAGCCGGGCAACGACGGCAATGCACTGATCAAGAAGATGATCGACAGCAACCAGTACGGGCTGGGTAAATTCAAACTGGTGGAGTCGAGCGAGGCGGGCATGCTGGTCGAGGTGAACCGTGCGGTTCGCGAGAAGAAGCCGATTGTGTTCCTCGGCTGGGAACCGCATCCGATGAACGTGCAGATGAAGATCGATTATCTGTCCGGCGGCGACGACGTGTTCGGGCCGAACTATGGCGAAGCGCGCGTGCTGACGGTGGTGCCGAACGACTACTCGGCGCGTTGCCCGAACGTCGCGAAGCTGGTGTCGAATCTGCACTTCACGACCGATATCGAGAACCACGTGATGCTGCCGATCATGAACAAGACCGACCCGAACAAGGCCGCGAAGGATTGGCTGAAGGCGAACCCGGCGGTGCTGGATAAGTGGCTCGCGGGGGTGAAGACGTTTGATGGGAAGGACGGGCTGCCGGCGGTGAAGGCTTATGTAGCGGGGCAGTGAGTTTGATTTGAGTGGCTTTCGCGCTGCGTGGGCGGCGCGAAAGTCGTTGTGCTTCAAATCGCCTGAGCGCGGCCCGGGAAAGTTTCGTCGTAACCGGCGCCGTCGTCTACTTCAGCGGCCGTGCCGCGTTGGTCGCGGTACATCATCGGCGGTAAACCGAATTGCTTGCGGAATTCGCGGCCCAGATGCGATGCATCGGAGAAGCCGCAACTCGACGCGATATCGGCGACGGTTTTATCCGAGCTTGTCAATAGCCAGGCAGCGGTGCGCAATCGTACCTGCTTCGCGTAGGCCTGCGGCGCCTTGCCGGTTTGCGCCTTGAAGAGCCGCTCGAGTTGACGCGGCGAGAGATCGAGCTTGCCGGCCAGTTCATCGAGCGACAACGAGCGGCCTATGTGCTGTTCCATCAGCAGGATCGCGCGCTTTACTTTGGGATGTGACGCGGGCGCGAGACCGGGGGGATGTGGCTGCGGCGCGTTGCCTTTCTGCATGTCGTCGACCAGCAGGATGCGCAACGCTTTTTGCACCGTGGCGGTTTCGAAGTGACGCAGCAGGATCGCAGCGGCGACGTCGATCGACGCGCGGCCACCGGAGCAGGTAATGCGTCTGCGGTCGATCACAAAGAGCCTATCGGCTACTAGCGCTTCTTCATTGACCGACGGAAAGCGTTCGATGAAATCCCAATAGTGAAACCAGCTTACGCAGATGCGGTGACCTTCCAGTACGCCTGCGCGCATCAGTGAGAACACACCGGTGCACATGCCGACTAAGGTTGCGTCGGTCGCGGCTGCGCGGCGGATGAAGGCCAGGGTTGCATCATTGGCTGCGGGGCCGGAATGCAGCAGGCCGCCTACTACGACGACGTAGTCGAAGGGCTCGGCGTTGTCGAAGGTTTCCCATGGGGTAATCTGGATACCGCAACTCGCTCGCACAGGGGCGAGGGTTTCGCCTATCACGCTCCATGAGCAACGGACCGGCTTGCTGAAGTCGCCTTCGTCGGCCGACAGGCGTAGTAAGTCGACGAAGCCGGAGAATGCCGTCAGCGTGAAATTCGGGAGCAGGATGATGCCGAAACGGATGCGTTGTTTGGACGGGGTGTCGGCTGGGGGGAGTGGGTGCATGCGTGCGGGTGTGACGAGTTACCTGGTTGAAGCTAGCATAGCACCCGGTTTTTTGTCTGTCCGGTTTAGGGTGTTCGCTTAGCCGCCAGAATTAGCGAGAGGACGACGAGCAGGATTCCCGCAGCCATGCCGACGATGGATAGTGTTCTATTCCAGCCAGTCATGTAGGCGATCAACGCGGGGCCGAGCAGTATCACGGCGAGCAATTGCATCAGCTTTTCTCGTCGGCCCAATGTGATGTTGGGTTCACGAGTTAGCCAGAACGTTGCGCCGATTGTGTGGGATTCGATCCATGTTGTTGATGTTTGCATGCGGGTGAGCGCTAGTGCGCCGAAACGGAGTGCGATGAAGGTCATGACGATCAGGATCGCGGAGGTGTTGAGGCGGGCGAGGAAAGGTCTACCGTAAGGGATCCATAGCAGGCTCAGTGGTGCGAGCAAAAACATGGCCCCGTATGCCCACTTTCGACGTCTCGAACACTGTAGGACGAGCAGCATGTGCATGCACACTAGTAGGAGTAGTGGCGCTGTGCCGAGTAAAGGAATTAGCTGATGTTGAGTTAGCGCGATGACTATCCCCGTTTCCAGGGTCGCGGCTAGCAGCCATGCTGAAAGGGCGAGTTTG
This sequence comes from Paraburkholderia bryophila, assembly GCF_013409255.1. Classification (NCBI taxonomy): domain Bacteria; kingdom Pseudomonadati; phylum Pseudomonadota; class Betaproteobacteria; order Burkholderiales; family Burkholderiaceae; genus Paraburkholderia; species Paraburkholderia bryophila. Next base: position 3,282,506 of record NZ_JACCAS010000002.1, read on the forward strand.
ATGTGGGTCGGTAAGGGCGGCATAGGGTTACTTGTATTTGACGTTCTTGCAGTAGTCCATCCCGCTGACTATGTCGCTCCATCCCTGCTTGACGCTCAGATAGCGACAGTAGCTTTCCTTGTAGGCGTCTTCGTTAATCGGAGTCAGACTTCCGGGGATTGGTGTGTAGTCGATGGCTAGAAAGCCCGTTGTGCCTTTATCGCTCAGGCAGACGAACAAGCCCTTCTGCGTGAGAATCTCGTTGTAGGTGGCAAGAGAGTAGGCGGCATATGTGGGCATGCTTGCCCAATAGAGCGATGAACTGGCTTTGCCATCGCGGTGGTCGCCACCAACCCGTTCGACACAATTCGAATGGGTTGCAGCATTGGAAAGATATGGATGACGACATTCGTTGTCCCACGGCGCAATAGTGCCCACGACTACGCTCACCGTTGGTGCAGTCGATGCGCTCGATTGCGATTGCGCGGAGAAAGAGTCGTCTGTTGATCATTTTATTTTGGTGCCTTTTTGGGTGGATTGCCGAGTTAAAAAGGTTTGGATCGCGAGACAACCTAACGTGAGTTGTCGGTTGGTGAAGATCGGATAATTCCTAAAGTTGCTTTGATTCCTGCCTTTTCTTGATTTGCTTTTGGACTATTAGCGTTGCCCTTGGGCGGACCTATCCGTGATTTTGTGGGCGAGGTATATCCTGGAGGATGAAAATCATGGATATGCCGATCATGAAAAAGAAACGTACGGTCGCAGCTCAGGCAGCGGCCCGCGGGCCGCTGCCTGAGCTGCCCGAAGGTGTGCTTGATGAACTGGTGAAGGGGCCGATGACGCCTACGGAGGTTCAGGACCTGATGCTGGCGTTCAACAAGGCCATCATCGAGCGCGCGACGGGCGCCGAGATGAACATGCGTCTGGGCTACCCGCCGGGGCAGCCCAAGCCTGACGACCGGGCCAACGAACGCAACGGCGCCCGCGGCAAGACAATCATCACCGAGCGTGGCCCGGTACGACTCGATCTGCCGCGCGATCGTGAGGGCAGCTTCGCGCCGATCCTGATTCCCAAACTTGGGGGACGAAGTGTCCGACCATCGTGCAATCCTGGCAGCGCGCCTGGGAACACGTCACACCGTCGTCTACCGAACAAGGAACCCGTATGTGAGCGGGTCTCGCTCATCCACTATCCAGTTCGCGAAGCCGCACACGAAAGCGTTGCCTTCGACTTCGGGAATGACAGCCTTGAAATCACCAACAGTCGTCTCGCCCAGCACGCGGCCTTTGAACACAGTACCGATGATGGATTCATTGACAAGCGTCTCATCCTTTCCCAACTGGCCACGCAAATAGAGCTGAGCAACACGACCACCGGTACCGGAACCGGTTGGCGACCGGTCCACTTCACGGTCCGCGAAAACGCAGCAATTCGCCTGGGTCGAACCGGCATGTCGGGGCGCGTTGGCGATGATGGTCCCGTAGATATGATTGATCTCCGGGATATGTGGATGCTCGACCGGAAACGCAGCGTTGGCGGCCGCCTTGACCTCGGCACCAAAGCGGATGAGTTCTTCCACCGACGACTCGCGAACTTCGAGCCCGTGCGGTTGGCCATCGGTGTAGAAGTAGAACGCGCCACCGAACGCAATATCGCCCGTTACCTTCCCGAACGACGGCGTGTCGACCGTGACGTCTTTTTTCCAGATGAACGACGGAACGTTGACGAAGCGTACGTTGCCCGCATGCTCGCCGTCCCACTGTACGAACGCTTCGATGAACCCGCACGGCGCGTCGATTCCCACGCGCGTTTCGGGTACCTGACGCTGTACCCAGCCCAACTCGACCGCAGCCGTTGAAAGAGCAATGACACCGTGGCCGCAGTGGTCGCTGTAGCCTTCGTTGTGAAGGAAGATGATCCCGAAGTCGGCAGTCGGGCTAACCGGTTCCGTCAGATACCCGCCGTACATGTCGGCATGGCCGCGCGGTTCGAACATCAGCGCGCGGCGAATCTCGTCAGCGTTCTCTTTCAACCATGCGCGGCGCTTGACGATCGTGTCGCCAGGCAGCCGCGGCAGACCGCTGGTGACGATGCGAAAGGCTTCGCCGCCGGTGTGGACTTCGACGGTCGAGATGGTGCGGGAAATTTTCATGTTTGCTTCGTGAGGTCAGTGGGGCGACTGCGCTTACTGGCCGTACGGAACCGGCAGACCGTTCTTGATCACATACACGGTAGTCGGTGCGCCCTTGAGGTCGCCATATTCGTCGAACGAGTAGGTGCCGGCAACGCCCTTGTAGTTTTCCTTTGCCAGTTCAGCGATGAGTTTCGCCTTGTCGGTCGTCGTGCCCGCCTTCACCATGGCATCGGCCAGCAACTTCACGCCGTCGTAGTAACTGACGGCGTAGACCTGCGTATCGGTATTGTAGGCGGCCTTGTATTTCTGCAAGAACTCGCGGCCGGCCGACGTCTTGTCGAGCGCAATGCCGCCCTGCGCGCAATACACGATGGACGCTGCATCGCCCGCAACCTTGCCCATGTCCGCCGAGCAGATACCGTCGCCGCCAAGCAGCTTCGCCCGGAGGCCTCGCTGGCGCATCTGCTTCGCCATCGGCGCGCCCTGTGCCGCGTAACCACCGAAGAAAATCACGTCTGGATTCCTGGCTTTGATGGTGGTGAGAATGCCGAGAAAATCGGTCGCCGCGGAGTTGGTGAACTCCTGATCGACAATCTGGATGCCGTTTGCCTTGGCCACCTTGATGAACTGTTCGGCGACGCCTTGACCATACGCCGTGCGGTCATCGATTACCGCCGCAGTTTTGGCTTTCAGCGTCTTCGCCGCGAACTGCCCCATTGTGCCGCCGAGCTGTTCATCGCTAGCACCGATACGGAAAATGTTCTTGAAGCCTTGCTTCGTCAGGGCAGGGTTGGACGCGACCGGCAGCATCGGCACACCACCGGCATTGAAGACGCGCGACGCAGGAATAGCGACACCCGAGTTGTAGGGTCCGACAACCGCGACAACCCCACTGTCGACCAGCTTCTGGGCGACCTGCACGCCGATTTTTGGATCAGCCTGGTCGTCTTCCGAATCGAGTTTGAACGTGACTTTCTGACCCGCAACCGTAACGCCCGTTTTGTTCAGCTCTTCGATCGCTAGACGTGCGCCGTTCTCGTTGTCCTTGCCGTTCGGTGACTGCGGCCCGGTAAGCGGAGCCGAGTGACCGATGGTGACGACGACCTGCGCGTTAGCGGACAGCGTAAATCCAGTGGTCACGACAGCGACCGCGATTGTTGCGAGACGAAGCATACGAACTCCAGGTGAGCTAAGAGGAGGCCAGACCATTCCAGTCTGGTCGGCGTACGACGTGACTTCGAGAATGTAGGGGGGCTGCGGGTATCGTGCTAGTCGGGTTAACGGTCGGCCAGCCTCTGCGGTACGACGCGGCACGGGTCGCCTGGGCGTCGAAATTCCGGGTGATTACGACAGTCATTCGGCTCACCTGGTTCAAGTCATTCCGCAATGCGTTTGAAACTGGCGTAGTAATCGTCGGTGTAATAGCAGTCGCCGATCTGCCTACGCGGTCCACCACATACGATGCGGCGCTGCCCGCGGTCCGCCGAGCCAGGCGTGCGAACTGTGTATGCGTGGTAATAGCCGCGCGGATGCAGCGGCAGTAATGCCGCGGTGTTACGGAACAAGACACCATCCTCGCCAAACGGGAAAGGCCCGCCCGCTCTGATCAGACGCAATGTTTCTGCGGCTTCCCCCGGCAACTGCGCCTTGGTGACGGCGGCTGGCGCGCTACGCGCCTCGGCGGCTGTGTCGCTCGCGGAGTGCCCAGGCTGGGCTGGCGCCTGACTCGCCGATGCACCCGCATCCAGAGTAGCGTTTCGCGATCCGTCCTTGCCGCATCCGCCGAGGATCGCGCTCAAGGCGAGGATGCAGGAGAAAGCCCTCGCTCGCATCACGAAACGGTTGTCTCCGGGTTGACTAGCATTCGACGACCTTCAACCATTTGAGGGTACCGCCAATAGCGGAGTGAATCAATGCGAAGCCTTCGGCTGCATCACGTTGTGCGATGCGGTATCAATGTTTGTGACGGTGCAGCCAACCCATATGGTGCGAATCAAGCCATTGAGTCATCCGCTCTTCCGGGTGATCGCGCCTGTACTGTTGCGCGACCATGAACGCGGCGACCAGCAAGACCGCCAAGCCAACAACGAAGTAGATCATGGACTGAGTCATGGCAGCCTCCTTATAAGGTCGCAACCATGCTTTTATTGTAGGTCAGCGCTTACCGAAATGGCGTGCAACGAGCACACGCATCACTGACACCCGGGTCAGACGATCCCGGCGAAGCGTTGCTCCAGATACGCGATGATCGCGTTGGAATCGTACAACCAGCGCGACTGGTCTTCTTCCTGAATATGCAGGCACGGCACCTTGATCTTGCCGCCACCGGCCAGCAAATTCTCCCGTTGTGCGGAATCGTTTCTCACGTCGTGCAGAGTCATCGGTACATTCAGACGATGCAGGGCACGTCGCGTCTTGACGCAGAAAGGGCACGCATGAAACTGATACAGCGACAGTCGCGCCGCTTCCTTGTTCACTGCGGCCTGACCTTGTACCGAACGGCGTTGCGGACGCGGGCGGCTAAGGGCGTCGCCGAGCACGATTAGCTGGCCGAGACCGACACGCAGGGCTTTCATCAACATAGAGGGTATCTCGAGTAGGGAATAGAAGCTGGCAAGTCTACTGGTTCCAACAGCCGCCGGGGGCGACGCTAATAGACCACAAACACATCAAGGAGAGGCCAAGGACCTATCCGTGATTTTGTGGGCGAGGCATATCATGAAGGATGAAAATCATGGATATGCCGATCATGAAAAAGAAACGTACCGTAGCCTCCCAGGCAGCGGCCCGAGGGCCGCTGCCTGAGCTGCCGGAAGGTCTGCTTGATGAACTGGTGAAGGGTCCGATGACGCCTGTCCAGGTTCAGGACCTGATGCTGGCGTTCAACAAGGCCATCATCGAGCGCGCAATGGGCGCCGAGATGAACATGCATCTGGGCTACCCGCCGGGCCAGCCCAAGCCTGACGGCCAGGCCAACGAACGCAACGGCGCCAGCGACAAGACAATCATCACCGAGCGCGGCCCCGTCAGGCTCGATCTGCCGCGCGATCGTGAGGGCAGTTTCGCGCCGATCCTGATTCCCAAACACGAGCGCCGTTTCACGGGCTTCGATGAGCGCATCATCGCCATGTACGCCCGCGGCATGAGCGTGCGCGAGATTCAGGCGTTTCTGGCTGAAAGCTATGGCACCGAGGTCTCACCCGACTTCATCAGCTCAGTCACTGACGAAGTGATGGCTGAAACGCTGGCCTGGCAAAACCGCCCGCTCGAGCCGATGTACCCGGTGGTGTTCTTCGACGCGCTACGCGTGAAGATCCGTGGCGACGGCGTGGTGAGCAACAAGGCCGTCTATCTGGCGCTGGGTATCCAGGCCGACGGCCAGCGCGACGTACTCGGCCTGTGGATTGAACAGACCGAGGGCGCGAAGTTCTGGCTCAAGGTGTTCAATGACCTCAAGACCCGCGGTTGCCAGGACATCCTGATCGCCGTGGTGGACGGTCTGAAAGGACTGGCCGAGGCGATCGGGACGGCGTACCCCCGCACGGCGGTGCAGACCTGCATCGTGCATCTGATCCGAAACAGTCTGGAGTACGCCAGCCACAAGGACCGCAAGGCGGTCGCCACGGCGCTGCGTCCGATCTATGCAGCCGCGAGCGAACAGGCTGCACAGCAGGCCTTGCAGGACTTCACTGAAGGACCCTGGGGAACGAAGTATCCGACCATCGTGCAATCCTGGCAGCGCGCCTGGGAACACGTCACACCGTTCTTCGTGTTTCCTCCGGAGATACGCCGGGTCGTGTACACAACAAACGCCATAGAGAGTCTGAACATGCAACTGCGCAAGATCATCAAGACCCGAGGCCACTTCCCCAACGACGAGGCCGCCATCAAGCTGCTGTGGCTGGCGCTACGTAACGTGCTGGCAAAGTCCGTGAGAGCGGCATTCGACTGGAAAGCGGCGATGAACCAGTTTGCTATCCTGTTTGGCGAGCGCTTCACGCTCGCACGTGGCTAGAAATCTTTAACCCGCCTCGCACACAAAAATGCGGACAGGTTCGAGGCCAACACCCAAAAAAACACCACGAGCAACCATCCCAAACCCGCCAAAAACCATAAAAAACCCGCCGAGCGCCGCATCAGGCTGTGCCCCCTGACGACCCCATCCCACGCCAATGGCGTTTTTATTCTATCGACCAAAACCAACGTGAGTTGCAATACACCAACCCCAAACCCCGACCGCTGCAAGCGCAAAAAAAAGGCCTCCGAAAATGAACGTCAGCGTCTTCGATCTGTTCAAGATCGGCATAGGCCCATCGAGCTCCCACACCGTGGGCCCGATGATCGCCGCGTGCCGCTTCGCCTCGCACATCGAAGACGCCAACCTGCTGGCTTTTGTGCGCAGCGTCAAAATCGAACTATTCGGCTCCCTCGGCGCAACCGGCAAAGGCCACGGCACGGACAAAGCCGTCCTGCTAGGCCTGGAAGGCAACCTCCCGGACCTGATCGACCCCGACCTGATCGAACCGCGCCTGAAGACAATCCGCGAAACGAAACAGCTGACGCTACTCGGCAAACATCCGATCAAATTCGACGAGCGCGACCACCTCGGCTTCTTCCGCAAGCTGATGCCGGGCGCACCAGGCTCAGGCATCGTGCATCCGAACGGCATGCGCTTCCAGGCCTTCGACGAAAACGCGCAACTGCTGGTCGAGAAAGAGTATTACTCGATCGGCGGCGGCTTCGTGGTGAATCGCGAAGGCGATCGCGTCAACGGCCTGCGTGCCGGCGCGGACGTCCCGCATCCGTTCCGCACCGGCGACGACCTGATGCGCGTGTGCCGCGAAACCGGCCTGTCGATCGCCCAGATCACGCTGCGCAACGAATGCGCGTCGCGCCCCGAACACGAAGTACGCGAAGGCCTGCTGGCGATCTGGCGCACCATGTCGGCCTGCGTCGAACGCGGCTGCAAGGTGCGCGGCGAGTTGCCCGGTCCGATGCACGTGAAGCGCCGCGCCGCCGATCTGTGCGCGCAATTGCGTTCGCGTTCGGAAGAATCGTTGCGCGATCCCCTTTCCATGCTCGACTGGATCAACCTGTACGCGATGGCTGTCAACGAGGAAAACGCAGCCGGCGGGCGCGTCGTCACGGCGCCGACCAACGGCGCGGCCGGTGTGATCCCCGCAGTGCTGCACTACTACGTGAAGTTCATGCACGCGTCGAACGACGCCGGCATCGTCGACTTCCTGCTGACGGCGGCCGCGATCGGCATCATCTACAAGGAAACCGCCTCGATCTCCGGCGCCGAAGTGGGCTGCCAGGGCGAGGTGGGCGTGGCCTGTTCGATGGCCGCCGCCGCGCTCGCCGCCGTGATGGGCGGCACGCCCACGCAAGTCGAAAACGCCGCCGAAATCGGCATGGAACACAACCTGGGCATGACCTGCGATCCGGTCGGCGGCCTCGTGCAGATTCCGTGCATCGAACGTAACGCGATGGGGGCGGTCAAGGCGCTCAACGCAGCGCGCATGGCGATGAAAGGCGACGGCCAGCATTACGTGTCGCTCGACAATGTGATCAAGACCATGCGCGAAACCGGCGCGGATATGAAGACCAAATACAAGGAGACGTCGCGCGGCGGCCTGGCCGTGAACGTCATCGAATGTTGAAGCATGCATTGAAAGACAGTACCCACAAGGATCAACGATGAGCCGCTATTCGATATTCAGCCTCTTGCGCAACGGGATGTCGTATCACGAGAACTGGGAGCGCCAGTGGAAGAGCCCCGAGCCCAAACGCGAGTACGACGTGGTGATCGTCGGCGGCGGCGGCCATGGTCTCGCCACCGCCTATTACCTTGCGAAAGAACACGGCGTGCGCAATATCGCCGTGCTGGAAAAAGGCTGGATCGGCGGCGGCAACACGGCGCGCAATACGACGATCGTGCGTTCCAACTACCTGTGGGACGAATCCGCCGCGCTCTACGAAAAAGCGATGAAACTGTGGGAAGGGCTCTCGCAAGACCTGAACTACAACGTGATGTTCAGCCAGCGCGGCGTGATGAATCTCGCACACACGTTGCAGGACGTGCGCGATACGGAACGTCGTGTGAATGCCAACCGGTTGAACGGCGTGGACGCCGAATTCCTCACGCCGGCGCAGATCAAGGAAATCGAGCCGACCATCAATCTGAATAGCCGCTATCCGGTGCTCGGCGCGTCGATCCAGCGTCGCGGCGGCGTGGCGCGTCACGATGCGGTCGCATGGGGTTTCGCGCGCGGTGCGGATCAGGCCGGTGTCGATATCGTGCAGAACTGTCAGGTGACGGGCATTCGCCGCGACGGCAGCCAGGTGATCGGCGTGGATACGACCAAGGGGTTCATCAAGGCGAAGAAGGTCGCCGTGGTGGCGGCGGGCAATACGTCGACGCTCGCGGATATGGCCGGCATACGCCTGCCGCTGGAAAGCCATCCGTTGCAGGCGTTGGTGTCCGAACCGATCAAGCCGGTGGTCAACACCGTGGTGATGTCGAACGCGGTGCATGCGTATATCAGTCAGTCCGACAAGGGCGATCTCGTGATCGGCGCCGGCGTCGATCAATACACCGGGTTCGGCCAGCGCGGCAGCTTCCAGATTATCGAAGGCACGCTTGAAGCGATCGTCGAAATGTTCCCGGTGTTCTCGCGGGTGCGGATGAATCGCCAGTGGGGCGGCATCGTGGATGTGTCGCCGGACGCGTGCCCGATCATCAGCAAGACCGACGTGAAGGGCCTGTACTTCAATTGCGGCTGGGGCACCGGTGGCTTCAAGGCGACGCCGGGTTCGGGCTGGGCGTATGCGCACACCATCGCGCGCGACGAGCCGCATCCGTTGAATGCGCCGTTTTCGCTGGACCGTTTCTACACCGGCCATCTGATCGACGAACACGGCGCCGCCGCCGTCGCCCACTAACCGACATTGGAGAGAATCAGATGCTACTGATCGAATGCCCATGGTGCGGGCCGCGCGCCGAAACCGAATTTTCCTGCGGCGGCGAGGCGGATATTGCGCGTCCGCTCGACACCGAAAAACTCACCGACAAGGAATGGGGCGACTACCTGTTCATGCGTAAGAACCCGCGCGGCGTGCATCGCGAGCAATGGATGCACGCGCAAGGATGTCGCCGCTGGTTCATGGCGCAACGCGACACGGTGAGCTACGAGATCCAGGGCTACGACACGTTCGAGCGTCCGCTGCTCGCACTGGACGGCAACGAAGGCCAGGTGCAAGGTCAGGTACAAGGGGGTAAGACGCAATGAGCCAGACAGACCGACTCCCCAACGGCGGGCGCATCAATCGCGCCATGCCGCTGACGTTCACGTTCAACGGCCGCCAGTATCAGGGCTATCAGGGCGACACGCTGGCCTCGGCGCTGCTCGCGAACGGCGTGCATTTCGTTGCGCGTAGCTGGAAATACCATCGGCCGCGCGGCATCGTGACGGCGGGTGTGGAAGAGCCGAACGCGGTCGTGCAACTGGAAACCGGCGCCTACACGGTGCCGAACGCACGCGCCACCGAAGTCGAGTTGTATCAGGGACTCGTCGCCAGCAGCGTCAACGCGAAGCCGAGCATCGAGAAAGATCGCATGGCGGTCAATCAGAAGTTCGCGCGTTTCATTCCGGCGGGCTTCTACTACAAGACGTTTATGTGGCCGCGCAAGTTCTGGCCGAAGTACGAAGAAGTGATTCGCGACGCCGCCGGTCTCGGCAAGGCGCCCGAACACAACGACGCGGACCGCTACGACAAGTGTTTTGCGCATTGCGACGTGGTGGTAGTGGGCGGCGGCCCGACCGGGCTCGCGGCGGCGCATGCGGCGGCGTTGTCCGGTGCGCGCGTGACGCTGATCGACGACCAGCCGGAACTCGGCGGCTCGCTGCTGTCGTGCCGTGCGGAGATCGACGGCAAGCCCGCGCTGCAGTGGGTGCATAAGATTGAAGACGAACTGCGCCAGATGCCCGACGTGAAGATCCTGTGCCGTAGCACCGCCTTCGGCTATCAGGACCACAACCTCATCACGGTGACGCAGCGGCTCACCGAGCATTTGCCGGTGACGCAACGCAAGGGTACGCGCGAACTGATGTGGAAGATCCGCGCAAAGCGCGTGATTCTCGCGACCGGCGCGCACGAACGGCCGATCGTGTTCGGCAATAACGATCTGCCGGGTGTGATGCTGGCGTCGGCGGTGTCGACCTATCTGCATCGTTACGCGGTGCTGCCGGGCCGCAACGCGGTGGTGTTCACGAACAACGACGACGGCTATCAATGCGCGCTCGACCTGAAAGCGGCCGGCGCGCAGGTGACGGTGGTCGATCCGCGTGCGAGCGAATCGAAGGGCACGTTGCCGGCGCTAGCCCGGCGCTACGGCGTGAAGGTATTGAACGGCGTCGCGATCACGGCGGCGCACGGCAAACTGCGGGTGGCGTCGGTCGAACTGGTGTCATACGCGAAAGGCCAGCCCGGCGCTAAACAGAGTGACTTGCCGTGCGATCTGCTGGCCATGTCGGGCGGCTGGAGCCCCGTGCTGCACCTGTTCGCGCAATCGGGCGGCAAGGCGCATTGGCACGACGACAAGGCGTGCTTCGTGCCCGGCAAGGCGATGCAGCCGGAGACCAGCGTCGGCGCCTGCGCGGGCGATTTCACGCTGGGTCAGGGCATCCGCTTTGCGATGGATGCGGGCATCGAGGCGGCGCGCGCGGCCGGCTTCATCGTGACGCGGCCGAATCCGGTGCAAGTGGCCGAAATCACCGAAGCGAAGATGCAACCGCTGTGGCTGGTCGGCGGTCGTGAACTGGCAACGCGCGGGCCGAAGCAGTTCATCGATTTCCAGAACGACGTGTCGGCCGCGGATATTTTCCTGGCCGCGCGCGAAGGCTTCGAATCGGTCGAACACGTGAAGCGCTATACGGCGATGGGTTTCGGCACCGACCAGGGCAAGCTCGGCAACATCAACGGCATGGCGATTCTCGCGCAGGCGCTCGGCAAGACGATTCCCGAGACCGGCACGACCACGTTCCGTCCGAACTACACGCCGGTCACGTTCGGCACGTTTGCCGGCCGTGAACTGGGCGAGTTTCTCGATCCGGTGCGCAAGACCGCGGTGCACGAATGGCATGTGGAAAACGGCGCGGCCTTCGAGGACGTCGGCAACTGGAAGCGTCCGTGGTATTTCCCGAAGGCGGGCGAGGACATGCACGCCGCGGTGGCACGCGAATCGCTCGCAGTGCGCACGAGCGTCGGCATGCTGGACGCGTCGACGCTCGGCAAGATCGACATTCAGGGCCCCGATTCGGCGAAGCTGCTGAACTGGGTCTACACCAATCCGTGGAGCAAGCTGGAAGTCGGCAAGTGCCGCTACGGCCTGATGCTCGACGAAAACGGCATGATTTTCGACGACGGCGTGACGGTGCGCCTCGCCGACCAGCACTACATGATGACGACCACGACCGGTGGCGCGGCGCGCGTGTTGACGTGGCTCGAACGCTGGCTGCAGACCGAATGGCCGGACATGCGCGTGCGGCTCGCGTCGGTCACGGATCACTGGGCCACGTTCGCCGTGGTCGGTCCGAATAGCCGCAAGGTGCTGCAGAAAGTGTGCGAGGACATCGATTTCGCGAACGCGGCGTTCCCGTTCATGAGCTATCGCGAAGGCACGGTGGCCGGCGCGGCGTCGCGGGTCATGCGCATCAGCTTCTCGGGCGAACTCGCCTATGAAGTGAATGTGCCGGCGAACGTCGGACGCGCGGTGTGGGAAGCGTTGATGGCGGCGGGCGCCGAGTACGACATCACGCCGTACGGTACCGAAACCATGCACGTATTGCGCGCGGAGAAGGGCTACATCATCGTCGGTCAGGATACGGACGGTTCGATGACGCCGTATGACGTCGGCATGGGTGGGCTGGTCGCGAAGTCGAAAGACTTTCTCGGCAAGCGCTCGCTGACGCGCTCGGACACCGCGAAGGCGGGGCGCAAGCAACTGGTCGGGCTGCTGCTGGAGGATTCGTCGTTCGTGATACCCGAAGGTTCGCAGATCGTCGCCGGGCCATTCCAGGGCACGACGGCCGCGATGCTCGGTCACGTCACGTCGAGCTATTACAGCCCGATCCTGAAGCGTTCGATTGCGATGGCGGTCGTCAAGGGCGGTCTCGACAAGATCGGCGAAACGGTCACGATTCCGCTTGCGAGCGGCAAACAGATGGCAGCGAAGATCACCAGTTCGGTGTTCTACGACAGCGAAGGGGCACGTCAACATGTGGAATGAAACTCGAGGCACGGGCTCGGTCGTGGATCGCACGGTCGGTAAGCAAACCGGCGTATGGCAGGAGTCGCCGCTGGTCGGCACGGATGCCTTGCTGAAGAAGCATCTGTCGACGGCCGGCGCGGCGTTCAGATTGAGCGAGCGGCCGTTCCTTGAACTGGTGAACGTGCGGGGCGATACGCGCGACGCGGCCTTCATGCAGGCGATGGAAAGCGTGCTCGGCTGCCGTCCGCCGGAAAAGGCCAATACGATTGCGCGCGGCAATGGTTATGAGCTGCTGTGGCTCGGCCCGGACGAATGGCTGGTGCGCTCGGCCACCGCGCACGATGCGACCCGCAGCGCGCCGTTGCTGGCGAAACTCGGCGCCGCGTTCGCGGGCGTGTTTGCCGCGGTGGTGGATATCGGCAGCGGCTATACGGTGCTTGAAATTAGCGGCACGCGCACGCGTGAGGTGCTGACGCGCGGCTGTCCGCTCGATCTGCATCCCAAGCTGTTCGGCGAAGGGCAGTGTGCGCAGAGCCACTATTTCAAGGCATCGATGACGCTCGTGCCCACCGGCGCGAACAGCTTCGATATCGTGGTGCGCCGCAGTTTTGCCGATTACTTCGTCAAGATGATGCTCGACGCGGCCGAGCCGCTGATGTCGTAACGCGCGAGATGGCGTCGACGCGTCTAGCCACCGCGCGCCTCACCGAGCGCGCCTGCCTTGAGGGCGATGCCCATGCCGCGCTCGCGCTGCTCGACCAGAGCATCGTGCTGCGGCATCGGCGCATCGCGCTGATCCGCTATCTGCTCGCGCAGCAACTCGGCGCGCCGCTGGAGGCGCGTCATCATCAATACGTCGAAAGAATCGCCGCGCGCCTGAGCGCGGACACACTCTCGCGCATTGCCGGCGCCGCGCGTGCGCGTCTGCGTCCTTAACGCGCGAGCGCAGCCCCGAACGACGCCCCCGTTCCATTCCGATGACGGTTTTCTTCTATGTGGCCGATTTATGTCCACGTCTACTGAAAACCTGATCGGAGTACTCACGCGGCAGCCGCCGCATCAACGAGGGGATGACATGTCCACCGCTTTCCAGCCGCGCGCGAGCGCCGCCGCTCGACTCGAACGATTGCCGTTCTCCGGTTATCACCGGACGATTTTCCTTATCATCGCCGTCGCGTTCTTTTTCGATTCGGTCGATCTCGGCACGATGACGTTCGTGCTCGGCTCGATCAAGGCGGAGTTCCATCTGTCGACCGCGACGGCCGGGTTGGTGGCGAGCGCGAGTTTCTTCGGCATGGTGATCGGCGCGGCGGTGGCGGGGTTGCTGGCGGATCGTTTCGGACGCCGGCCGGTGTTTCAGTGGAGCATGGTGTTGTGGGGCCTGGCGTCGTATTTGTGTTCGACGGCGCAGAGCGTCGAGGCGTTGATTTTCTATCGCGTGCTGCTGGGTATTGGCATGGGCATGGAGTTTCCGATTGCGCAGACTTTGCTGTCGGAGTTCGTGCCGGCTGCGTCGCGCGGCAGGCTGATCGCGTTGATGGATGGGTTCTGGCCGCTCGGGTTTATCACGTCGGGCGTGGTGTCGTATTTCGTGTTGCCCGCATTCGGTTGGCGCACGGAGTTTGCGTTGCTCGCGATTCCCGCGGTGTTCGTGCTGATCGTGCGGCGCGTGGTGCCGGAGTCGCCGCGTTGGCTCGAGCATCGAGGGCGTCTGGCCGAAGCCGATAAGGTGCTGGCTGAAGTCGAAGCGAAGGTGATGAAGGCGGCGGGCCTGACTCAACTGAGTACGCCGGCGATGCTGGCCGAGCCGGCCGCTGTGAAGGGAACGGGCGCGTTTCGCGAGATCTGGAGTCTGGCCTACCGGCGTCGCACGATCATGGTGTGGACGTTGTGGTTCTTTGCGTTGCTCGGGTTTTATGGACTCACGTCGTGGCTGGGTGCGTTGATGCAGCAGGCGGGTTTTGCCGTGACCAAGTCGGTGCTGTACACGGTGTTGATCTCGCTCGGCGGGATCCCCGGATTTATCTGCGCGGCGTGGCTGGTCGAGCGGTGGGGACGCAAGCCCACCTGTATCGCGTCGCTCGCGGGGAGTGCGGTGATGGCGTATGTGTACGGGCAGACCGCGTTGCATGCGCAGACGCCGACGCTGCTGATCTGTGCCGGCCTGGCGATGCAGTTCTTTCTGTTTGCGATGTGGGCCGTGCTTTATACCTATACGCCGGAGCTTTACGGTACCGGGGCAAGGGCGACCGGGTCGGGCTTCGCTTCCGCGATTGGGCGGGTCGGGTCGTTGATCGGGCCTTACGTGGTGGGCGTCGTGTTGCCGGTCTTTGGGCAGGGCGGGGTGTTTTCGCTGGGCGCGTTGTGTTTTGTCGTGGCGGCTGTCGCGGTGTGGGTCCTGGGGATTGAGACGCGAGGGCTGGTGCTGGAGACGCTGGTTCAGGATGCCGTGCAGGCCGACGGCGAGCTGGGGTTGCGGCCGGTTCGGGAGTAGATTTCTGACCGGCTGGGTTGGCGTTGCCCGGCACGGGATGTCTCTTCACTTAAGCCCCACGGCATCGAGCGAGTTCCCGCGCGAGATGGATGTGGGGCTTGCCGTTTCTAAAATCCAGAACGCCAATTGCAAACCGTTATCATAAAATCAAAAAAAATAAACTGATCAACATCAAAAAACACGACCGTGCAAAATTTCTAATTATTACAATTCACGCAAACGTTTAATCAAAAAATCGATTCATCAAATTTTCACTCGCCGCTCCATTCGGAGCGAATTCGATTCGCGCCGATTAACATCCCTCAACCGCAATCAGGGAAATCCCTCGTCAGTTTTTCCTTAATAATCGATTGCAGGTGCATTAACAACCGGCTACGATCCGGTCCCATACGCATCTCATAATTTCTTGTAAGAGCTTCGATCAGCATGACAGGGACGCCGGTTTCAGGCGCGGCAGCGGCAGCGGAGCAACCCGCCGTCGTGTCGTTGCGAGCGTCGACGAGCGCCGACCGTGATTTTCTGAAGACTGTTTTCTTCAGCACGCGGTTCGACGAATTCGCCGCCTCAGGGTTAAGCGTCACGGAGATCGACGCGTTGCTCGCGCAACAGTTCGATATGCAGGAGAGCTATTATCGGCGCCACTATCCGGCCGGCCGTTTCGACGTCGTGATGTCCGGTGACATACCGGTGGGCCGTCTGTATCACGACTGGAAGCGCGGGCGCGGATTGAGCGTGATCGACATTGCGTTGCTGCCGACCTTTCGCGGCGCCGGCATCGGTACGCGGCTGATGCAGGCGTTGGTCGAGCGGGCGGCGCAGGCCGGTTTGGCCGTCAATCTGTACGTCGAGGTGAACAACCCGGTGCAATCGCTTTACCGCCGGATGGACTTCGTAAAATGCGGAGAAAATGGCATTTACGAATCGCTCAGGCGAGAAGCCGTGCCATTCGGTTCGATCGCCGAACCGTTGCCCGGCTTGCAGTCCAGTATCGCCGAATGAAGTTTTAAATGCGGGGCGCATATAGCGGCCCGTATAACAAGAATATTCAAGTCCGGTTTGAAATATGCCGTTAATCACGCATCGGGTCGTTTCGACGTATCGCAACGGCGTTTGAAAACCTGCGCGTGTAATGCGCATTGGCTCAATCGGTAAAAAGCGACCGGCGATTATCTTGAGCAACGGTGTGCGACAAATTCACTGCCGGGGGGCGGGTGTCTGCAATTCCTACTCATGCCGAGTTGACTGAGTCGCTCGGCAGCATCTTCGTGTTGACGTCGCCGCAGGGCTACGCGGTCGAAGCGCGCTTGAGCAGCGCGCCGGCCGGCGTGCCGATGGACGACGGCTACGTCTGCTACAGCGCGCTATTCGAACTGCCGCAACACGTTCAGCTTCCCCAGGATACCTATCGCATCGACGCGCCGGACGGCCGCGTCTGGGAACTGCTCGCCACGCCGACGCGCCCGCAGGCGAGCGGCGGCGCGACGCTCTGCGTCGTCATTCACACCCTGAAGCCGGCGCCGCAACAGCCGGTCGAGACCCCGCAATGACGCCGGTCATCGTGCTCACGACCCGGCGTCCCATCCGTCGTACTTCCAGGAGATTGTCATGAGCGATCCGTTTCTCGGTGAAATTCGTATGGTCGGCTTCAACTTTGCACCAGTCGGATGGGCGCTCTGCCAAGGGCAGATCGTGAGCGTCTCGCAGAATTCGGCGTTGTTCGCGCTGCTCGGCACGACCTTCGGCGGCAATGGCCAGACCAGCTTCGGCCTGCCGAATTTCAGCAGCCGCTCGCCGGTTGGCACGGGCAGCGGTCCCGGCCTGTCGACAATCGACTGGGGCGAGATTTCCGGCAACGAGAACATCACGCTGAACCAGCTGCAGCTGCCGCAGCACACGCACGTGGCCACGGCCACCGGTGGCTCCGGGACCGCTCAGGTGAGCGTGCCGGCGACCACCGCGACCACCAACCCGGAGTCGATGCCGGCAGCCAATGCCGTCCTCGGCCCGGCCTCGGCGAGCGGTCACGCGGCCACCATCTACAGCACGGCCACGGCGAATACCACTCTTGCGCCGTTCAACGTTTCGGTGCAGACGCCCGCGCCGACCGTCACCGTGGCGCAGACGGGCAGCAATGCGCCGGTGCCGTTGCGCAATCCGTACCTCGGCACGACGTTCATCATCGCGCTGCAAGGCGTTTATCCGTCGCGCGGCTAACGCGTTCTCATCGCGCGCGGTGCGGCTGCCCGTGCCGCGTTAATCAATAGTCACGGGGCGCGGCAGCCAGCGCTCCGGCGGAGCGAGTGTCATGAAAATCGTCAAGCAACTTCTGAAGCGTCTGATCGACCACGGCGACGCAGCCAGCGTGCGTGCCCCCGTCGTACCGGCGCCCTTGATGATGGCACTCGAGCCGCGCGTGGTGTACGACGCGTCGGTCGCGGCGGTCGCGCCGCATCCGCACGGCGCCGAAGGCGATTCGCACGCGGGTGCGGCGAGCTCGCTGTCCGCGACGCCGAAGCCGGTCGCCGAGCACGACGTCAAACCCGACCACGCGGCCAGATCCGATCCGTCCAGATCCGGTCCGTCCAAAGACAGCGCCACGCCAAAAGCGGCGGAG